>JAITRL010000313.1 GCA_031288415.1 Deltaproteobacteria bacterium | reverse complement strand
GCGTTTGCGACCGATTGGTCTATTTAGATTTTGGGCACCCGACAGCTTAGGTGCCGAATCGCCAAGTAATTTAGGATATAGCACTTCTCAATACCCGAATCAAGCCTAATTTGGCAGATTTCCTATTTTTTCAACGAAAAATCTCGTTTTTCGTACCTAAAGACACTAAATATCCAATTTTTACGGTATTTATTTTTTTATTTGTTTCCTTTTATATAACTTTATTTTTTTATTTATGTTTGTTCAATATTTTTTTAAATTTTTTATATATATTTTATATAATCAATACTTAATGGTAAGACAGTTTTGAAATCCTGGCGTCGATGCAGAATGTCCCCTCCCAAAACAGCTTCTGGCGTTATCGCGTTGGCCAAGCGGGGCCCCAAGAGCCGGAATTATCCGCGCGGGCAAGCCCCTTCGGCAATAGCGACTGGAATCCCTGCGAAACAGCTTCACGTTACGAAGCCATCAAGCCTCTGGAAGCGTTGAAGCAGGCATGCCAGCATCGCGAGCCGACAACCGCCGAAATGCGGCGCTTGTCTCGACATTGCCGAGATTGAACCGAGAGCGCCGCAGGGCGAGGCCTGAACGGACGAATGCCATATGCGCAGACGATGCGAAAGCAGGCTTCGGCATGGGAAGTCGTACGATAAGATTCAGTGTCTGCAAGTAACGTGGCGCTCACGGCAGAGGAGGCACGCGCGAAGCTGATGGCTCAGGCGCCTCTATCCGATGATTTTAACGTTACACAAGCCAGGCCGTCGTTGACGGAAAGAAGCGCTTGACCCGGGCGGTCACGTCAGCCCGAACGCTGACGGCTTAAAGGAACTGGACAGGGCGCTTCAGACCTTGGCCTAAATGCCCGAAGCGCCCGGCAAATCGATTTTCCCGAAAACCTGCCGCCGAGAAAGCCGCTGAAGGCCGCAAATCCCCAGGCTCCTGGAACTTTCTTTGGAAACGAAAGCGGCCGACAACGCTTGGAGGCGGCCTTGCCCGTATGCCGCGAAACAAGGCCGCAGGCTACCTGCGCCAGCGGAAGTCGCAGGCTTGCCTCAGCCTGGGTTGCCGGGGGCCCCAAGCTTCCGGGGCAGAGAAAACCCCAGAGGCGGCGCCAGCCGGGAGGCCACCGTTCCGGAGGGGCCTTTTCCGGCAGCCGAGTTTCCCGCCTGAACCAGCCCTGTACTGGCAAACCATACATTTTACAATGCAAACGAACCGTTTTAGTTTATAATATAAATTTAATCAATAAAGTTATTGAAAAAATGTTTCCTTTCGACTATCGTCAGGTCAGATGCGCAGCAGAACCCTTCAGGATGCGCGCGCCGCCTGAAACCGCCCCCGCCTGCCCCTATTCCTCCATAAGACTAGCTCCCTTGCCGAATGGCCCCGTCCGGGCCAGGGCGCCTTCCCGTGCACCGCCCCCTGCGGAACCTGCATTCCCGCCGCGAGCCCGGCGGAGGACGGCCGGGCACGCAGGGCGAATCCTCCGGACGGCGCAGACAGCCATGATGACTTCCGACATTATTCCGTTCGGCCGGCCTGAACCCCGCGCCCCCGCCGCGGCCAGGCGCCCTACGGCCGGCCGGAGGGCCATGCGGGTGGCCCCTGCGCCCGGGAATCCCCTGCGGACTTCCCGGGCCCGGGTTCCCGCGCCTGTGCGGGAGTTCCCGCCGCGCCGCGAGGCGCCGGGGGAAGCCTCGCGACGAAAACGGCCCTCCAGCCACCAGGCCCCCCGTGCCTGGGCTCCCCCGGCCAGGGAAGGGGAGCCCGGGCCTCCGGAACAGGGGAGGGGACGGAAACCAAGGTTTCCCGCGGCCTCCCCAAGGAGCAAGACACATGCCCCCGCTATTTTATTTCTTCCTCGCCCTCGCGGCCCTCATCGGCGGCTATTTCGTCTACTCTAAGGTCATCGAGAAGGTCTTCCGCCCTGACTTCAACCGCCCCACCCCGGCCAGCACCCTGGCCGACGGCATGGACTATATCCGGCTCCCCACCTGGAAGGTCTTCCTGATCCAGCTCCTGAACATAGCCGGCGTGGGGCCGGTGTTCGGCCCCATCATGGGGGCCCTCTACGGCCCCGCCGCCCTCTTCTGGATAGTCATCGGCTCCCTCGTGGCGGGTGCCGTGCACGATTATTTTTCAGGGATGATGAGCCTCAGGTACGCCGGGCAGTCCATCCCCGACGTGGTGGGCTTCACGCTCGGGAAAGGCTTCAAGCAGTTCATGAGGGGCTTCTCGCTCGTGCTCCTGCTGCTCGTGGGCGTGACTTTCGTGGCCGCCCCCGCCAACATGCTGTCGGCCCTCACCCCGGACTGGATGAACCTGCGGTTCTGGATCGCGATCATCTTCATCTACTATTTCCTCGCGACCATCCTGCCCATCGACGTCATCATCGCCCGCCTCTACCCGCTTTTCGCAGTAGTGCTCATCGTCATGGCGGTGGGGGTGACCGCGGGGCTCATCGCCCACGGGTACAGCTTCTACAACTGGGAGTCCATAAGGACCGAGGGCATCTTCGCCAACCTGCACCCCAAGGGCCTCCCCCTGTGGCCGCTCATGTTCATCACCATCGCCTGCGGGGCGCTTTCCGGCTTCCACGCCACCCAGTCCCCCCTCATGTCCCGCTGCCTCGTCAACGAACGCGACGGCCGGCTGGTCTTCTACGGCGCGATGATAGCCGAGGGCGTGATAGCCCTCATCTGGGCCACCGCCGCCATGACCTTCTGCGACAGCCCTGAGGCCCTGGCGGGCCTCATGTCCAAGGGCGGGGCCGGCAACGTGGTGAACACCGTCTCCCTCTCGCTCCTGGGAGCCGTGGGCGGCGTGCTGGCCATCCTGGGCGTGGTGGTGCTCCCCATCACCTCGGGCGACACCGCCTTCAGGGCGGCCAGGCTCATCGTGGCCGACTTCTCCGGCCTCAGCCAGAAGAAGGTCCGCAACCGGCTCCTCATAGCCATCCCGTTCTTCGCTGTCGGCGTGTTCCTCTCCCAGATAGACTTCGCCGTGATCTGGCGCTACTTCAGCTGGTCCAACCAGACCCTGGCGACCGTCGTCCTCTGGGCCGCGGCGGCCTACGTCGTGCGGCGCGGCTCCAACCACTGGCTGGTCACGGTGCCTGCGGTCTTCATGACGGCCACCTGCGTCTGCTTCATTTTCGTGGAGCCCGAGCTGGGCTTCGGCATCCCCTTCAACGTCTCGGCCGTAATCGGGATAGCCGCGGCCCTGGCCTCGCTGGCCTGGTTCCTCGCCAGCGTGAGGAAGTTCCGCGAGAAAATCATCCTTGAGATCCCTGTAGCGGAGGTGCCTCACGCCCAGGCGCCCGCCGCCTGATCGGCGGCGCCTGGCCTGTGCGCCTCCGCCGCAGCTCAGCCTCAGAGGCCCCCAGCCGGGGCGGCCTCTGAGGCTGAGTATTCTCAGGCCATGCGTGACCATTCACCTGCCAAGGCCGTCAAGGCCCGTCGAGGCGAACCCAGGGTTAATCCCGCTTGCGGGAACGTCACTAGGAGGCTGTCGGACATTGTTGGCATTATAATTGCATATATTTTCAATCATGCTATTGGCATAAAAATTGCATAAATATGCATTCTAAAAAACGGGATTTAAAAAGCTTTTGGCATGAAATTTGATTTTAAAATATTTATTGACATCTGCAGCTTACTGTGTTATATTACTCTCTACAGTTTAGATTTTTGCCTGCAGGTGGATCATGAGAGACAAATACTATAACAGACAGACCCGCAC
>JAITRL010000281.1 GCA_031288415.1 Deltaproteobacteria bacterium | reverse complement strand
CGTTGGGAAAAACCAGGGCTACCCGATCTTCCCTGCGAAAACCGGCGGCGGGCCGGGCGCGCGCGGCTTGGGGACTCGGCGGGGCTCATGCTGCACCTCGTTAGGGGCTGGCGGGCTGCGGAGCTGGCCGGCGCGGGGGCGCCGGTCAGGCGCCCCGCGCCGCAAGGACGGCCGCGCAAGGCGGGAAAAACGCCGCGGCGGCAAGCCAGCGGCGGAAGGCCTGCGGCGGGCGCGGCCGCCGCGCGGGCTCGCGGCGCAGGGCGAGGAGCCGCGGCAGGGGGCAAGCGGCCGGTGCGGGCCGCCGCGCAGGCTCGCGGCGCAAGGCAAGGTACGCGGCGTCAGAGGGGCCGCCCGTCAGGAGGGACAGGGGCGGCCTTCCTTGGCGGGGGGGGCGGAAGCGAGAGCCCCAGGCAGAGCTCCTCGAGGATAATGTCCGGCGATATGCTTGTGGTCATGAGCTTGCGGTAGGCCTCCTCGGTCTTGCTGACGGCGGCCCTGAGCTCGGCAAGCGACCAGCGGGAGGCCTGGGCCCTTATGCGCGAGAGGCCGTAGCCTTTCATCCCGAACTCCAGGGCGGCCGCATCCGGCGCCTTGCCCTCGAGGGGGGCGGCGGCGGAGGTTACCTTGGCCGCGTAAAGCTTCCTTATGTGGGTGGAGAAGGCGGCGAGCACCGGGAAGGCGTCGGCGGAATCCAGGAGGTTCAGCAGGGTCGGGACCGCGCCCTGCGGCCTTCTCTCGCCCACGGGCTCCCCCAGCTCGTACAGGACTCCGGCGGGGCTGAGGGGCACCTGCTCGCGGATGACGGCGGGCCCTATCTGCCTTCCGGGCCCGGGCCAGATGGAGAGCTTCTCGACCTGGTTGACTATGGCCTGGAGGGAATCCCCTCCCGCCCGGTCGGCCAGGACCCGCGCCGCCTCCTCGGACGCCCTGAGGCCTTTAGACTGGAAAACCTTGTGGATCCAGGGGACCAGGGACATGCGGTCGGGAGGCGGGCAATCGACCAGGGTCCCGGCCTTGCGGGCGGTCTCACAGTACCTGAGCCTCAAGTCCGGCTTGTCCTGGAAGATCGCCACCGTCACGAGCCGGGGGGGCTTTTTCAGCCAGGCCGCCAGCGAGTCCGACAGCTCGGAATAGCCGCTCTTGAAAACGGGAGGGATCTTGATGATCACGATCCTGGGCGAGCTGGAAAACAAGGAGGACCCGGAAGCCGCTCCCACCGCCTCCGCGGCCGAAGACTCCCCCAGCCAATAGGTATGAAGGTTGAAGGCCCTGGCTTCCCCCCGGATGACCTCCGAGGCCGCCTTAAGGCAGGCAGCCATGCCCAGGGGCTCCCCTCCCTTGACCAGGTAGTATGGTTTCCGGGAGGGGCCGGCTATCTCCTGCTGGAACTGCTCAGGCGTCAAGGATTCTATCTCCGGCGAAGTCACCCGGCCTTGCGCCTCAAGGGCAGGCCAGGGCCGCTCAAAACCTGCAGAAGGCGCAGGCCGCTCAGGACCGGCGGAAGGCCAGAGACCCGCCGTCGGCGCGGCCGCAGGATAAGGGCCAGCCGCGCGGAAAAGCAGGCCGATGCGGCGCGCGCGACGCCGCGGACAGGCTCCCCGAGGCCCGGAGACAAAGCATTGCGGTCCAGTCCGTCAATCATTATACGCCATGCGGGACCTGCGGGAAAAGGGCCCGCGCCCGGCGCCAAGACGGCCAAGTCAAAGGCCCTGCGAAGAAGGCCCGGCAAGCCCCCCCAAGCAGTTACCCAGGCTTGGAAATAGAAAGCGAGGCTGATTTGGGAGCGCGGAAGCGAGAAAGCTCAGGAAGCTTAGGAAGCTTAGGAAGCTCAGGAAGGTCAGGAAGGTCAGGAAGGTCAGGAAGATCAAAACATAAGGTAAAGCTCTCAGATCCCGAGCCTGCCTGATTTCGGCTCGCCTATCCCGCAGCCTGAAAGCACGCGACCGTAAATCCCTGAAGCCGGTTTCCCGTGAGACATGGCGACATGCCGGCGACATGGCAAGACACCTTCCGTTTTGCAGGGCTTTTCAGTAAAATGTGCCATTCTGTCCGGTCGCCCGCGGCGCGCCCCCCGCGCTTCCGCGGCCGGGCTTTCCCAACGGTTTCCTTAGCCCCGCCGGGGCTTTTCCGGCGGCTTGATGGCCGCTCTCGCAAAGACCCGCATGTCCATCTTGCCAATCCTGAAGTTCCCCGACCCCCGCCTTAACGAGGTGTCCAAGCCCGTCGAGGATTTCGGCGAGGAGCTCAAGGCCCTCGCCAGCGACATGGCCGAAACCATGATAGCCGCCCCCGGGGTGGGGCTGGCCGCTCCCCAGGTGGGAAAGCTTTTGCGCCTGATCGTCATCGACCAGTCGGACCCCGCGGACGAGAACAGGACCCCCTCGCCTCTGGCCCTTGTGAACCCCGAGATCGTCCATGCCGAAGGCAAGCAGGTCTACAAGGAAGGGTGCCTGTCCGTGGAGGATCTCCAGAGCGAGGTCACCCGCCACATGACGGTGGAGGTGGAGGCGGAGGACCTGGACGGCAACCTCTTCACCGTGACCGCCGAAGGGCACAAGGCCGTCGTACTGCAGCACGAGATAGACCACCTGGACGGCGTGCTCTTCATCGAGCGCATCAGCCCCCTCAAGAGGTCCATGTACGTCAAGAGCCTCCGGAAACGCCGCAACAAGGACGACAAAGACGGCAAGGCCGGCAAAGGCGGCAGGAATGCCCGCTGAAGGGAGAGGCCGCGCGTGACCGCACCGCCGCAGGGGCCCGGAGGCCAGGGCGCACAGTCAGCGGCGGCCGCTCCCGCCTTCCGGAAGCCGCCTTCCTCGCCCTGGGACGTGGCCTTCTTCGGGACCGCCCCGTTCGCGGTCCCGGCCCTGGAGGCCCTCGCGGCCGGCCCGGACCGCCTTGTCCTCGCCGTGGCCCCGCCCCCGGCACCGGCAGGCCGGGGGCGGGGGCTTCGCCCTGCGGCGACGGCGGCGCGCGCCAGGGAGCTGGGCGTTCCGGTCGCCGAAGAGCCCAGGCCCAATTCGGAGGCATTCGTGGGGCGGCTGCGGGAACTCGCGCCCGATCTGGCCGTGGTCTGCGCCTACGGCTCGCTTCTCAAGGACGGCCTCCTGGGCCTCTGCCCCGTCCCTCCCCTGAATATCCACCCTTCCCTCCTGCCCCGTCACCGGGGGCCGGCCCCTGTCAGCTGGGCCGTCATCGGCGGCGACTCCGAGACCGGCGTCTCCGTCATGTACCTGGACCGGGGCATGGACGAGGGTCCGATCCTGGCCCAGGAGAGGGTCCCGATCAGGCCCGGTGTCCCGGCGGGGGAACTGGAGGGCTCCCTTGCTCTCCTGGGGGCCTCCCTCCTCATGGAGGCGATCGGCGCCGTCAAGGAAGGCCGCGCCGTCCCCATGCCC
>JAITRL010000338.1 GCA_031288415.1 Deltaproteobacteria bacterium | reverse complement strand
TCCGGCGCGCCGGAATACAGCGCCGGTTTCGCCGCAGGAAAAAGCCGGTTCAACTGCCTGCGGCGGATCGACGCGTGAAACAAGGCCGCGGGCTTTCGTCACGGGTCAGCGGCCGGTGGTAGCCGGAAGGAAAACAAACCCTCCGATTTTATGTTTTTTTTACAAAACGGCCATATCAAATTGATCCCAGGCGCATAACATCTCACAAAACACGGCACACGGGCGGCCCGGCCGCCACAATCCGTCCGCGCGGGGCCGGGGGTTCCAGACCGCCTGGCGCGGGCGCGATCAGGGGGTAGCATGATCCAGATCCAGAACCTGAACAAGACCTTCGCGGGGGCCCCCGCGCTGCAGGGCCTCTCCTTCAGCGTGGGCAAAGGCGAGATGGTGGCCCTGATCGGCGCCTCCGGGTCGGGCAAGTCCACCTTGATCCGGCACATGTCAGGGCTGGTCCAGGGGGACCCGGAATCCGGCAGTATCGTCCTCGGGGGCGACGTCATCCAGGAGAAAGGCGTCGTCTCCAAGAGGATCAGGGACATCCGCGCCGGGATCGGGGTGGTCTTCCAGGGCTTTAACCTCGTCGGGCGCCTGAGCGTGGAGACCAATGTCATGCTGGGCGCCTTGGGCCGCGCTCCGCTGTGGCGTTCCCTTTTGGCATGTTTCGGGCAGGAAGAGCGATCCCTGGCCTTTTCCGCCATGGAAAAGGTGGGCATCCTGGAGACCGCGGGCAGGCGCGCCTCCACCCTGTCCGGCGGGCAGCGGCAGAGGGTCGCCATCGCGCGGGCCCTCGTCCAGAGGGCCAAGGTGATACTGGCGGATGAGCCCATCGCCTCCCTCGACCCGGAGACCTCGCGGAAGATCATGGAGATCCTGCGGGATCTCAACCGGGAGGACGGCTTCACCGTCGTGGTGAGCCTTCATCAGGTGGACTACGCCCGCAAGTACTGCCCGCGCGCCATAGCCCTCAAGTCCGGGATGAAGGTGTACGACGGCCCCAGCCAGGACCTCACGCCCGAGCTCATGCGGGAGATCTACGGGGGCAGGCTCGAGGACTTCCAGTCGGATGAGGACAAGGATGCCGGGCTGGGGGCCCTCCGCCCCCTGGAGGCCTACCCGGAGTTCGCCAGGGAGAGCCTTTACTCCGCCGCCGGCTATTAGGGCTTTCCCTTAAGTCCCTGACCTTCCGGCCCGGCCGGAGGCCTGCTCCTCTTCTGAGCTTAGCTTTCCGGCAGCGGCCGGGGCTTTTTCCCCGGCCGCGCGCTTCCGGGCCCCCGGAAGCCTGTTGCTGCCCTTGCCTTTCCGCCTGCCGTTCCGGTTTTTCCCTGCCGCGCGCAACCGGCCATGCCGGAAGCCTGTTGTTGCCCTTGCCTTTCCGGCTTCGCGGGAATGCCTTGCCATGCCGCCCCCGGCGGGCGGCGCGGAGGGCAGGAGCAAGCCACGCCTCCGCGCGCCGGAAGGCCGCCTGCCCCTTCGCGTTCGACGGGAATGTCCTCCGGACAATTCCGTGCCTGCGGCCCGGGCCCCTCGTCGGGGCCCTGGCCGCGGGCACGGGCCGGCCGCTTCGGCGCGGGCCCTGTAGCCCAAGCCCGCCGCCGATGCGGTTTACCGGCCTGTCGCGCCGCATCCGCGCGGCGTTTTCCAAGGCCCGTTCCTCCGCCATCCGCGCGGCGGCACCCGGGCCCGTCCGGTTTCGCGCGGCGGGTCTTGCGCCGCGCCCGCGCCCTCAGGCGGGCGCGTCTCCGGCCTCCCGGGCCATGTCCCTTGCGGGCCTTCGGCCTGCCGCGGCCGCGCCCGCGCCCTCAGGCGGGCGCGTCTCCGGCCTCCATGGCCATGCCCCTTGCGGGCCTTCGGCCTGCCGCGCCTGCCGCGGCCATGTCCGGCCTTGCGGCGGGCCGCGGCCCTGGCCTTCATCGGGGCGGGACTTCTGCCGCCCTGCACATGTAGCGGGCGGCGTCGCAGGGTAAACGGCGCCTCCGGCGCCGTGCCGGCCCCCGACTGCGGGGCGCGGGCGCCCCTGTGCCGCCGGCCTGAATTTTCTGCACGGGGGCGCGCGCGCCCCCCACGAGGTGTTCACATGCGATCAGCCAAGCCCTTCCACGCGGGCCTCCAGTCCTTCGCCCTGGCCCTCCTCGTCGCCTTCGCCGCCGCGTTCGCGCTTTCCCCCGGCGCGGCCCTGGCCCAGGAGGAGATCAATTTCGGGATCATCTCCACCGAGTCCTCGCAGAACCTCCGCACCATCTGGGAGCCCTTCCTGGCCGACATGGAGAAGGAGACGGGGCTCAAGATCAAGGCCTTCTTCGCCACCGACTACGCCGGCATCATCGAGGGCATGCGCTTCGGCAAGGTCCAGCTCGCCTGGTACGGCAACAAGTCCGCCATAGAGGCGGTTGACCGCGCCGACGGCGAGGTCTTCGCGCAGACGGTCGCGGCGGACGGCTCCGAGGGCTACTACTCAGTCCTCATAGCCAACGTCTCGTCCCCGCTCTCCAGCCTCGACGACATGTGGAAGGAGGCCGCGAACCTCTCGTTCTCCAACGGCGACCCCAACTCCACCTCCGGCTACCTGGTGCCGGGCTACTACGTCTTCGCCGCCAACGGCAAGGACCCCAAGACCGCCTTCAAGAGGACGATCAGCGGCAACCACGAGGCCAACGCCCTGGCCGTGGCCCAGGGTCAGGTGGACGTGGCCACCTGCAACACCGAGAACCTCGGCCGGCTGGAGGTGACCGCCCCCGACCGCCGCAAGCAGATCAAGGTAATCTGGACAAGCCCCCTCATACCTTCCGATCCCCTGGTCTGGAGGAAGGACCTGGATCCCGCCCTCAAGAAGAAGATCACCGACTTCCTCTTCGGCTACGGCCAGGGCGGCGACGCGCGCGAGCAGGGCATCCTCAACGCCCTGACCTGGAGGGGGTTCAAGCCTTCCAGCAACGACCAGCTCATCCCCATCCGCCAGCTCGAGCTCTTCAAGGAGAAGAGCACCCTTGAGGCCTCCGGAAACCTCTCGGACTCCGACAGGAAGCGCCTGGCCGAGATCGAGACCGAGCTCGCCGCCCTGGGCCAGGCGGGCGCCGGGAAAAAGTAAAGGCCGGCGAGGTTGCACGGCATGACGACGGACGCTTCAAGGCCCGCCTTGTCCCCGCGGCGCAAGGCCGTCATCGGCTTCCAGGCCGCGCTGCTCGCCGTTTTCCTCGTCTGGTCGTGGCAGGGGGCCGAGATCAGGCCCCTTGACCTCGCCAGGGACGCGGGCAACATGGTGATCCTCGCGCGGGACTTCTTCCCCCCGGACTTCCGCGAGCTCACGTACTACCTCAAGGAGATGATGATCACCATCCACATCGCCCTGTGGGGGACAGTGTTCGCGGTGATCTGCTCGGTGCCCCTGGGCATCATGAGCTCCGAGAACGTCGTCTCCCCCTGGGTCTACCAGCCCGTGCGCAGGGTAATGGACGCCTGCCGGGCGATCAACGAGATGGTCTTCGCCATGCTGTTCGTGGTCACGGTGGGGCTGGGGGCCTTCGCGGGGGTCCTGGCCCTCTGGATACACACCACCGGGGTCCTCGCCAAGCTCTTCTCCGAGGCGGTGGAGGCGGTGGATCCCGGGCCGGTCGAGGGCATCCGCAGCACGGGGGCGGGCTTCGTCAAGGAGGTGTGGTACGGCATCCTCCCGCAGGTTTTCCCCCTGTGGATCTCCTTCACCCTGTACCGCTTCGAGTCCAACGTGCGCTCCGCCACCGTGGTGGGCATGGTGGGGGCGGGCGGAATAGGCGTGGTCCTCTGGGAGCTGATCCGGGGCTTCATGTTCCAGAGGACCTGCGCGGTCATGCTGGTCATCATCGTCGCGGTCTCGGCCTTCGACATCCTGTCCCAGTACCTGCGCAAGAAGGCGATCTGACGGGGAGGCGTTCTCAAGTGGCCCCCCGTTACGCGGTCTATTTCGTGCCCCCGGAGGGCTCGGGGCTTTACCGGCTGGGTTCCTCCCTGCTGGGGCGCTCGGTCCGCCGGGGGAGGCGGGAGCGGCCGCCGGAGTTTTCCGGGATTCCCCCCGCCAGGCTCGCCTCCCTGGTGGGCAAGGCCTCCCTTTACGGCTTCCACGGCACCCTGGCCGCCCCCTTCCGGACGGGCCGCCCGGAAAAGGAGATCGCCGGGCGCCTGGAGGAGCTCGCGGCGGGCGCCTCCGCCTTCGAGCTTCCCCGCCTCAGGGTCGCCGTGCTGCGGGGCGCCTTCACGGCCCTGGTCCCGGAATACGAGCCGCCGCCTCTCAGGGACCTGGAGGCGAGGCTGGTGACTTCCCTCAGGCCCCTCGCCCTGGACCCGGACCCCCTCGACGCCGCAAGGCGCGGGACCCTCACGGAAGGGCAGGCCAGGAACCAGTCGCTGTGGGGGTACCCGTACGTCCTGTCGGAGTTCTCTTTCCACCTGACGCTGGCCAACTCGGCGGACGGGCGGCTTGTCGCGGCCCTTCAGGGCTATTTCCCTCAGCAGGCCCTCGGGCCCTTGCCCTTCGCGGCCGTGTCCCTCTGCCTCCAAAGGGAGGGAGGGGCCCCGTTCAGGGTAATCGGCGACTTCCCCCTGAGGGGGGCCCGGGACTGCGGGATGCCGCGCCCCGGCGACGGCCCGGACATGAGTGAAGGCCCTCCCGGAGGCGCCGTCTGAGCCGGCTTTTTTCCTTTTAGCGAGCCGCCCCCGGAGGCTTGCCCCTTTCCCGGCCGGGTCCTTGTCCCGGAAGCGTGTCCCTCCGGGAGGCGGGCCTTGTCCCGGAAGCGTGTCCCTCCGGGAGGGGGCGCGGCCTTTAGCAAAGCATCGGACGCCTGTCCTGCGGAGAAGCTAACCTATGACGGCAGACACGGCAGAACCCGCCGGCCCGGCCGGCGCGGAGCCGGCGGCCGGGCCGGCCGAAGTCCCGGCGCGGCGGAGACGGATGGAGATTTTCGCCCTCTCGCCCCGCGGGGAGCTCGAGGAGCTGGCCGCCTCCCTGAAGGGCTTTCCAGCTCCGGTGGAGCTGCGGCCGGCCGAAAGCGGACTCGTCATGGCGCGGGGCAGGATCGGCGGCGACGGCTCCGCCTTCAACCTCGGCGAGATCCTCGTCAGCCGCTGCTGCCTCTCGGTGGACGGCATCGCGGGCTTCGGGTACGTGCTGTCCGGGGACCTGCGGCACGCGGAGCTCTGCGCCCTCCTTGACGCCCTGGGTAGCCGCCCGGGCTCGCGGGAGGCGGTCGCGGCCGCCGCCGAGGAGCTGGGGCGGCGGCGCCTGGAGGAGGCGCTGCGCGCCGAGGAGGAGGCGAAGAAGACCAAGGTGGAGTTCTTCACGATGGTAAGGGGGGATGACTGAAGATGGGAGCCCTTGACACAGGGACCTTCGCCCCGGGGCTGAAAAGCCATCCTTACGGCTCCCAGCGGGTCTTCCGGGCGGCCCTCGCGGCCCTGGCCTCCCCTGCGGAGGCGGTGGAGGCGGACTTCGCGGGGCTTTTCGCCGCCCCGCCGCCCCTGGATCCGGCTGCCGCGGCCCTGGCCCTGACTTTGTGCGACCAGTCCTGCGGGCTCTGGCTGTCCCCCTCCCTGGCCCATGCCGGGCGGTATTTCGCGTTCCACGCCGGGGCCCGGCCTTCCGGTCTCCGGGAGGCCTCCTTCGCCGTGGCGGCGTCCCCGGCCGAGGCCCCGCGGCTTTCCGAGCTCAACCCGGGCACGGAATGCCGTCCCGAACTCTCCGCGACCCTGATCGTCTGCGGGGCCCTGGACGGGGACGGCCCGGCCCTCTCCGCCGCGGGGCCGGGCATCCGGGGCCCGCGGATCCTCTCCGGGCACGGCCTCCCGCCCGGGTTCGTGGAGGAGTGGCGCCTGGCGCGCGCCCAGTACCCTCTGGGGATAGACGTTTTCCTTACGGGGCGCGGCAGGCTCCTGGGGCTTCCCAGGACCACTGCCCTGGAACTGGCCGGACAGGCCGGGGGGGGAGCATGTACGTAGCGGTGAAGGGAGGCCACAAGGCCATCGGGGCGGCCCACAGGCTCCTGGCCGACAAGAGGAGGGGCCCGGAGGGGATCCCTGAGCTTACCCTGGCCCAGATCCGCGGCCAGCTGGCCCTCTCGGTCAGCCGGGTCATGGCCGAGGGGTCGCTCTACGCCCCCGATCTGGCCGCGCTCGCCGTCAAGCAGGCCTGGGGGGATCTGGTGGAGGCGGTCTTCCTGATCCGGGCCGCCAGGACCTCCTACCCCTTCTTCGGCTACTGCGAGCCCCTGGACACCTCTTCCATGCGGGTCGCGCGCCGCGTCTCCGGCACCTGGAAGGACCTGCCCGGAGGCCAGATCCTGGGCCCCACCTTCGACTATACCCACCGTATCCTGGAGCCGAGCCTCGCGGGCGGGGCGGCCGGCCGGGCCGGGGAGCCCGGGGCGCGCCCAGGCCCTGCAGGGCCCGAGGCGGCCGGGGGGCCATGGGGGAGCCAGGCTTCCCAGGCGCCCGAGGGGCCTGAGGGCCCCCGGGGCCGGGGAAACGGCTCCTCCGGCCCCGGCGGCTTTTCCGCAGGGGCCCCGCCGGAAGGACCCGGCGGCTTTTCCGTAGAAGCCCCGCCGGAAGGCCCCGGACCTTCCTTCACGCGATTCGCG
>JAITRL010000250.1 GCA_031288415.1 Deltaproteobacteria bacterium | reverse complement strand
CAGCCCGCCGCCCCCCAGGCTCCCCGGCGGCTACCTGAGACTTCCCGAGGCCCCCGAGCCACCCTGGCGGCTTCCTGAGACTTCCCGAGGCCCCTTTGCTACCCCGGCGGCTTCCTGAGACTTCCCGAGGCCCCCCAGGCTGCCCGAAGGCTACCTGAGACTTCCCTAAGCCTCCAGGTTGCCCGAAGGCTTCCTGATACTTCCCGAGGCCCCCAGGTTGCCAGAAGGCTACCTGAGACTTCCCGAAGCCTCCAGGCTGCCCGGAGGCTCCCTGAGACTTCCCGAGGCTCTCAGTCCACTTTGGAATATTTCTGGAGCCGATCTTCCCCCAACCCCCCTGGAGCGCGCCTGAGCCTTTGACTGCCTGCGTCTCCGCCTTTGCCCGCCGCCCGCGCCTTTCGCGGGCGATGGAGGTGTCCCTTGCCGGAAGAAAGCCGCGGCGGCCTGGAGCCGCCCTTGCCCTCCCGCAGAGGCCAAGGCGGCTATTTCAAGGTCCCGCTTCTTGTGGACGCTTCGCTTCCGGCTTTCGCCCGGAGGGCTCCCGCAGCCGCGCGGGAGGCCTTTCCCAAGTGGAGGGGGCTCATGGAGGAATTCGGCGTCTCGGCGGTCAAGGAGCCCGCTTCCCCGTTCCCCTCCCCGGGGGCACTCGCGTGCATGAGCGGGGCCCTCTTCGGGGACTTCGCGGCCTCGTTCGCGGCCCTGAGATCCCTGGAACTCCCGGAAGCGGTCTTCCTCGGCGGCTCCGCCACAGCGCTGGCCGCGGCCTGGCTCGAGTGCGGGGGCAGGGGGGCGGTGGCCTCCTTCGGCGGGGCGGGAGGCCTTCCGGCCATAGAGGAACTCAGGCTCATGCTGCACGTGACGGGCCTGTCGCCGCTGGCCGGCCCGTCCCAGGCCCTCCCCGGGCTCCGCGCCGCGGCGGAGGCGATCACCGGGGAGAGGACCCCGACCCTGAAGCCGGTCTCCGGGCGGGGCATCTTCGCGGTGGAGTCCGGGATCCACGCGGACGGCCTCCTGAAGGACCCGGAACTCTACGAGCCTTATCCCCCGGGCCTCGTGGGCGGAAGAAGGCTTCTCGGGGCGGGGCTCCACAGCGGGAGGAAATCCCTGGCCCTCAAGTGCGACCTGCTGGGCCTCCCCCGCTGGCCGGCCCTGCTCGGGCGCCTCCTGCCCCTGGCGCGCTCGCTGGCCCTCAGGCTCGAAAGAGGGCTTACCGACCGGGAGCTTGCGGCCCTGCACGGGAAAGCCCTTGCCTCCCTGATCCGGGAGGAAGCGCCTTCCGGAACCGCTCCGTCCCCTGCGCCGGGGCGGCCCGCGACAGAGGGCGGGGCCCTCGCCTCTGGGGCCCCTGGCAGGAGGCTTTGCCATGGGCGCGCCTGAACGGAGGGCCGTGAGGGTGGCCGACACCACCCTGAGGGACGGCCAGCAGGCCCCCGGGCTGGCCTTTTCCCTGAAGGCCAGGGTGAGGATCGCGGAGGCGCTGGACGAGGCGGGGGTTTTCCGCATTGAGGCCGGGAGCCCGGCCATGGGGGGCGCGGAGGCGGAAGCGGTGCGGGCCGTCAGGCGCGCCGTGCGGAGGGCCCAGGTCTCCGCCTGGAACAGGCTGAACCCGGAGGATGTCCGCGCCTCCCTGGCGGCGGGGGCGGGCCTGGTCCACGTCTGTTTCCCCTCGTCTGACAGGCAGCTCTCCGCCAAGCTCGGCATGACCTGGGAGGGCGCCCTGGGAATCCTCGAAGGCGTCCTCGGCATGTGCAGGGCCTCCGGAACGCCGTTCTGCGTGGGCCTGGAGGACGTCTCCAGGGCGTCCCCGGCCCGCCTGCGGGAGGCGGCCCGCGCGCTGCGGGACCTGGGGGTGGGGGAAGTGCGCCTGTCCGACACCGTGGGGGTCCTCACCCCGCTGAGGACCGCCGGGCTGGTCGGCCTGTTCGCGAGAAGCGGCTTCTCGGTGGAGTTCCACGCCCACGACGACCTGGGTCTCGCCTGCGCCAACTCCCTGATCGCCGCCCTGAGCGGCGCCGAGACGGTGGACGTCACCTTGCTCGGGGCGGGGGAGCGGGCCGGGAACTGCTCCCTGTCCGGCTTCGCGCGCCTGGCGGGGGACTGCCCGGAGCTCGACACGGAGGTGGACCTCGCCAAGGCCCTGGCCATGGAGGAGGAGTTCAGGCCTCTGCTTTGCAGCGGGGCTTACCTCTCCGCTCTCGCCTCTTGCGGCACGGCGGACGTCACGGGCATCGCGGGCGGCGGCCTGAGCAGCGCGGGCGCGCCTTGGGACACGGGCGGCGCGCGCGGGGCGGGCCCGCGCCGGGCCGGAGCCGTCCGCGGCCTGGGAAAAGCGCGCGGCCCGGGAGGCGCGGGACCCGAAGGAATATCGGGCGGCGCGGGCGGCGCGGACAGAACGGGAGGCGCGGACAGAACGCTCGGCGCGGACAGAACGCGCGGCGCGGGAGGCGCGGGACCCGAAGGAACCGCGGGCGGAACCGGGCGCGCGCGGCGCCCGGGACAAGGAGGCTTTCAGAAACATGCCTGAGGACAGGCTGATCATAGCCGCGGCCGTGGGCCTGGACGGGTCCCTCGCGGAAATCCCCGGCTGCGAGCGGGTGCTCCTGTTCGAAAGAGGAGAGGACGGCTTCCGGGAATCGGGGGCCCTGGACTTCAGCTTCCGGGGGGTTGACGGCCTGCGGCAGATGCGCGCCCGCCTCTCGGAGCTCGTCGGGCGCCTGGAAGGCGTCGCGGCCGTGGCGGCCAAGGGCTTTCCCGGAGTCGCCAGGGACGTGCTCACGCGCAACGGGCACGTCCTCTACGAGATAGGCGGCCTCAGCCGCGAGGTCCTGGAGGGCATAGGCGAGCACCTGGACCGGGGGGAGTTCTTCGAGCCGGAGGAGGCGCCCGTCGCGCCCCTGGAAAAGGAAGAGGGCTCCGGCGTTTATTTCCTGGACATGCGCAAGGCCCTGAACGCGAACCCCGACCTGTCCACCAAGAAGATCCTCAGGCCGTTTTTCGCGGGCGTGAGGTTCAAGGAGCTGGAATTCATATGCGACCACCTGCCTCCATGGCTCCCCGGTGAGCTCGCGGCTCTCGGGCTCCGCCACGAGGCGAGGCCCGCCGACGGCGGGGCGCTGGTGAGGGTTTACGCCAAGGAGGGGCAAAGCGAATGAACGCCGCCGAGGATCCGCTTCAGACGCCGGCCGGGCGGCTCGCGGGGGCGGGCGCCCTGGAGCGCTACCCGAACGGGGCGCTCAGGGGAGTCATACTCCTTGAGCGGAACGAGGTGAGCGTGCCTGGCCTGGGGACCTTCACGCCGAGCTACAGGCACGGCGACGCCCGCTCCAAGCGCGCGCACTCCGTCTTCTTCTACCCTTCAGGCAGGCTCAAGGGCCTCAGGCTGGACCGGCAGGCCGCGCTCAGGCTCCCTTCCGTTGGCGCCGTCCCCGCCGAGAAGCTCACGTTTTACGAGTCCGGCGCGGTAAAGCGGGTCTTCCCGCTGGACGGCAGGATCTCCGGCTACTGGACCGAACGGGATGAACGGTCCCTGGCCGAGCCGCTGAGCCTCAGCCTGCCCTGCGGGGAGTTCTCGTGCCTCGTCTCCTCGCTCCGCTTCCACGAGTCAGGGGCCGTGTCCTCCGTGACCCTCTGGCCGGGGGAGAACGTCGAGATCGCCGCGGGAGGGAGGCTCTACAGGGTAAGGATCGGCTTTTCCCTGGACGAGGCGGGGAACCTGAGCTCCCTTGAGCCCGCGCGGCCCACCCTGGTGCCCACCCCCTTGGGGGAGCTGGAAGCCTTCGATCCCGAGGCCGTGGGCATCGTCGCGGACCGCAACTCCCTGGAGCTCGATCCCTCAGGCGGCGTCACGGCCCTCAAGTCCCTGGCCGTCCTGGAGGCGGCGGGCCCGCCCCTATTGCGGATCGCGCCTCTTTCCGGCCCGCATCCCTTGGACGACGGGCGGCTGCGGCATTTCCCGCTGACTTTCAGGTTCGGGGAAGGCTCGGTCAAAGTCTCCCGGGACGGCACGCGCCCTCCGGAGGAATGGGCCTTCGGCCCTGAGGCCGCCCTGGCGGCGAGGCCTTTCGCCAGGCGGCCCTTCGCGCGGCTTTTTCTGGGCGGCGCCGCGGCCCCAGTTGCCCCTGCGGCGGTCGCAGGGCCTTGAGCTTTCTGCGCCTCTGGGCTGGGGGGCGCTCCATCCGTAGTAGGGTCCTTGGCGAAGGGTCATAATAGCGTGGGTCCCCTCAGAAGAGCTTCCGCCCTCCTGACAGTGACATAGCCAGATTGAATCCGATGGATAACTGAATTGGCAATTCAAAAAAATTAATATAATGAGGAACTCAAGAGATATAAACCGTAATTCTCGTTTTTTTTTCGAGCTTTAAAAATAAATTTTTCCGCTTACCCGTATCTGATAGGCTTCAACCAGGGAAAACGACAGAATAAATTAAAGCCTTACGAGGCTATCGCCATAGCCAGCCTTATCGACAACTGTTGCAGATAGCAATGTTATTTTAAAGATTTTACCTAAAAATATTTATTAATAATAAAAATTATTAAATTATATATAGATATAAAATTTTATCAAATTGTTTATTAAATATATATTATTTTATTTTTAACCCATAGCTATGCCTATAAACGAGTCTAATATACTGCCTGAACTTTAAGATTAGGGGAATAAAATTTTTTTCTTGATCAGAGTCTTTTCAGGCTGGCAAAACCTTGACATTGAGATGATTTTCCGCTATTTTGCTTTAGCTATACAATTTGTATAGCTAAAGCAAAAAGGGCAGAAAACATGCCGGAT
>JAITRL010000240.1 GCA_031288415.1 Deltaproteobacteria bacterium | reverse complement strand
AGAACCGCGCCGAGCAAGGCGCCCAGCGGAAAGAACCTTCTGGCCAGGTCGGGTATGACTCCCATGCTTGGGGACTTTCGCGGCAAAACGGCGCGGCAGAAGCGGGCAAACGGGTCTTGAGGCGCCAGAGGCGGGGAGGCGGCTGCGCAGGCCCGCCTGCAGCCGAAAACCGGCACGGGGCAAAGGCACGGAAAGAGCGCGGGACAAAGGACAGGAAGGGCGCGGGGCAAAGGACTGCCGAAGTCCGGCCGGTCGAAACTGCAGGCGCGACCGAGGCCTGCTGCCGGGGCCGGGCCAAGGGGTGACTTAAAGCCGTCTCGCGCGCCCTGAGGTCATTCTTCGCCCTGGGCTCTCAAGGTCACGCGTCGGATGTCCTCGCCGACGTTCAGGAGGGCGGTCTCCTCCAGCGGGGCCTCGAAAACCGTCCAGCCCCCGGCGCCCGTTACGCGGGCGCGGCTGGCGGGCCAGACCAGGGCGTGGCGGGTGCGCACGAAAAGAGTCTCCCCGGCCCTGATAAAGTCGGTCTCCGGGATTTGGGGCTCCGCCTTGAGCAGGGTCGCTCCCTCAGGCCGCAGGCCGTCCAGGACACCGTAAAGGTCCGAGCTTACGGGCGCGGCGGAGGGGGCGGCCGTGACCTCGGGAGCGGCCAGGGGGCCGCGGCCGAGCACCTGGTAGATGACCAGCCCGTCCACGCTTCTGGCGGCGTCGATCCCGGAGCGGGTCTCAAGGCGCAGCACCACGGGGATGTCGTGGCCTTCCAAAGCGAGCACGAGGTTTGAGGTGCCGTGGGAGCTCAGCGGGGAAAGCACCAGGCGGTTGCGCGAGGCGTCGCGGATAACCTCGGCCGTGAAGAGCTCCGTGCTGCCCAGTACGCTGGCGGAGACGGGCCAGGGGCTTCCGGAGGAGTCCAGGAAGACCACGGCGGTGACCAGGTTAGGGGTGAGGACCACGGCCGGCGGCCGGAAGCCCGGCTCCAAGCTAAGGCTCACCGTGCGAGTGCGGATGGCCTCTGGCGGCGGGTCGGCCATGGCCTTCTCCCGGGAGTCGGCCCTTTCCCTGAAGGCTCTGATGTCCTCGGGATCGGCCGGCAAAAGTTCCCTGAGCGAGAGCTCGTAGGCTTCCTGACGGGCGCGGGCCAGCTCGGGGTCAAGGGACTCCCCGGAAGACGGCCCGGGAGCGCCGCCGGACAGAAGGGCCGGCGGCTCTTCGGAAGGCTGACCGGAAGCTCCTTCGGCAAGCGAAGAGGATTCGTGTTCGGACCGGGAAGCTTCCGGGCCGGCGGAGACTGGAGCGGAAACCCTGGAACGGGCGCTTCGGGCGGGAAGCTCGTCTCCCGCGGAAGGCTTGCGGGCGGCGACTTCCGCTGCCGCTTGCGGAGCTTCGCGGGCAGGCGGGGGGGAGGCTCCTGACGGAACTTCCGAGCCGCTCGGTGCGCCGCCCGCGCCGGAACCCTGAAGCTCGGCGGAAGAGCCGGGCGGGCCGCCCCGGCCGGAAACAGGCGCCCCGGAAGTGGCCGCTGGGGCGGGCGGGGCAGGTTCATAAGAAGCCTCGGTCCGGGCGGCGGGTTCAGGGGATGCCTCCGGCCGGGCGGCGTGTTCAGGGGATGCTTCCGGCCGGGCGATGAGTTCTGAGGATGCCGCCGGCCGGAGGGCCGCTTCGGCGGAAATGGCGCCCGTCCGGTCCCGTGAGGGTTCCGTGCCTGAAAAATCAGGGACGTTACCGGCGGAAGAGTCCCCGGCGACGGAAACTGGAAGCGGCTCGTCCCGGGCGGGCAGAGGAGCCGAGAAGCCTTCACGCTGCGAAGAAGGCCCTTCAAGGGGGGCCGCCGCCGCGTAGCTGACAAGTCCGGCGGCGGCGGAAGCGACGGCCTGTGAGGTCAGGCGCGCGGCCTTGACGGGCAGGGAATCAGCGAGCGGGGGCCCGGCGTAGGCGGGGGGCGCCTGCGGCTGGGAAGGCCGGCCGGGTTCCTCCTCCGCGGCGGAAGACGCCCCAGTAACCGCGGACGGCGCAGGCAAAGACCCTGGGGGGGTTCCGGAAGCCGCGGGGCTGTAGGACACCCTTCCGGGACGGAGAGGCGGGGAGGCGCCGGCGGTCAAAGCGGCCGGAGGCGGCGCCTGAAGCCCCGAGGCAGGGGCGGCATCGGCGGGCGCGGAGGCCGTCAGGGCCAGAAAGGCGATGGTCGCAAGGCACATGGGGAAATCCGTGCCCGCCGTACGGCCGCGGCCCGTGACGGCACGGCGGGCGAAATTATGGGCGGATAACAGGCCGCGCGCGCAAGGCCAATCGCGCGGTCCCTCTTTCGGGGCCGGAAGCCAATGAACCCCCGAAATCTAACGGGCGAAGCGGCCCGAGCGCGTTACTGTCCGGAAGCCGCGGGGCAGAGCCTGAAAGCCGGCGCCCTGCAGGCGCGGCGGCTGAAGCGTGAAGTCACCTCGCGGCTTCGGGTCTGAAGGGCGCATGCGCCGGAAATGACACGGCATCGCGAGCGGACATGCCCAGTTAACGAGACCCGGGCGGAATTCCGCGGCTGGCGTCTCGCGCCGAAAGGCGCTTGGGAGTAAGGTGCGGGGCGCGCTCTTCGGCCTCGGGAGAAGGGGCGAAATGTCCATCCTGAGGGGCGGCGCGCACGCATGAAAGGAAACAGGGAATGTCCCGGCGCGGCGCCTGATCGGCGGCGGCGCGTGGATGCGCCCGGAAAAAATCAGGCGGCTGAGGGAGGCAGGCGCGGCCCTGCCATCCGGCGGGTGAAGGGGCGCTCTTGCAGCGGCGGCCGGAACCGCGCGAAGGCCTTGGCGCCTTCGTGATTTTGGCCTTGCGCCTTGAGGTTATACGCCCGGGGCGCGGGGATCGGGGATCGGGCTTCGCGCCTTGAAAAAAGGCTTGAGCTCCAGGCTGATTCAGCAAGGCGCCGCCAGGCGCGGGGAGGGCCCGAGGGCGCCGTGCCGAAAGACTCATGCGCGGTCGGATGCCGGCCGGCATGTTAAGGGAAAAATTCATATGACTGGGGAGATCGGCTCCTAAAACGCGGGACCGGCTCGGGAAGAGAAACAGGCGTGCCGGTCCGCCGAAACGGCTTCCGAAATGATTTTTGAAAGCGTTTTTGAAGGAAATTTTGAAATGATTTCTGATCGGATTTCCGAAAGGCCGTCGCGGCGGGCGAGGCACTCAACCCCGGATTGTTCATTAGGGGGGCTTGGCGGGCCGCCGGGCCGAAAAATTCAAGGGCTGGCTTGAGGCGCGGAGCCTGCCGGCGCCGGAAAAGCCGGCTGCCCGGAAAAGGCAAGTTGCTTCGGCAAGGCGGGAAAGTCAAGGGAAGCGACAGGCGTCATGGAAAAAAACGTTCACGCCATTTCCGGGAACGCAAGCCGGGGACTTCAACCGCCAGGCGCATCCTGACTATACGAAAAGATGATAATGACAGGCCGGAATGAAAGCGCGTTCAGGGAAAGCATGCCGATATTCCGGAACCCGAATCCGCCTCCCGCAGGAGCCGTACGGTAAACCTGGAAGACGGCCCGTCCGGTCAGGGGAAAAGTCAGGCGGGAAGGCCGCCTCCGTCGAGGCCGGAAATTTTATCCGGCCGTCTGGGGTTCCGGACGTCTGATTTTCCGACAGTCAGGCTTTCCGTTGGCTCGGTCAGAATGCTGTACGGTTCTATCGGTTACAAAGGCATTATAACATGATTCGAGCTCCGGTTCAATGCTGCAAAGGGAAATTTTTTTTGACGGCTGTCATCCCGATCGGACTCTGAAGGCGGCTGGAACCCTTACGGCATTATCAGCGAAGGCTAAAGCCGCAGGGGCAGACAGGCGCTGCCGGCCGCCAGGTCCGGCCTGGGCTTTTGCGGCAAGGGACAATGCCGGCAGGAGTAATAATTTCTTAATGTGCAAGGGAAAAGATCCATGCCGCCAGACAGGGCCATTCCGGGGATCGGCATGGCAACCGAGAGCATAATGCCTGACTGAGACCAATCAGGGCTTCAGGCGGCCCTGAGCGGAGCCGGCCGGCCCGCCGGCGGAGGGCGTTTCGCGGGAGCCGGATGGCTCTACAAAACCTGAAAACCAGGAAGCGAAATGGGCCTTTCCCCAGGAAGCCGTCCTGGAAGGGGCTTCATCGGGGCGCAAAGAAGGAAAATCGTAGAATGTCAAGGGGAAAAATATCCAAGCCGCCTGTTTCCTGCGTCTCAGCCTCGGAAAACTGCCGGCTCCCGCGTCAAGGGAGAAAACCGGCTCCGGCCGGGCGGGGAAATTTCCCGGAAAGTCCGCTGCCGACAAGATTTCGAGCGGCGGAGACAGGGAGACTCAGGCCTCAGGCCGGCATGGGGCACCGGAGAGATTGAGGCGCGTCCGGGAGCTTCGGGGAAGGGCGGGAGCGGCCCGCCCGCTGACAGAAAACCTCAGGCGCAAAGACCCTGCAGACAGGACGATGCCGGCATGACAGGAAAAAGTAGCGTTGAGAGGCGCGGCGCGGGCCCGTTTCACCGCCGCGGCGGGCCAAAAGACCCTTTGCCCTGCGGAGGCGCCGAAGGCGCGCGGGACTCCAGGGCCGCTCGCCTCCCGGCGTTCAAAAGGCTCCGCGCTTTAAGACGCGCATGACAGCGCGTAGCGGCGGAATTTGCCTTTTTGATTTCGCCTGAACGGCTGCTTGCGGCCTGAGGCCCCGAACGTTCCGGGCGCCCCCGTCAGGGGAGGGTTGGACAGCCGGGGCCCGCGACCCGGCAGCCTTCAAGTGAAAACGCGAAAGAAAATCTGTTGCGGCGGCCCCTGCCTGGCGCCGTTACGGGCGGCCCTGCCCCACAGGTTCCGGTTAAGCTCCCGGGGAAAGCCCCTTCGTCTTCGGGGCCGGGCCACCTGGGGCGGCGAGGCTTCCGGAAGGCGGCGGAAGGTTTCCGGCAAGGCAGAGTGACGGGGCTTGCAGAAAAGTCAACGGCTGAAAGACCGGTTTCCGGGAGCGGGTCATGGCCTGTTCCCTCGCGAAGAGGTCTTGGCCTGTTCCCCCGCCCTTGACCGGAACCTGCAGGCACGGCCTGCCGGCGGCATTTCGAAAGCCGGCCGGCGGAAGAACCGGGCGCCCGCAGGCTTGGAAGCCGGAGGACTGAGGACTGAAGACTGAAGACTGAGGACTGAGGACTGAGGACTGAGGCCGGAAGGCCGGGAACGCGGCCGGCCGGGCGGACACTGACAGGCGGCTGCAGGCGGAGCGCCGGGGTTCCGCGGCCGTAGCCGGCGGAGCGCCGCCGGCCCCTTCAGGCTCGGGCAGAGGGCGATTCTGTCACTGGTGCTAAGCTGACGTTCTGGTATCGGTATTGTTTGGCGATAATCCAGCTTCCTTCGTCAGAGCGGCGACGGCTTTGCCCTTCCCCAAGCCCGCCTTGCGGGGACCTGCGGCGCGGAACCGGTTCTTTTGGGCGCGGAATCTCGCCCGCGCCCGCCCCTGCCGAGCCCCGCGCGCCTTGCGAAGGCTTCCGCGCCATCGGCTGTCCTGGCAGCCGCCGGCGCGGGCCTTCTCGGGCGGGCGGGCAAGACCCTCTTCCGGGGCGACGGGCCCCGAAAGACGATCCCCGCCGGGGAAAAGGCGGCGGCCGTGCCGGATATGCCCGGCCGATACGCCACCCGTACCCCGGGCTGAACCCGGCAGGGGTTTTCCGGCGCGCTCAAGCATCGCGGTCCCGGCCCAGGATCCGGTTCCGCCATGCGGCCGCGCCGCGTGGCTTCATGTGGTTTATCGGCCAGAATATTGCACCGGGGCTGAGCTTTGCGCAGTTCGGCGCGGCCGGGCGCCGTCTGGGCCGCTGCTCCGGCGGGAGAGGAAGAGCTCTTGACGCGTTCCTTCCGCCGCCTTTAGCCTGCGGCTCACGGCTCCGTCGGACGGCGCCCCCCTGGGGGCTCGTGCAATCCGAACCTGTTCCAGCTGCTGCAAGACCTCCTTTCGGCCCCTGTGAAGGGCGCGGCGCCAGCGGCCGGCGGCGCCGCCGGTCCCTGGGCAGTCTCCGCCTGCGGACAAGCCGCGGCCGGCGGAAATCGCCGGGAACCGGACAGGGCGCGCGCGGGAATCGTGCCGTCCGGCGCCGCTTCGGCGGGCGCGTCGGGAAAGTCCCCGATCGCCGCCGGCCGAGGCTGCGGGCTTAGGAAAAAGGCTTGGACCGTTCAGTGGCAGGCGCGGGGCGGAGAGACAGACGTCCTGGCCCTCTTCTCGGCGTCTGAACACGGGGGCTCAGGCGTGAGTTCTGGCCAGGAGCGTTTATTTTTTACCTTACCCTCTTCTCGGCAGCTGAACGCGTCGGCGCAGGCGCGAGTTCGGTTCTCGGATCTGTCTTCTGGGCCTTTCTTTCCGGGCGTGAACGGTGTTGGGGCGAATCGACAGGGTTTTCCCCGGAACTTCCTCCTCGCAAGGAAAGGCGTCGGTACCGGGGCCGGATCAGCCGCAGAGGCATTGCGCCGCCCGCAAAGAACCGCACGGGCGGGGCGCGGGCACCAGAGGCCCGCTTCCTGGGGCCCCGGCCAGCGCCGGGGCCCCTGAAACTCATAGGCAGTCAAGGCGGCGAAGCGCCTGACGCCCGAAAGCGCCGCGGGCCGGCCCCCGAAGGGGGAGGCGCGGCCGCCGCGGAGCCCGGCGGGGAAACCCGCGCCGGGCGCGGCACGAACTGACGATCGGCCTTATCCGTTCGGAAGCTCTGCCGAAAAACCGCCGGCCCGGGGGATTGACGCGGCCCGCCAAGGCCAGGAAAACCGGCTCCCTGGACCGGGAAGGACAGGGCCGTAGGCCGCCGGATGTACTGTCAAGGCGGAGCCGCGCCCCTCCTTTTCCCAAGGCTGGGACGGCGGGGCCTTGACACGGGCGGGCGGCCGCGCCGAAGGCGGCGCCCTGGCGATCCGTTGCCGCGCAAGGCCCGCGGCAACCGGGCAAGGACGGGCGGAAGAGGCCGGCTGGCCCGCGTTCAGGCGCGGGCACGGCCCTTCCGTCATTCCTGGCGAAGGACAAGCAATAAATGGATGCGTAACGGCGGTTCCGGCCGCCTCCCGTGACCTCCCGGCGCCGGCCTGCGCGGCGCGCGGGGGGCGCGGCAAGCCCGCGCCGGCCGCCGGAACCCTCAGGCAGGCAGAGGAGGCGGCCTTTCCGCCGACGGGCGCGGCAAGGCCCGCCTGCGGCGCGAGGGAACTCCGGCTTGAAACAGTCATCTTCGGCAATCCGCATCGTCAAGCGGCAGTGATCTTCAAGGCGCGGCCGCCTCAAGGCCAGGGAGGGGCCGGGGCAGCCCTGTCCGCGAACGCCTCAGGGAAAGGCGTGCATGGCGGAGCCTCTTGCGCCTGAAAGGCCCGCAAACTTCCCCTCAGGCCGCAAGAGGAGCTTAAGGTTCCCCTGGGGCGGCCGGAATTTCCCTGCGCGGCGCCGTCCCGCGCCGCGGAAGACAGGCAATTTCAGGCGCCGGGCAAGGCGGCGTTCAGGGAGGCCTGGGGCCAGGAGGCGGATTTTTGCGGCGAACGGCCCGCCTTTGCCCTAAGGAAGGCGCGGGGGGCCTGGACCCTCACGGGCCGCTATAGCCTCTGGACCGGGAGCTTATCCCGTCCGTAATCGTCCCCGTCCGGAACCGGGCGCGGGGCCGGGCGGGGAGTCGCTTTTCGCGTATTCGGTCGAGCGGCCAGGCCTGCGGGCGAGGGGGCGTCCCTGCGGATCGCGCGGGAGCCGATGCCCGTCTGCCGGCGGCCTGAGCGGAAATCCAGTCTTATGGAGTGATGCATATTGATGTTCATCGAGCCGCCGCAGGCCGGTCCGGCCGCCGCAGCTGTGATACGTTCCGTCGGTGAGCGGGAACGCCGGCTTGAAACTGCCCTCTCCCGCCGCCAGGGAGGGCCGGGTGAATCCAAAGGACTGCAGGGCGCCGACGTCTTGCTTCCTCGCGAAGCTCCTGACCGGTGCCAGGCGTGAGCGTCCTCGGCCTAACGTTTGTTCGCTGAGTTGAGGCATTATATGCGAGGTCAATAGCGGATTGCAAGGAAAAAAACGATCGATCGGCCGCTCAGGCAGGAATTTGTTTGATCCTTTGATACCACAATATATGGGAACATGGTCCTCATGATTTTCTCAAACCCAGCGTTAGAGCGGGTTTTATGGAGACACTCGGCACACAAGACGGCCATGAAAAAATTTTGCCGCTGGAGAAATAAAATCGTTTCGCCTGCAGGGAGTCCTCCGCAGGCCCTGCTGGCATTCCTGCGGGGGCCGCCTCCCGCCTTCCACGGGTTGTCAGGGACGGCAGGCCGCCCCGCACTGAAGCGGCCTTGTCCGGCGGCATCGTCTGCCTGCCCTGAGTTTCCCTGAACCGCCCCGGCAAGCGGCTTCTCCATGAGGCGGCGGGGGAAGGAAGCCGTCTCCGCGCCTCCATCCATATAGTTGCCGCGCCTCGCTCCGGCTCCGGGCGGCCGGAGCGCGCGGCGCGGCGCTTCCTTGACAGGCACGGAAATTTTTGCCGTAACCCCGGTTTTAGCCGGCGGGCCCCGCTCCATATCCCCGCCTCGGTCAACGCGGGGCCGCCGCCCCAGTCTTAACGGGGAAACAGGAGGCAAACAAGCTGCCGGGCTCCCTCCCCAGACGCGCCGCTTTTGGAATCGATTATCCCGTCCCGTTCCGTTTAGGATGTTCTTTTACATTATTTATCTTCGATATATGCCGGAGCTGACCGCCGGACAGGGGACATTTCAGCCGCGGCCGGAGGTTTGCGGGAACCGCCGCCGGATCCCCGCGGCGCCCGTCCTCTTCCCGGCCTTCCCCAGGCGGGATGGAAGGGCACGTCGGCAGGCGCATCCGCCGGAATCGCAGGTTTTCCCGGAATGTTCCCGCCTCCGGCAAGCCGCAAATAAGCGGCACAGGAAAACCAATTCCGGCCCGAATTAGAGCCTTCCGCCCTGGCCCGCGTTCAGGATCGGCATGAATTTTCCAAAATTACCCCCTGCATGGCCGCGCCGCGCCATCTGGGATTCCCTGGATGAAAACGCCGCACATGCCGTACGGGAAAATCGCGGCATGAAAGCCTCGGCCTCAGACGATGATTCCTGCCAGAAATGATCAGCCCCGGTCAGTTTTCCATGATTACCGCCTGCCAAATCGAGCCGCATTATCTGGCGGCCAAGCTCCTTTCCAAGCCGCACATGCTGGGCATCCCCTTCCATCTTCCCGTCCGCCGTGAATTTCAGCCTCAGGGGTCACGCCGCTTCCCGGTAGATTACCTCCGGCATGAATTTTCCATGATTACCGCCGTCAAAATCGCGCCACATTATCTGGCACGAGCGCCGCGTGAGCCGATGCGCATCGTGTGCGGCGTCTTTCAGCTTTGACATTGACGGGGACGGGCCGCGCAACGGGACAGGTAATCGCCGCATCCCGTAAACGACAAGCTTTTCATGGATCATGCCCGTTTGAACGCGCTAAAGTCCCCAATAATCACGGAAGGATGAGGCAATAGCCGCGCGCCAAAAACCAGGATTGACATCATGGCGGATGCCGGCTCAAGCCGCCCGCTCTCGCCCCCTGAAGCCGGGGCTTTCCGGCCATCCTTCATCTAATTTCCGCAGGAGAAGGCTTTGTCAATCACTGACTGTCAGTCTAAATTTCACGCCATGGCCGGCCCGGACGGCATGGAGCACCCTGCATGTGGGTGTTCTCCATTTTCAGGCTCGGCTTATTGACTTACCTCAGCCATGAGCCGAAGTTCCTGCATTTATCAGTTGTCGCATTTCACACTATATTTTACGTATTTTGCCAATAATCATCACCATCCCACCTATACTTGTGTTCGCCAGAAATTTCAATTCTGCAAGTATCCACTGGTCTTCGACCGTAAATGTCTTCACCGCGTCAAAATTGCCTGGGATGCCGGCGCCGAGATTTGCGGGTTTATGGCCCGCAAGGCGTCAAGGCCTTTCCGGGATGATGATGCGCACGGCCCGGCAGGTTCGCCGCCTGCACGCTCCCTTTTGTCCTGAGGTAATGGCCTTTAAGCTTTTCCCGAGCTGTCTTGCGCCTTTACGGCAGCTGTTTTGGGAATATTTATTTTGTCAATAGGTCTTGTCAGTAGGATTTTTTATGCCTGAATTGTAAATTTTCCCGTCGCTGGCATGATAAGCGCGGGCATCTCCCTTCAGCGCCGCAGGCTATATGAGCCCGCTGGCCGCCATGAAGCCGAGCCTGTCGCGAAATTGTGGCCTGACACCTGAATCGCCGCACAAGACCCCGCGCTTGACTGTAATCTCATGGCATGTTTTCCGTCATAGGCGTCGGCTGTCATTTTCCGTTGACGCGAGTCACTGAAAAGTCTTTCCCCGGGGCGGAGGCGTTGAGCATTGGAGCGGAACGTTCGTCAAGCCTTGCCTGCCTTGCCTGCCTCGCCTGCCTCGTCTCCGGAAAGGCAGCCGGGCCGATTTTTCCCTCAGCCATCGCTAAAGGAAATTGTCAACGGTTTTCTTTCCCTCGCTCCCGGCTTTTAGGCTGTCCTGAGCCTCTCGAAACCACAGCGGCTTTTCAGTGAATCCGAAAGTCAAGCCCCCAGGAAGCCAGGTTGGGCCTCCGCTCGCCATGCCGTCCGCAGGCCTCGTTGAGGGTTCGCATCCACAATCCTCAGGCGTAGTCAAGTGCTTTCGCCTTCGCGCCTTCGCCCGTCTCCGGTTGAATGAAATTATCCGGCGGCTTGCCTAAGGCTTGCCCTCGCCCGGCTTTTTTTACGGGTCCGCGTTACCGGCCTGCCGCTAATCCGGCGCCTCTGACGGCACACCCGGCTTTCGCCCATTAGGCTCTGCACAAGAAAGAAAATCTCTTGTTGCCTGATTTGGGCGCCTGCGGTATAAACCGAAACTGGCCATGTCAACCTGCAGCGGCCTGCAGGCGCCCATGCCCTTCCGCGACGCCTGCGGCGCCCTTGCCTCTGGCCCTAGGTCAAGCCAGTCGCTTGCCTGCTGGCCTGCCTGCCTGCCTGCCCGCCTGCCTGACTGCCTGCCTTTTTGCTTGAGCTTGTCATCCATGGAGGCCGCAACCGTCGACTGTTCCTCGGTCTGGCGCTTCCGGGTCTTCTGAACTTCTCCGGGACGACTGGGGAATCGCCGGAATCGCCACGCTGATCGCCCGGCCCAGGCCGCTGACACGGCCTCAGCTAAGTCCCGGTTTTAAATGAGAAGGTCAAGGCCTGCATCCGGCGGCTGCATGCCGCTTTGGCCTTTCCTCGGTTTCGCCTCCCGGCACCTGAGTATCCGGGCGCGGGGTGAGGCGCCTTTCAGGCTCCGGACGGATTATCCTCCCCGGCCCTGGAGGAGGCTTTGCCGGGCCGCCAGGCCGCCGCCTCGTTCCGGACTTGACACTGCTCGGGACCGCCTGTCGGCTGTCTGCATCGCAGGCCGTGACGGCGGCGCGGCCGGTTCCGGCTCCGGCAAGACTTGCGGCCTTGGAGCCCTCTCAAAACAGAGAAAGACCTCTGGACTTTGAGCTTTCGCCGCTCCGCCCCCCCCAGTCCGTCTGACAGGATAGGCGGAAAGCTTGCGGTAGCGGGCCGATCGGGGCTAATGCCGAAGGCGCCTGCAACGGACCATGCCAAAGCCTGCCGGAACCAGGCCGCTAAAACAGTCCGGAGCGGCTCGGATGGCGCCGTGCCGCTGCAGGGAAATGCCAGGAAAAGCGCAGCGGTTATGGCATTCTCAGATCCTCCGCCGGATGATATAGTAGCGCCGGGCGCTCTGAGTCTGACCGGCAGGCTTTCCAAGGCAGCCCGAATGGCGCTCTTCTGCCGATCGGCCCCCCGGCCCGGCGGTCGGTTTCGGACCCCTGTCTCAGGCCGGCCGCCCTGCCTTCAGCCATGCCTACAACCCGCCAACCCTTTCCCGCATGTCCCGCCGGCCTCTGACCGCCAGGGGCGGCTGCGGCCCTGGCGCCGCAGGCATGGCTCCCGCCCTCGAGCGGCCTGTCCCCTTGGAAAATCGCCTTCACCAGGAGCCTTCCATGGCTGACTCCCCGACAGACGGCCCTTCGGGGCGGGGTACCCGTCCCTCCGTGACCGCCTCAGGGGTCTTGGCCGAAGCCGCCCCCTGGGCCTCTGGCCCAGGGGGCGGCGGTTCAGGCAACCGCCCCAAGCGGAATGCCTCAAGGGCGACAGTCCAGAAAGGCCGCTCCCGCAGCGCGGCACGGGAGAAGTCAGGCGCGCCCGCAACCGGAAAACCGAAGCCGCCGGACCGCCGCCTCAAGCCCCAGGCTGAAGAGACCGCCGCCCCTGACTGCCCCGGCAAACTGCCGACGGACGGGACAACGGCCCCGGACCGCCGCCTCAAGCCACAGCCTGAAGAGACCGCCGCCCCTGACCGCCCCGGCAAGCTTCCGACGGACGGGACAACGTCCCCGGACAGCCTTCTCAAGACTCTGGCAAAAGCAGCCGCTGCCCCCGATCTCCTACGCAAGCCTCCTTCTGACAGGACTGACGTTCCCGGCCGCCGCCCCAGGCCCCGGGCAAACGCGGCCACGTCCCCGGACAGCCTTCTCAAGACTCTGGCAAAAGCGACCGCTGCCCCCGATCTCCTACGCAAGCCTCCTCCGGGCAGGACTGACGTTCCCGGCCGCCGCCCCAGGCCCCGGGCAAACTCGGCCACGGCCCCGGACCGCCTTCTCAAGCCGCTGGCAGAAGCGGCTACCGCCCCTGATCTCTCACGCAAGCCTCCTCCGGACGGGTCTGATGTTCCCGGCCGCCGCCCCAGGCCCCGGGCGAACGCGACCACAGCCCCGGACCGCCTTCTCAAGCCGCTGGCAGCCGAGGCGGCGGAGGCCCAGGGCAGTCGCCACAGGCTCAGGCCAAACCGCGCTGAATCCCAGGACGGCCGACTCTGGCGCGGCACCTCCGGAACGGCCGCCTCAGACGATGGCTTCCGCCCCGTTCCGCCATCGGAGCCGGAGCGGCCAACGGCCGCCAGAATCGCCGGCCGCTCCGGCGGCGGGAGAAGCCCTGGCCGACCGGGCTCTCCGCTTATCCAGGAATTCCGAGGGATGCGGGTCCTCAATGCCCTGCCCGCCTCAGGAGCCGAGGCTGACCTTTTCATCGTCATGGCCCCGGAGGGCAGGCGGGTTCTCAGGCTCTCCCGCTGCCGGGCAGGGCTGCGCCCGGAAGTGGCGGACAGCCTGGACCGCATCGCCTCCGGCCTGGGGGACGGGGCGGTCCGCGTCTACTCGCGCGGCTTTGATGACTTTACCGGTAGGGAATACGAGATCCAGGAGTACCTGCCCCTTGGCGATCTCGCCTCCCTCATCGCGCGCCGGAGGCTCAGCCAGGCGGAAATCCTCAGGCTCGCCGACTCCGTTTCGGCCACCCTGGACTCCCTCCACCGGGGAGGGATTATCCACAGGGATCTCAAGCCAGCCAACATCCTTATCCGCGGCCTGGACCCATTCCGCATCGCCCTGTGCGACTTCGGGATCGCATCCGTGCTCGCTCCGGACGTGTCGGTCAAGAGCACCCGGGCCGCCAATACCCCCCTTTACTCAGCCCCGGAGTCCTTCGCGGACTTCGCGGGGGAGGCCGGGGACTTCTGGAGCCTGGGCGCGGTGCTCCTGGAATGCGCCGCAGGGGCTCACCCCCTCGCCGGGCTCCCCGTCAACCTGGTCATGCGGGAGATCTGCACCCGAGGGCTCCCGGTGCCTGAGGGCCTTCCGCCGGCCGTGGAGACCCTGATCCGCGGCCTGCTGTCCCGCGATGACCGGAGCCGGTGGCGCCGCGCCCAGATCAGGGAGTTTCTGGAGGGCGGCCGGCCGGCCCTCCCGACGGATGCCCCTGTCGCTGGCTCGTGCCTTCAGGCCGCCCTCCCGCCTGAAGCCCCCCTGCCCCCCGCCGCGCCGGAGGCGCCTCATGGCAGGCCCGGGGCCCCCTTCCGGTGCATCGGGTCCGAGTACCTGAACCTTTCAGCACTCGCGGAACGCTTCAACAGGGATACCGTCGGCTGGGAGGCCGGGGCAGCCCTTATGGCAAGAGGCTCCATAGCCTCTTGGCTCAGATCCTCCGGCAGGATCGCCGACGCGGAAACCCTGGAACGGGAGGCGCGCGGCACGCCGCACGAGGCGCTCTTCGCTTTCGTCAGGATCTTCGCGCCTCAGAGCCCACCGGCCTTCCGCGGGGTCAACCTCACCCTCGACAACCTGGTTACCCTCCTGAAGTCAGCTGACTCCCATCCCTCAGGTGGGCGCGGGGTCCTGGAGGCCGTGCTTGACGGCACCCTCAAGGGCTTCCCTCGCATTGCTGCGGCCTTCGGAAACCCCCTGGAGGAAACAATGGAACTTATCCTGGAGGCCGGGGGCGGCCTCGACGCCGCTACCCTCGCCTGCGCCTTGGCCGCCCTCCAGGACCCTGACGCCTTCATCTGGGGAGCCTCCGGGCCGCCCAGAGGCCTGAAGGCCGCCGCCTTCGTGCTCAAGGCCGGCTGCCCGCTCCTGGAAAATGACTGGTGGGCCCGCAACGTGCCTCCTGGCTTCCCTTTCCCCCAAAACCTCCTGGACGGCCCCCTGAACCGTCCCGAGACCTATGCGGAAGGCGCCTCCGAGGCGCGCCGCAAGGCTGCCGCAGGGGAGTACGCCTACCGCAGGGCCCTTGCCCCCCTCTTCGCATCGGAGGAAGAGGCGGGGGAGCGGCCGAAGCTTTCCCCGAGTCCTCGCGGGCCCCGCCGTCGGCAGCCTTGACGGCGATGGCCCCGCCGACTCCCCCCGCCCCGCCCCAGGCGCCTCGTCGCGGCAACGGCTTCGCCCCGCCAACCTCCCGGCGGCCTTAGCCAGGCTCTTTGCCGCCTTGATGCCGCCAAGCGCTTCATTGCCGTGAAAACCAGCCGCCTTGAGCCGGCTGAAGCCTTTGCGGCCCTCAAGACCATACGGGCTTGAGGTTGCCAAAGCCTTTGCGGCCTTAGGATTAGACGGCCCTGGGGTACCTGCGCCCCTTAGGCCCTTAAGACCGTTGAAGTTCTTACGGTTTGGCAGTCCCGCGCCCCTGCGTGGCCGGGAACATGATCACCCTGGCGGCGCCTGAGGCTTTCGCGCCTCCTTTATGGTTTTGATTCTAGAACGGGACTGTGCTACATTTTGTCCGTACCCCGCCTTTCTCCCGGCATTTCCATATTTTGGAACGCGGTCCCGCTATCGGCACGCTTTCAGCTTGAGAATCCTACGGCGGCTTCCAGGGCCGTAAGCCGCAAACATTTCCTGTACAGCGCCCGAGTGCGGCCTTCCCCGACTCCGGGCCCCGTCTTGTGAGGATACTTCATGCGCAGACTTCCAATTTACCTCTTGCTGGACACCTCCGGCTCCATGTCGGGCGAACCCATAGAGGCGGTGAAAAACGGGGTCAAAACCCTTCACTCCGCCCTTCGCAAGGAACCGCAGGCCATGGAGATAGCCTACATCTCCATCATCACGTTCGATTCGGACGTGCGGCAGGTGGTGCCCCTCACCGAACTCATGAACTTCACCCCGCCCAACCTGAACGCCGGCGGCGGCACCTCCCTCGGAGAGGCCCTTGACCTCCTGGTCAAGTGCGCCGGAAGGGAGGTGGTAAAGACCACCCCCCAGGCCAAGGGCGACTGGAAGCCGCTGGTCTTCCTCATGACCGACGGCATGCCCACCGATGACGTCAACCGGGCGCTTCCCGCCTTCAAGGCCTACAAGTGGGGCGTGGTGGTTGCCTGCGCCGCCGGCGGCCAGGCCGACACTTTGGTGCTCCAGAACATAGCCGGCGAGAACGTTATCAAACTCGCCACGTGCGACACCAAATCCATCGCGGCATACTTCAAGTACGTGTCGACTAGCATCGCCGTGTCCTCCAAGCGCCTGGATGCCGGCGGCCAGGAGATCGGAAACATCAGCGAACTCCCGCCCCCTCCGCCCGAGATCTCCCTCCTGAAGTTCTAAAAGGGGCTCCAAAGCCAGGGACGCCGCCCTGCCCCCGTGTAGCCGAAGGCGCGCCCCGGCCAGGAAAGCCAGGGGACGGAGCAACTTGGCCTCACGGCTAATCCGCGCCCCGCACGCCCCGGCTCTGCTCCACGCCCCCACATGCCCCCCTGCGAGGGGCCCCGCTCCTCCCGCAGGGGGGCGGGCCCCTCGCAGGGGGAGGTCAGCATCCAATGAGAAAACTACCCATATATATTTTGCTCGACACCTCCGGTTCCATGCGGGGGGAGCCGATAGAGGCCGTCAAGGTGGGGCTCAGGGCCCTCTTCAAGGCCCTGGTCAAGGACCCGTACGCCCTGGAGACCGTACAGATCTCGATAATCACCTTTGACCGCGAGGCCAGGATCCTCATGCCCATGACCGAGGTGGACAAGGCCTCGCTGCCTGAGATGCCGGAACTCCAGTCCTCCCCCACCAACATGGGAGAGGCTTTGGAACTCATGCTCAAAAGGTACAACGTCGAGGTCAGGAAGACCACGCCCGAACTCAAGGGCGACTGGCTCCCCCTGGCGGTGATCATGACCGACGGCGCGCCCTCGGACACGCTGCTCTTCAACAACATGTGCGAGGCCGTCAAAAAGTACACCTTCTCGCGGATCATCGGATGCGCCGCCGGGCCCAAGGCGAAGACCGAGCCCCTCAAGCGCTTCTGCACCGACGTGGTGGCCCTCGAGACCATGGACAGCAACTCCTTCGGGAACTTCTGGAAGTGGGTGTCCCAGGCATTCACCAAGCACAGCCAGAGCGGGAACATCGTCAGGGAGGAACTCCCGCCCCCTCCCCCCGAGCTCAACCTGTCCGTCTGAACCAGAAGCGCGCACCATACCGGTCAACGGCGCGGTCATATGCCAGGGCTCCGTAGCCATCCCGGGCTTTCCGCCTACCGTGCGGGGCGCACTATTCCACGATTTCCGCCGACCGCGCAAGGCGCGCGCACCCACCCGCGTTCAGTGGTACCCCGCTTGCTCCTGCGCCTGGAGGGATCCCCAAGCCCGCTCTACCGGCTAAGCAGGCTTCAGGCGGGTGAGGCCGTTCGATCAATACTACAGGCAAGGCCGATTCATAAAGGTACGACATAACAACTGATCATTGGCCGGCGGCAAAGGCCGTATGCGGAAGAGCGGATGGAAGAAAAAAAAGACATCATCTGGGTTTCAAACCAGATATTGGACATGATGAACAGATTCCGCCCACAGATGGGCGGGGAAAACAACGGCTGTTACGTTGCCGCCTATGAGGCCTGGGACATACTGCAGGAAATGGCAACACACAAGCCATTACTGGTGGTGCCTAAGTCACTCGAGGATTTCCTGAACGCCTCTTGGGCTTACTTTCAGGGAATGGCTAACTTAGGGGTCAACCCGGAAAACCCCGTGCTTCGCGGCCTTAACTCCGCATTCATCGACACATGCAAAGCCCATCTGCACGAATTCGGCGGAAAGACGATAGCCAGTCTACATAAGGCGAACCGGGACCATACCGATCCCGTAGAAAGCTCCGGGAGTATCCTGAAGTTCATTGCGGATCACTTAGGGAGGATACACGCCTGGATCGAATCTGGCTCTCTGAAGCCGGTCAATGAGTCCTTGACCGATTCCGGAGGCAACGAGCTCACCGAAGGCGTTGATAAAAAAGGAGCCGACCTGGATGACTGGACGACCTCGGAGCTTTCCGAAACCGCCTGGGATCTGCCTGATGCCAATCACCGGCCAGAGACGGAAAAATCCCTTAAAAATGGAGAGGACTGGAGCGAGACAATAAGTTCCGACAGTGGTGGACTGAACATGGTTTACTCTGCCTCGAAAAGAGTCAACCAGCAAGAAGAATCGCCACAGACGGTTTCATCAGCCCAGAGAGCTACGCCCGACCAGGAAGCTCCGCCTATCCTGGCCGAGCAGCTCGCCCAGGAAACTCAATCGGACCGAGCCGATTCCCCCGCACAGCAAGCCCAACACCCCAAGGCCGATCCGCCAGCCCCGAAAGCTCCGCCGGTCCCGGAAGATCCGCCAGCCAGGGTAGTTTTGCCGAGTCATGCCGACCCGACTGATTCTACCGACCCTGAGTTAACAAAGAAGGTCAGCCTGGAAGAACTTGTTTCAAAATCTAAAGAACCTACCATAGCTTTTAGGATAAACGGTTACGCCGCAACACCGTGGCTGAAAAAATGCCTCTGGAAAATGCACTCGCAGATGAAAGAGCTTGACGGTAGCTATGACACGGACATGACCTACAGCGCCGACATAGCAACAGTAGGTGCCTTCAGGATCACTGAGGTCACGTCCAACGCCTACTTTGCTACGAACGGCGCCCAGGCAACCCCAAACGCCGGGACTGTTCCGCTTGCGCAACCACCGGTCATTTCGTTATCCGGGGACGGGACTGCCGTCTCGATCTCCGGGCGCTGGAAGCCTTACGATGGGGACATGAGCCTTATCTTCCTTCGGGATAACGACAACGAACCATTTGAAATCATCAAGAAGGAATACTATATCCGTCAAGATCCTCGCCTGATGTGGAAAGACCTTAAGGTCGAAAGCGACGATGGCTACCCTACAGCTGACACGGAGAAGAAATGCGCCGAGATCCCTGACAGCAACCTGATCGCCGTCGCGGCAAGCCGCCGCGGGCGCTCCCACGCCAACACGGGAAAACCCCGCGATGACAGCTTTTACATGCGCTGCGGCGGCGAATCAGGGTGGTCAGCCCTAGCCGTGGCAGACGGGGCAGGCAGCGCCAGGTACTCGCGCGTGGGTTCCAGGCTGGCCTGCAAAACCTCGGTCGATGCCTTCCTCGCGCACGCGGAAGGCTGGCATTCAGAAGACAAGGAACAGAAGCTCGTGGAGATATTAAAAAGACTCCGCGAGGCGGCAACCGGCAAAACATCGCTTTCCGCTTCTGAGCCGCGCTTAAGCAAGCTGGAGGAAACCGGCGGCTTCAGTTCATTCATCTACGATGCCGCTCGCAAAGCTTACAACAGCATCGCCGAGGAGGTCGAGCGGAAGAAGAAAGACACGGCTCATCCCGCTCCTGACGCCTCGCTCAACGACTACCACACGACACTCTTGTTTGCGGCCTTCAGGAAGTTCAGCTTCGGCTGGTTCCTGGTCACCTTCTGGATAGGGGACGGGGGACTTGCCCTCTACAACCCGAACGGGACCGGCGAAGTGAATGTCCTGGGGACACCTGACGCCGGCGAGTACGCCGGCCAGACCCGTTTCCTGACCATGAGCGGTGAGATGACGCCGGACAAGATCCGCGCGAGGACCTTCTACTCTTTCCCGCAGGACTTCGAGGCCCTGATCATGGCGACCGACGGCGTGACCGACCCTTTCTTCCCATCCGAGGACAGCATCAAGTCGCCTGAGCCGTGGAGGGTCCTCTGGACCGAGCTCCTGCCTAAGGGAATCAATGAAAATCCCGGCTGCCCTGAACTCTTCGACGAAAGCGTGGCTGGCGAGGTAAAAAGCGAAAAGCTCCTCGAGTGGCTCAACTTCTGGTGCCAGGGGGAACACGATGACCGAACCCTGCTGATCGTGAAGAAAAAATAACCCGGTCTGCGGCCGTAGCGCGTTGGCATCTCCATGACCGGCAACGGCAACAACTGCGTAAGGGTCGACGCCATCATAAATTTCGTTCTACATGGCATTTTCTGCATCTGACCGAGCCTCCATCTAACGGTTCCGTCTCACGCTCAGACAGGTTACACTGTCCTGTGTAACTACAAGCACCGTCATCAGCGGCGCGACAATATCACTTGACTCGGCCATAAACCACAATATATAGCTAAAATTTAAAATCAGGCTCTACAAATGTCTTATGGGACACAACTCTTTTGCAAAACTTCTTGACGCTTTACGGTAAACGCGTAACTGGTATTCGTTGACATCAAATCGAAAAAGTGACAGACTTCCCTATGGATCTGGTTAGCCTCAATCATTCGTTATCTGTGCCGGGAGACGGCCATAAATCGCTTTCTCCGCCGGCATCAACCGCCCGTTCCACTGTCTTCCATAGGCGATTCTCAAGCTGAGTTCATGTCCTGCATGTTCCAGAGACATGCGGGAAGGGTTGTTGCTCGGCGGCGTTGCTAGGCTTTTGAGTTACATGCCGAAAGCAGCCGCCGGCTGGACATGACGTCTGCGCGGCATGGGCATAAAAGCCTGAAACCGGCATGTCTCCTTGACAACGCCAGGCGTAACGCTCTGATTGCCTCCAGGGAAGCTGCAGGGAAGATTGCCGCGGGGAACGAAAGCATAGGAGCACATGAAAGCCAGACTGACGGAACCAGCCTGCGGAAATTGTCGCGCGGAAAAGAATAGGCCGCAGATGCAACAGGCCCCCTCGCCAAATCGTCAACGCCCTGCCCTATGGCAAGTCTATTCCCACAGGCGGCAAGGTTATTGATCCGCCCATACCCACTGGCCTCTATTAAGGAGTACTCTTAGTTTTGCTGGACCGGGCACACGGCTTACTGTCCGGTCCCGGACATATTATCCAAGCGACCGCTTAACCCTGTTCGCCAGAGCCAGAACTTTGAAACGGCGGCCGAGACCTC
>JAITRL010000227.1 GCA_031288415.1 Deltaproteobacteria bacterium | reverse complement strand
CTGGAGGAATCGACATAGCTCATGTCGAGATGGATCACGGAAAACTTCTCGAAACCGTAGTTCCCCCGGTTCATGGCGAGGCCGTCGAACAGCTCGGCCTTGCCTTCCAAGGCGCTTTTGAGCGTGGAAAGGAACAGCGACTTCCCGAAACGCCTTGGCCTGGACAAGAAAAAACTGGTTGTATTGAGGCTGGTCAGAAGCCTTAGCGCGTGGCCGGTCTTGTCAACGTAACTCAAGCCTCTTTTTCTGATCTCTTCGAACGAGAAATTCGCGTTGGGAAAGCAGTTCATCGGGCCCTCCTCATCCTGCCAGCGCCTTACTCCGGGCCTCAGACTTCCGAATCCCGTTCTCCGGGCGCTTGCGCGCAATTTAGAAGGCTGTCAACAGGCTTCCGGCAAACGCGCATGGATGTACACATGTTTGGACCTGTACTCAACTGAGTACAAAGCGGCCGGAAGGCTGAACGGCCCTTGTACTCAGTTGAGTACAAAGATGCCGGGATGCTGAACGGCCCTTGTACTCGGTTGAGTACAAAGCACCAGGAAAGTGAATAGCCCTTGTACTCAGAGAAAAGGGCAAGCTCAGCCTGAGAGGCATCGCAACCGCAACGAAGACCGCCCCCGGCTAAGACTGACAAGCAACGAGGGAGGCCACTGAAAACCGTGCAAGGCACGGCCCCCAAGGATAGACATGATTCCTGCGCGGCTGGAATCAATCCTTCGCCGGCCCGGAAGGCCCCGGGCAAAGCTCTTTCTCTCGGACTTCCCGCGCAAACCCTTTAGTTCCCGGAAAACCCTCCCAGACACGCGGCTGTCTTGCCTCTTTCGGGAAACCCCGGCCCGCTCCCGGAGAACCGCTCTCAGCCTCGCAGCCGTCCCGAGGCCAATTCAGAAAAAACGCGCGTCCTCTCATAGGGGCGGGGACCGGACCAAGCGCTGTACCAAACGGGATAAGAAGAGGCAATCAAGGCCGGCGACATGGTCAGCTACGGCTCTGCCTTCCCCGGCACCCTTGTCGGCCATATCGCGCGCGGACATGAACATCGCCGCGGCCGCCCGCTTCGCCTAATCGGCCCCCTTAGAGGATAAAAGCCGTTCCGACGGCATGGGGAAACGCAATATAATATCCTGAGCCTAAGACTATTACATTACTATATATTATATCATTTTGATAATTTACTTAAAATAAATTCATCTATACTAGAAATTGGCTTTATTCCATATTTTTCATATATTGGCGTTACCTCATCACTTATATATTTACTCATTTCTTCGTATGTCATATGTTTAGTCTTTTCATAAAGATTAATTCTGATAGCATCAATTTCATCCTCAATGTCATTCTTGATTTTCGTCATCTAACACCTCCATAGGCGTACAAATATAAATATTCTTATATCCTTCATGTAGATTAATATATGCTACAGACTCTTTAGTTTTCTTTTTAATCATATGTTTAAAGTTAAAAGTCAGCAGACAGTCGAGATCGTGAACTGTGGCGGAAGCAATATGCAAAGCATCTAAACGATATTTCTTAGGTATAACACCTTCTTTAATATAAAGATTAGCTAAATCATCAATTTTTTGACTTTCATTTAATACTATTATATTATATTTATAAATTAAATCTATCATATTATTTTGTTTCGGTTCAGGTGCTTGCTTTAGTTCCAAGGCTACAAAATCAGAAGTGTAGCCATAGTTTAGTCCTTTTCCAATATTTTCAAATATTTTCACTGTAGCAAAATGACCAAGACGATCTTCATCGTAATAATAGTTGAACATTGTGGTTTCTAGATACAAACGTTGTCTTTTCAATAATCGTCTCACTTCTTAATTAAATATATATTATTCAAACTGAAGTATATAATTATAAAACTAAAGCAATATAAACTTTTAAGCGCTGTAATCAAATTTTTATCAACAAATTTACCTTCACTTTTACAATAAAACAAATAAAGAGCTTTGCTTTAGGTTGACCTTCACAGAAAGGAGTAATAAAAAACATATTTCCATCTTTTGGAATCGTCATGTCCAATCCCATTTCTTCGCTCATGAAGAGCGAATTTCAATTTAGCCCAATCAAGTATCATTGTCAAACATTTTGCTTTTTTCACTTTTTCCGGGCTTTAACGCTCAAAGTGTGTTATTAACGCAAGCATCGCGACTTGCCGCTTCGCCTTACGGATCTCCCGGAGACAAGTCCCTGAGGCGGCCCGATAACACGCCGTAAAAAAATCCTGATGCCTGGATTTCCGCCTGTGCTGCCCGCCTCGCGCGACATTTTTGAGGCTGATGTCATCGCAGGCGGCTTTCCTTGCCTGCGCTGCACTCGGCTGAAACTCCTGCCCGCCCGAAGCGGGTTGCCGCAGCCTGCCCTGCGGTTTATTTCGCTTTACGCGCGCGCCTCAGCCGGTAATTTTTGCGGCCGCCCGCTTTCCCATACTGCCGACCGGCCCGCCATGGCCTCATGGCCCGATAAACCGACAGGCCTGCGGACGTACAAACCCTTGGACCCGCTATCCGGCGAACCGCGTTTCATCGCCGTATGCTCCAATGAACGGCTAACATGATCGGTTGTCCGTTCTTCCGATATTCAGATATTCAGATCTTCAGATCTTCAGATCTTTCGATGTTCCGATGTTCCCTGTTCCGATAATTCGGCTCACCCCGTTCAAATTTCAGTAAGATCCGACTCTCCCTCACCAGGTGACCCGAAGATCCGATACCCCATATTCCGCCGAGTCTAAGCGCCTTACGCGCGAGGGGCTCAGGCATGTCAGCTCCCCTACAAGCCGTTTCGCCGCCGTCTTTTCCCCCGCCTGCCCCAAGCCCTCCGGCACGGCCCTGCGGCTCGCAAGCGAGCAAGGCAAGGCCGCGCCCCTTCCCTGGCCAAGCCGCCAAGCCGCGCAAGCGGTCTTGCCCTGCCTGCGGCGGCTCTGCAGGAGCGCCTGGCCTAAAACCGTTCAGGACCCGCCCATGACAGCCGAACCGCCTGAAACAGCCCTGCCAGCGCGCCCGCTTTACGTCGCAGCCCCCGAGGAGTCCCGGGAGATCGACCGGAGGGCCATTGAAGTCTTAGGCATTCCCGGCATAGTCCTCATGGAGAACGCCGCCCGCTCCATAGTCGCCCATGCGGAGGAATTCTGGCCGGAACTGTCGCATCGCAGCCTGCAGGTCGCCGTGATCGGCGGGCAGGGCCAGAACGGCGGGGACGGCTGGGCCGTCGCCCGCATCCTGAGCGCCATGGGGCACTCAGTCCGATGCTGGCTGGTCTCGGAGGGCGGCAAGGAGCCGGAAGGCGACGCGGCGATCACCCTCCGCACCGCGCGGGCCATGGGCATCCCGGTCGGCCTGCTGGCCTCGCCCGCTGATCCCCTGCCCGACTGGAATTACTTCGGCCTCATCGTGGACGCCGTCTTCGGGACCGGGCTTTCCCGGCCCCTGAGGGACCCTGCCGCCAGGGTCCTCGCGAGCCTCCGGAAGCTTCCTCCCTGGACAAGGACCCTTGCCGTGGATCTTCCCTCCGGGGTCTCCGGGGCCGACGGCAAGGCCCTGGGCCCTGCCCCCCGGGCGGACCTGACGGTGGCCTTGGGCACATTCAAGCCCGGGCACTTCATGGGGGACGGCTTCCGCCTCTCCGGCGCCCTGAGGCTGGGGGACATCGGCCTGGTCCCCGAGGCGTTCGGGGAGTCCCCTCCCCTGGGGAGCCTGCTCGGCCGCGCCCGGGCCGCGCTGCTGGCCCCGCCCCGGCCCGCCTGGGGCCACAAGGGGACCTTCGGGCACGCCTTCCTGGCGGGCGGCACCCCCGGCAAGTCCGGGGCCCTGGCCTTGGCCGCGACCGCCGCCCTCAGGGCCGGGGCGGGCCTCGTCACGGCCGCGTGCCCTGAAGCCCTGGCTTCCCTCATGGATGCGAGGCTCACCGCCCCCATGTGCCTCGCCCTCCCGCAGTCCGAGGAGGGGGAGCTTTGCGCCGAGGCCGCGGGAAAACTCGCGGAACGCATCCCACCGTGGCGGGGCGCCTTGGGGCTGGGGCCCGGCCTCGGGCGCACGGCCGAGGCCGGGGCCTTCGTCCGCGAGATCGTGCGCCTGCTCCCCGACGCCCCCTTGGTTTTGGATGCCGACGCCCTGGACCCCGCCTCCGGCGCCCTTAAGCTCCTCAAGGGCCGCAAGTCGCCCGCCGTCGTTACCCCGCACCCGGGCGAGGCCGCGCGGATCCTGGACCTGACCGCCCCCGCAGTGGAGGAGGACCGTCTCGCTGCCGCCCGCGCCATTTCCCGGGAGCTGGGGGCCGTCACGGTCCTCAAAGGCAGCCGCACCGTCATCATGGCCCCCGACGGAGGGCGTTTCCTGATAAACCTCGGCGGCGGCCCCGTCCTGGCCGCAGGCGGATCGGGAGACCTCCTGACCGGGGTCGTCACGGGGCTTCTGGCCAGGGGCATGGCGCCGTTCGAGGCGGCGGCCTTGGCCGTTTACGTCCACGCCGAGGCGGGGGATCTCGCCGCGAAAGCCTTCGGGCCGCAGGGCATCTCCCCTATGGAATTCCAGCGCTATATCCCGCTGGCGCTCTCTTCCCTTTCCGGCTTTGAGCCGGATCCCGCCGTCCCGGCCTTCGGCGGGCCGATGGTCTGAGCCTGCCGCGCCGACGCCGGCGGCTTGTCCCGCCGCCGCCTCCCTCATGATGCGGGCGGCGCCATAGCCCGCAGGCCGCCTGTCTCCTCCGACGGCGCAAGGGGAGGCCGGGCCCGCGACATGGGCGGCCCCGGCTCTCAGATTCGGAGTCCCCCGGCGTTCCTGGGGCGCGACCCTGGCGCTTATGACGAACGGCACTGGAGTTCCGCAGGGCGCGGCCCTGGCGCTTAAGACTAACGGCACTGCTCCGGCGGAAAAGACCGGGAACCCCGGAGGCGCCGCCCCGTAAGCCTGCCTGGGGGGCAAGGCCTCCCGCCCCCGCCGAAGTCCTGGGAGCCTGGGGCCTGGGGGCCGGGAGGCCTGGAGGCCTTGGGCCTGGGGACCTGGAGGCCGCCTGGAGCCCATGGGGCCTTGGGGCCTGTGGGCCTGTGGACCTGTGGACCTGGGCCTTATGGCCTGGGAGCCGGGAGGCCTTCCGCTGAAGCGCGCGGCCTTGGCCCGCCCGCTCCCGTCTACTTAGAAAAAACCCTCGATTCGGGGTATAGTTACTTTCATCGCCCGGCCGCGCGGTTTGCTTCCGCAAGCCCGCGCCCGCCAGGCGGCGCTCTCCGCCCGCGCCCGCCGCGGCGGCGGCCTCCCGTTGCGGTTCGCTTTCCTTTGGCGCGGCCCCTGCCGCTGCCGCATACGATGCCTTCCACTTGCCGCAGGCGCGGCCCGGGAGCCTTGCCGGGCCTTGACGTTTCAGCCTGAGGGGGCCTGCCGGCCGCAGACCGGCCGGCCGGCGGAAAGCTTGGCCGGGCCTGACTTGGCGCCCGGCCGCCTGGACTTCTGCCTCCATTTCCTTCTTTTCGTCTTAAGAGGCGGAAAAAACACCGCTTTTCGGCTGCCGCGCCCTGCGGCGGCCGGTCCCGGCTCCCGGACGGCCCGCCCTGGGCAGCGGCGCGGGCCCCGTATTGAGCCCCGGGCCGGGCTTTCGTCCCTGGCCCGGAAAATGCTTGAGCCATTCCAGGCCCCGAACCGCCGCGCGCCTCGCCACGCGAGGCTCATCCGGCGCATCCAGGCGTAACCCGGCGCCGACGGTACCGTCATGAAGACCAAGACCAAACTTATAGTCCTCGCCGTCGTCATAGCCGCGGCCGCCTTCTACTTCCTCAATCCTTTCGGAGGGGAGACGGCCCAGGCCACTTACCGCACCCAGCGGGTAATAAGTAACCAGCTGCGTATCGCGGTGTCGGCGACGGGCACTTTGAACCCGGTGCGGGTGGTCTCCGTGGGCACCCAGATCTCGGGGACCATCAGGGAGATAAACGCCGACTTCAACGATGAGGTGAAGGAGGGGCAGACCCTGGTCAAGCTCGACGACGAGCTCTTCCGGGCCAAAGTCCAGATGGCCGAGGCCAACCTCGCCTCGGCCGAGGCCCAGCACGATCTCGCCATGATCCGCTTCGCCCGCCAGGAGAAGCTCTACTCCTCCCGCGCGGCCCCGAAAGAGGAGCTGGACACGGCGGCCGCCAACCTGGCCATGGCCGAGGCCGCCGTGGCGCAGCACCGCGCCCAGCTGGCCCAGGACCGCTACAACCTGAACAACACCGTGATCAACTCCCCCGTGGACGGGGTGGTCACCAACCGGGCCGTGGACGTGGGCCAGACCGTGGCCGCGAGCTTCCAGACGCCCACCCTCATCACCATCGCCCAGGATCTGACCAAGATGCAGATCAACGCGAGCTTCGCCGAGGCGGACATCGGGAGGCTCACGCCGGGGCTCAAGGCCACCTTCACCGTGGACGCCTATCCCGGCGTAACCTTCAACGGGGTCCTCAGGCAGATCCGCCTCAACCCCACGGTCGCCTCCAACGTCGTGACCTACGACGTGGTGGTGGACGTCGACAACGCCGACCAGCGGCTTCTCCCGGGCATGACCGCCTACGTTGACATCGAGCTCTACCGCGAGGACGGGGCCGTGCTCGTGCCTAACGCGGCCCTGAACTTCCGGCCCGGCGGCGGGGCGGCCCTGCCCCTGGGCGCGGACGTTCAGGGGGCCGCCGCGGGAGGCGGCGCCTCCGGCGGCCAGGGGGGAGCGGCGGGGGCTTCCGGCGGCCAGGGCTCCGCGGCGGGCTCCCAGGGCCCGGAGGGCCGGGCGGCCGCGGAAAGCGGGCAGGGCTCAGGCTCCCCGGCAGGGGAGGCCCCTGAAGGAGGCGGCGAGGCCGCGGCCTCCGGCACAGGAGCCTCCGGTTCAGGAGCCTCCGGGTCAGGCACTTCGGCAAGCGCCCTGGCGGCCCTCGTCATACCCTCCAAGGATGACCCTCCCGGCCAAGGCCGCGTCTATATCCTGGACCGGGAGGGCAGGCCCGTGGCGATAGACATCCTGACCGGGGCCACCGATCTCAGGTACACCGTGCTCAAGGGGGGTCCCCTGAAGCCGGGCGATCAGGTCATCACCTCCGAGACCGCCCCCGCAGCCCAGGCTCAGGGCACGCTGTTCGGGTCCGGGAGATCCGGCGGCGCCAGGCCCGGCCCGAGGCCGTTCTGATGGCAAAGCCGCTGGTCGAGACGGAAGGCCTCAGGAAGAGCTACTTCACGGGGGCGGGCGCCCTGGAGGTCCTCCACGGGGTGGACTTCCGGCTCACGGAAGGCGAGTTCGCGGCCGTCATGGGCCCCTCCGGGTCAGGCAAGTCCACCTTCATGAACATCCTGGGCTGCCTGGACACCGCCACGTCAGGCGTCTACCGCCTGCTCGGAGAGCCCGTCAGCAAGCTTTCGGCGGACGAGCTGGCCGAGCGCCGCAACCGGTTCCTGGGCTTCGTGTTCCAGGGCTACAACCTCCTGCCCAAGTCCGATCTCCTGGAAAACGTGGGCCTTCCGCTCCTGTACGCCAGGGTCGGGTCCTCCGAGCGGAGGCGCCGGGCCATGGATCAGCTCGAAAAAGTGGGCCTGGGTCCCTTCGCCCGCAGGCTGCCGGGGCAGGTCTCCGGAGGCCAGCAGCAACGGGCGGCGGTCGCCCGCGCCCTGGTGGGAAAACCCAGCCTCATCCTTGCCGACGAGCCCACCGGCAACCTCGACAGCCAGACCTCGGATGAGATCATGAGCCTTTTCGTGAACCTCAACGATGAGGGCTCCTCCATCATCCTCGTCACCCACGAGCCTGACGTCGCCGCCTGCGCCAAAAGGCTGGTGCGTTTTCATGACGGCCTCCTGGTCGAGGACGGCCCGGTCGAAGGCAGGAGAACCTTGTGAGCCCGCAGCCCCGCAGGCGCGCCTCCGGAGCCGCCGCGCCCGCTCCTGCGGCTTTCGCGGCCGCGCCAGCCTCGCCCGCGGCCGGACCTGCGGCTTTCGCGCCTGCGCCCGCCGCTTTCGCGCCCGTAGCCGCCGTTTTCGCGGCCGGGCCAGAGGCCGCCGGCAGGGCCTGCGGAACCGCCGTTTCCGCGGACGGCCCGAAAGCCGCCCCCGCAGGGGCGCCGCGCCCGCCAAGGAAGGTGCCCTGATGCTCCCAGCCATGTTCCTGGAGGCCCTGCGGGCCATGGGCGCCAACCGCCTCCGCACCTCGCTGACCATGCTCGGCATGGTCATAGGGGTAGGCGCGGTCATCCTCATGCTCGCCGTGGGCGAGGGCACCCGGGTCACCGTCAAGAAGCAGGTGGAGGCCCTGGGCACCAACATCTTCATCGTGCTCGCCGGCTCCTTCAACACCGGCGGCGTGCGCAGCGGCTCCGGCCAGCGGCAGACCCTCACGCTGGACGACGCCGCCGCCATCCGCGGCGTGGACGGCGTCTCGGCCGTGACTCCCGTGTCCTTCGGGAGCTTCCAGCTGGTGGCCGGGGGCCGCAACTGGAACACCCAGCTCACCGGGGGCGGGGAGGCGTTCACGGAGGTGAGGTCCTGGCCGGTCTCGGACGGGCGCGAGATGGATGCCCTGGACGTGCAGCAGGCCTCCCGCAGCATCTGGCTGGGCAAGAGCACCGCGAAAGAGCTCTTCGGCCAGGATGACCCCTTGGGCCAGACCGTGAGGGTGGGGGTGACCCCGTTCACCGTCGCGGGCATCCTGTCGGCCAAAGGGCAGAGCATGGACGGCCGCGACCAGGATGACACCGCCCTGGTGCCCTTCTCGTCTTTTTCGCGCTACCTCCAGGGAAGCCATTTCCAGGGCAGGGTGCGCATGCTCATGGTCAAGGCCGCGGACGGCGCCGAAATGACCCTTGTCCAGGAGGACATGCGCCAGCTGCTGAGGGAGCGCCACCGCATCGTCGACCCCATGCAGGACGACGACTTCTTCATCAGCAACATGTCCGCCGTCATGGAGTCTGCCGAGGCGGCCGCGCAGGCCATGACCCTCCTGCTGGGGGCCATCGCCTCGGTCTCGCTCGCGGTGGGCGGGATCGGCATCATGAACATCATGCTGGTGTCGGTCACCGAGCGCACCAGGGAAATCGGGATCCGCCTCGCCATCGGCGCCCGCAAGCAGGACATCCTCACGCAGTTCATGCTGGAGGCGGTCCTGGTCTCCGTCACGGGCGGCCTGCTGGGCCTCCTGTTCGGGGCCTTGGGCGCCTACGCCGTCTCCCATTTCTGGAACACCTCCGTCTACATCACGGCCTTCTCCCTGGCCCTGTCCTTCACGGTGTCCCTGGGCATCGGGGTGTTCTTCGGCTTCTATCCCGCCTGGAAGGCCGCAGGCCAAGACCCGATCGAGGCGCTCAGGCACCAGTAGGCCCGGCGCGCCGCGGGCGGCCTTGCGGCCGCCCGCTCCCCCGGCCCCGTCTCCCTGTCTGTCCCTGGGCCGGCCCCGGCCGCGCCCTTCCGGGACCCCTGCGGCTTGCGGCACCCCTGCGGCTCCCTTTGCCTCTGAGGGTACCCCAGTCCCCTCAGGCGCCTTGCGGCCCGGCCGCCGCCTTCCGCGTTACGGCGGCCTTGAGGGCCCTCGCCACGTGCCAGGCCAGCACGGGGGGCACGGCGTTGCCTATCTGGCGCTCGGTCTCCCTCAGCTTGGACGCGAACCTGAAGCTGTCCGGGAAGGACTGGAGGCGCGCGGCCTCGCGCATGGAGATGCGCCTGGGGAGCCGGTAGTGGAACTGGATGTTCCCGTGGCACTCGGCCCGCACCGTGTAGCCGGGCCGGTCGGCGGAAAGCCTGCGCGACCCCTGGTCAGGGCTTGCGGCGGCCCTGCTCCAGACGTGGGAAAAGCCGGGGTCCTCAGGCAGGCCCTCCAGGTCGCCGATGGCCTCGCGGGCGCTCACGCGGCCGCCGGGATCGGGCGGAGGCGGCGAGAAGGGCGCGAGATCCCGCCGGGTCCCCACGATACACACCCGCGCCCGGGTCTGGGGGACCCCGTAG
>JAITRL010000222.1 GCA_031288415.1 Deltaproteobacteria bacterium | reverse complement strand
AAAAAAATATCGCCCTGAAGGCTTGAAGCGCTGGAGGCCCGGAGAAGGCAGGCCGCTGCAGCACAAGGAAAGCCAAGCCAAGCCAGGGCGGGCTAAACAGGGGCAGGCCAGGGCAGGGCAGGCCAGGGCAGGGCAGGCCAGGCCAGGCCAGGGCAGGGCAGGGCAGGGCAGGGCAGGGCAGGGCAGGGCAGGGCAGCTTGGCCAAAGCAAGGAAGCCTTGGCTTCCGGTTCCGGCCTGAGAAGCGAAAAGGCGGGCGGGCCCCCGAAAGGGGGCCCGCCCGCCTGGAGACGGAGGCGGCGCCGGGAGCCTAAGGGGGTCTCAAGGCTCGGGCTTGGAGTCGGGCGCCAGGGCGCCGCGGCGGGCCCGTTGGGGGTCGCGGTCGCCGGAGGGGAAGTCGGGGAAGTCAGAGCCTCCGGAAGCGGAGAAGCCGGCCAGGGTCATGACCAGGCGCTTGATGTTCCGGAAGTGCTCAGCATAGTCAATGGGGGGGTGCTGGTCCATGTACTCGTGGACCCTCTGGCTGATGGAGATGAGGGTCGTCTGCATGATGAGGGCGGCGACCGTCTTGGTGTCGAAGGGGAAGGCCAGCCCTTTCTCGATGCAGCGGTCGAAGGCGTCCTTGATGAAGTTGGTGCTGTAGTCGAGGAAGGTCTCGTTGAAGATTTTCGCGCAGTGCCTGTCGCGGAACTGCTCCGTCAGGATGAGGGAGAAGGCGTAGCAGGTGAAGTCGTTGGACATCCTGGCGGGCTCGCGGAAGATGATGTCCAGGGTTTCGGAGAAGGTCTGGGCCTTGGCGAGCAGATCCTCGAGGTACTTGAAGTACAGGAGGTAAAGGTCCTCGGCGTGGGTGAGCACCGCCTCGAAGAGGGCCTCCTTGCCGCTGAAATGGTTGTACAGGGACGAAGGCTTCATCCTGATGGCCGCGGCGATGTCCCTGATGGAGACCGCGCCGTATCCCTTCTTCGCGAAGAGGAGGGTCGATTCCAGCATGATGATGTCTTTGGTCTTGGAACTCTCCGAACGCATGGGGAGGGTCCGGGTGACGCCGAAGACGTTGAATTCTATGGGTTTTTTGTCACTCATCGGGCGACCTTGGAGAAGGGATGCCTTGAGGGTCCCGGGTCTTGAGGAAGAGGACGCCGAAGGCGGCAGGGAAAACTCACGGCAGTGGGGGGGCATGGAAGGCTCCCCGGGGGCCGGTCAGACGGGGGCGGCAACGGTGCCGCCGGTCGCGCCGACAGGAGACCGGCCTGGCCGCGGAGCCGGGCGAGCCGAAATGGCGCGCCACGCCTCCGGCCAGGGGCCGGAGGGAGATTTTACGCGAGTCTGCCTGGAAGTCAAACGTCACGGCAAGGCAGAACGGGCCTGCGCGGCGGAAAATGCCGATGAGGCCTATGCTGACGGCGGAGCCGGCCGGGCAGGAAGCCCGGGGCGCAGAGCCTTCGGATTACAGGCCGGCCGCGGCAAGGGCGAATTCCGCGGCGGACCGGCGGGAGATGTCGGAGTATTTTCCAGGCGTCGGGCGGGCGGCGGGCAAAGGATCGCGCCTTGAAGGCGCTGGCGGGGGCATCGGTCAGAGGGATACGGCAGGCAATCCGGGCCGCCGCCGAAAACAACGGTCAACGGCTTCGCATGAAACCGCGCCGCCGCACGGGCGGCCTGCGTAACACGCATGAGCCTCCGCGGGCCGCCGATTCAGGAGACCGCCGGGAAAACGGCCGGGGACATGATCCGGTCCCGAAAAGCGAGGCCCGGGCATGAAAACGGCTGGCGGCGCGCCTGGGGGAAGCGCGGCGCGGCCCGGCTTCCGTCCTAAGGCGCATGCGCAGGCCGGCCCCGAATGCCGCCGCGGGCCTAATCCCTGGCCTTGTCGCCCTTAGGGAAAATGTTGTGGTAGACCGAGTTGAGGGAAAAGTTGAGCGGCACGCAGATCTTCAGGGCCTTCCGCTGGAACCAGTTGGGCCGGTACAGCTCGAAAAAGGGCATCTTCCACTCAAGGGCGTAGTCCTTGGGGGGGGACCAGGCCGAGTTGACTCGGCTGTATAGTGAGGGCAGGTTGATCTCCGGGCGTCCGACGCGGGAGCCGTAGGTCCCCCCGTCCAGGGGGAGCGAGACCAGGTCCCCCGGCAACTGGTCGTCCGGGGAAGACTCCACCGTGGTCCAGTACTCGAAGAAATTGTTGCCCTGGAGGTTGGTGCAGACCCCGTAGAGCTCCCGGTCGGCCAGGCAGGGGATCTTGCGGATCCGGTCGATGAAGTTCAGCCAGAGCTTCTCGTAGTAATCGCCCACGGCCTTGTCGTTGAGGATGGCGCAGTACCCCACAAGGTTCTTGCTGGGCATGGACTCGACCGCTTCGATGAGGATTTTAGGCTTCATTGCCGGTCACCGTTTAAGGGGCAAGGCGCGCAGGGCGTGCCTGGCAATGCCGGGCGCGCCCGGGGGGGCCTCCGGTGGGCCTTGACGGGGGGCTAACCAGTGACTGTTACCGTCATGCCCTTGATCTGCCTCCAAAAAACCGCAGTCAGCCCCGTCAGCGGGCTTACGATCATTTGCCCGTTAGGGGTGTTCCAGGTTTTCCGGCCGCGGCCGGTTGTGTTGGAGGCTCAGCGCGCGGGGCCGGGCCCCATGTCGCGTGGGGCGCGGGAGGCGGCTGACGAACCTGATGCCAGTCCCAAAAACAGGGGGCGTCGGGTTTACGGGTGGGTCCGTCCGGAAGTCCGGGGGACCGGCCCCGAAGGCTCGGGCCTCGCCTTTAGGGGAGACTGCGGCGCCCTCCTGGAGACCGGCTGCGGCCGGTCGCCGGAAATTGAGGGAGCCTCCGCGTCTCCGCTGAAACCGGTGGGGCATCGGGGGACATATTGTCCCGTGTAAGGCTATGTCTTGACTGGTCAGGGGCAGGAAAGGCTTTGCTCGCTCCGGACCGTTTTCATCTTAGAGCCGGGCCGGGGAAATTACAAGATAAAAATCGGGGATGAAACTGCAGCAAAGCCGCGATTCGTGAAGGATTCGCCCTGGCTGTGGCCTGGAAGCCCCAATGAAAGCTCTGGACGAATGAACGATCACATCCTGGAGATTATCAGAGAGTGGGGCGGTTGGAAAGGGGAAATTCAAGAAAAACGAATTCAAAAATGGCGGAGCCACGCCAATTCTAAATATTTTATCAATGAATTCAAGTGTTTACTAAAAGAATAAAAAATCGGAAACGGCTCAGCCCGCCGTCCGGCGAGCCGTTTAAGAGACCTCCATAAGAACGAATGTTCATAATGATAAATATTAAATTCAGGCTCCGCAGTAGCGGATTTTTTTTTGACCTTGTGATCTCAGCCAGTTGGGGGCGAAATGAGAACGATAACCTGACGCGGCAGGTCTTGTGAGTTTTTTCAACTCTGAAACGAAAGAGCCGCAGGACGGACCGGTCCGGGACGGGCGGAAAAAAAAATACCCGGGCGCGGGGCCGGTTAAGGCCCCGCGCCCGGGGGGCGAGGAAAATGTCTACAGGGCCTACTGGACCTCGAAGTAAACCTGGCGCTTGCTGCCGCAGATGGGACAGAGCTCGGGAGCCTCGCCTTCGGCCACGTGGCCGCAGACCTTGCAGACGAAGACCTTGGGCGCGGCCTGGCCGGGGTTGGCCAGGGCCTTCTTGAAGAGCTCGGCGTGGATCTTTTCGGCCTCGTTGGCCATGTGGAAGCCGGAGATGGCGGCCGAGTCCTTGGCGGACTTGGCATCCTCCAGCATTTCAGGGTACATCTTCGTGAACTCGTAGGTCTCGCCGTTGATGGCGTCCTGGAGGTTTTCGGCGGTGGATTTGACGCCGGCCAGGAGGCGGAAGTGGCTGTGGGCGTGGATGGTCTCGGCCTCAGCCGCGGCGCGGAAGATCTTCGCGGCGTAGGGGAGCTTCTCCTGCTCCGCCTTGTGGGCGTAGGCAAGGTACTTGCGGTTGGCCTGGGACTCGCCCGCGAAGGCGGCTTTGAGGTCGTCTACGACTTTTGGGTCGGTGGAAGGCATGGCGAAAGGCACCTCTCGAGAATGTATCGGTTATGGCGGTGTTGCTGATGATGCCGGGCCGGGGCCCGGGCTCAGGGGCCCGCGCGGCCGGCCGGAGCCTGAAAGGAGGCCTTGTCGGCCCCTAAGTGGGCGGGAAAGCGTCTGCGGAGGCCAAGCCTGCCCTGGGCAGGCCGGGGTCGGGAGACGCGATCCGCAGGAGGTCGTCGGCTTGACCGGGCGCGTGAAGGCGAGCATTTTTTGACGGGGCCCGGCGTTCGGTAACGGGAGGGCCCGGCGGTATGGCGCCCGGATGCCGGCAAGGATATTTTTTGACTGCGCCTTCGGGGCGGATTGTAGCACATTGCCGCCCGGAGGGCGAAATGAGCCCTGCGGCCGAAGGAAAGGCGCTTGGCCGGGACAAGACGATGCCTCCGGCCGGCAACGCGGCAAGTAAGGCGGAATTAGCTTAAGCGGAGTGGACGGCAGGCAAGCATGGCGAGGATCGCTGGCTTCGGCGGAAGGGTAAAGGCGGGCAGGAGGCGATCGGGAAGGCGGGCGGTCCGGAAGGCAGGCGAAGGGGGAGGGTAGCGGGGAAGGCAGGGCGGCCGGGCGGCCGCTCCAGGGCCGGAGGCACCGGCAGGCTCCGGATGCCTGAAAACAGACCCCTGCGGGGCCGCTTCCGTTACGGAGGGCCTTTCCGGCGGAGGATGAGGTCCGTCAGAAGCACTACGCCCACAATGGCGGCGGCCGAGAGGCCCAGAAGGGCGATCACGGGAAACCCCCGCCAGTAGGGGGGCTGGTTGGAGCTGAAGATGAAGGCGGAGCCCAGAAGGAGGGCAGAGAACACCATGGCGACCGACAGCCTGAAAGCCGCCGAGCGGAGGGCCGTCTCGAGGGAATGCAGGTTCCTGATGCGCATCTCCGAGCGGATGCGCCCGCTCTTGAGCATGTCGATGAAAGGGGCCAGATCCTTGGGCAGGGCCTTGAGGGCATAGGCGGCGTCCTCCGCCTTGCCCGCCAGGTCCCTGAAGAAACGCTCGGGGGAGTAGCGGCGGCGGTAGATGGACATCACCACCGGCTTGGCCTCGTCAAGTATGTTGAAGTCATCGTCCAGGCCCGCGCCCAGGTTCTCGAACTGGATCAGGGCCTTGACCAGGAGCAGCAGATCCGGCGGGGTCTGAAGCCGGTGCTGGTGCATGATGTCCACGACGTCCCTGGTGCAGTCGTTGAGGTTTATCTCCTTGAGGGTCTTGGAGAGGTGGTTCTCCAGGAGGGCGGACAGGTCCAGCTCGAGGCGGTCCCGGTCGGCGCGGCCGGGGTTTCCAGCGAGGCGCAGGACCGAACGGGCGCAGGCGGCGGCGTCTTTCCTGACGGCCCCCCGGGCCAGGCGCAGGAGCTCGTCCCGGGTGTTGCGGGTGAGCTGGCCGGTGAGGCCGAAGTCCATGAAAGCCACGGTCGGCCCGGGCTGGGCGTAGAGGTTGCCGGGATGGGGGTCCGCATGGAAGAAGCCGAAGAGCATTATCTGCTCCAGGGCGGTCCTGGCCGTGAGCCGGGCGAGTTCCCTCGGGTTGATGCCTGCGGCCTTGAGGCCGGGCAGATCGTCGAAGCGGACCCCCGAGAGCCGCTCCATGACGATGGTGTTCTCCGTGCAGAGGGCGGGGAAGAGCGCGGGGATCTTCACTCCCTCGCGGCCGGCGTAGAGCCGCGCGAACCGTTGGATCGTCGAGGCCTCGGCCCGGAAGTTGAGCTCGTTCAGGAGGCTTCTCCCGAACTCCGACACCACCTCGGTGGGCTTGACGATCTTCACCGCGGCCAGGCGCTTTTCGGCCTGGACGGCTATGTTCATGAGGATGTTCAGGTCGGTGGCCACCTGGCGTTCCAGGCCGGGCCTCCGGAGCTTAACCACGGCCTCGGTCCCGTCGGGCAAAGTCGCCGCGTGCACCTGGCCTACCGAGGCGGCGGCCAGGGGGGCGGGGGACACCTCCCGGAAGGCGCCTTCTCCCAGGCTGTCCAGGAGGATCCTGCTCACATCCTCGTCGGGCAGGGACGGGACCCTGTCCTGGAGGCGCGAGAGCTCCACCACGTAGGAAGGCGGCATGAAGTCCCGGCGGGTGGAGAGGTACTGGCCCAGCTTGATGAAGACGATGCCCAGCTCCTCCAAGGCGAGCCTCAGCCTCCGCGGCCGCGACGACGCGGCGGCGGAGACGGGGAGCCCCGCCATCTTCCTCACCCGCTTGACCACCCCCTTGATGCCCATGTCCACGGCGAGATCCCCGAACCCGAACTTCACCAGGACCGCCATGACCTCGGTTATCCTCCCGATGTTGCGGTAGGCGCGGGCCATCCTCATGATGCGCGGGAGCTGCTTGGGCATGCGGGGTCCTTGAGGGGTTTGTGGGCCTTGGAGGCGAAAGCCGCGGCAGGCCTGCGGGCCAGTCTGAGGCGGCGGGGCCGCGGCCCAGGCCGAGGCGGCGGGTCCTGGCGCGGGAAATGGGCGCGGGCCTTCCGCGGCAAGGCCTGGGGGAACGGCGGCGAGGGGCAGGCCTGATGCCGCATTCTATCATAAGAGCTTTTGCCGCAGGGCCGGCAGCAAAGGCGGCGGGAGGGCCAGCGGGAGCCGGAGGCGGCCTCAGGCGGGGAAATGGCGCAGGGCCTGCCCGCAACCCGGCTCGGGCCTTGCCGCGCGGAAGGCGGGCAGGGGGCTCCCCTTAGCCGTAAAGCGGCGGCGGGGCCGGAGCTTGAGGGGAAGCGGGCCTTCAGGGCACGAGGTTGCCTGCATTTTCCGGGTTATGCTACTATTAACCGCTCCAAGTCTTGACGGGCCGCGCCTTGCGCTGAAGCCTGAGGCCCCGGCGGGGCCGGAGGGACTAGGAGCCTCAGGCCGGCCGCGACGGCCCCAAGGATGAAAACCTGTCCGGGGCCCCGCCCTTCGCTTCCTGCGGGGAAGGCGTCCCCTGCGGGGCGCCGCGCGGCCTAAGCCGCCAGCCGAAAAGAGAGCAAAAAATGAGCGATAAAGACACCGAAGACCTGACCGTCGGCAAGGAAGAGGCCGGGGAGCCCCCGGCCCCCGAGGCGGGAGAGCCGCCGGCCGGGTTCTCCGAGGCGGAAGCCGAGCCTGCGGCTCGGGCCGAGGCTGCGGCTGAACTTCCGGGCAAGGCCGCTGATAAGTTCTCGTCGGCAAAGGCGGAGGACGGGCAGGGGCCTGAGAAGTCAGACGGGAAGCCCGTCTCCGGGAAGGCCGAAGAGACGCCCGCGCCGGAGAAGGGCGGGGAGAAGCCCGCGCCCGTGAGCCAGGCCGTGCAGGATCTCGCCGATCTCGAAGAGAGCCAGCTCAAGGAAGGCCAGGGCGAGGCAGGCAAGCCCGAGCGGTCCGGCAAGCCCGAGCGGGCCGGGAAGCATGAGGGGGCCGGGAAGCCCGCGCCCGCCCGCACCGCCAGGGACACCTTCTGGATGGCCTTTTTGATCGTCAATCAGGCCTTCCTGATCCTCTGGATTATCGGGGCGCTTCTGGAAAACCGGCACTATCAGGGGCTCAGCGTGGCCCTGGTGGCCCTGGTCGTCGTCGCGACCTTCCCGGTCCTGAAATGGCTGACTGTCCCCACCAAGGCGGGCCTGGCCATGATCGGGACCGCGCTCGCCTTCACGGTCACGTCCATGCAGCCGCCGGGCGAGCTTGACGTGCACCTCATACCCGGGCTCCCGCTCTCCCTGGTGTGGGCTTTCGCGATCTGCGCGCTCTGGGTGGCGGTCCTGACCTCCGTCTTGAGGATCTTCGGCCTTAAGGAACGCAAGACCTCGCTGATCCTCGTGCTGCTCCTCGTATATCCCATGCTGGGGCTGCTTCCCGCGATCATCGGCTATTTCGGCGGCAGGGCGCCGGGCGGTTTCACCTTCCAGTACCTCAACGAAAGCCCCTTCGCTCTCACGACCCTGCTCCCCTGGGTGGTCGAGCCGGCCTTGTTCTTCAACGTCCTGTTGCCGCTCGCGGCGGCCGTGCTTTTCTTCCGCCACCAGATCAAGGTCCTGACGGGACCTGAGCCGGAAAACAGGCATTACGCCGGGATCTACATGGGCATCGCGTGCCTGATCCTGGCCCTGGCCGGCTTCATGTTCGACGTCACCTCGGGAAAGCACGCCGCGACCGTGGCCGCCTCCATCCGGAACGCCGCCCCTACCGGCAATTTCCTGTGGAGGGAGAGAGAGCCGAAACCTGCGGGCTCAGAGGCCGCCGCGCCGCCGGCCGCGACCGTTGCGGCGCCTTCTGACGCGGAAGCCGCGCCTCCTGTCGAAACGGCCTCGGCCGCTGAGGGCTCTGCGGCCGAGCCCGCTCTTCCTGCCGGGGCGGCTCCTCCGTCTGACGCCCCGCCTGCCGCGGAGGGGGCCCTTCCGGCCGAAGCCGCCCCGCCTGCTGAGGCGTCTTCTCCCGCCGAGGCGGCAACGGTCGCCGAAGCCGCGCCCCCCCTGGACGCGGCTCCTCCGGCCGAAGCCGCGCCTCCCCAGGATGCGGCTCCTCCGGCCGAAGCCGCGCCGCCTGCTGAGGCGTCTTCTCCCGCCGAAGCCGCTCCGCCCCAGGATGCGGCCCCTCCGGCCGAAGCCGCTCCGCCCCAGGATGCGGCCCCTCCGGCCGAAGCCGCGCCTCCCTCAGATGCGGCTCCTCCGGTCGAAGGCGCGCCTTCCGCGCCTGCTGTCCCTTCAGACGGAGCCGCGCCTCCCCTGGATGCGGCTTCTCCGACCGGAGCCGCGTCTTCCGCGGCGGCGTCTCCGACGGCAGAAGCTACGGTTCCCGCAGAGTTGGCCCCCCCGGCCGGAACCGCGCCTCCCCTAGATGCGGCTTATTCAGCGGCGGCAGCCCCTCCGGCCGAGGCGGCGTCTGCGGGTACGGCCGCCGAGGCTTCCGATTTCCCCGCCCCGGCGACGGGGACGCCCTCTGAGGCCCCCGATCCCCACGCCGAAGCCGTTGCCGCCGCCGCCGCTTCCCTGCCGGTCTCCCGGCCCGGCGGCGCCGGCATCGACGTAACCCCTACGGAGGCGCAGCCCGAGATCCTGCCCGGCGCGGCCGCCGATCAGGAAGACCAGGCTTTCGACCCGCGCCCCTCCGCCTCCTCGACTGTCCAGTACCCCGACGGGATGCTGGTCGTGCCTCATGTCGTGCCGCCTGCGGCGGAGCCAGGCGGAGCTTCGCCCGCCTACGGCCAGGATGTGGCTTTGGCTGCTCAAGCCCCTGCGCATCCACGTGAGACGGGAGCGGCTCAGGCCTCAGAGGCGCCAGGAGCGGCTTCCGCCGGGCAGGCCGATGAGTCAGCTTCTTTCTCGCCGGGGGCAGAAGCCGAGTCGCAGGCAGGCATCTACGATCTCCAGCGCGAGAACGCCAGGCTCAAGAACCAGCTGGATTCCCAGGCCTCCCGCCTGCGGTACCTGGAGGAAAGGCTGGAGGCGCTGGAGCGGATCCTGGCCCTGGCCGCGACCCAGCAGCCCCCGAAACAGTGATCACCACCTTAGGGGAGCTGGACAAGGGCCTCAGGCGCCGGGAGGCCGACAGGAGGCTTGCCGCCATAGGCGGCAAGTACCTCGTCATGAGCGGCAAGGGAGGGGTCGGCAAGACCACGGCCTGCGTTAACGCGGCCCTCGCCAAGGCTTGCGGGGGCGCCCGCGTGGGCATCCTCGACATAGATTTCCACGGCCCCAACGTGGCGGGGGCCCTGTTCCTGGGAGGCAGGGTGGAGGCCGACGACGAGGGAAGGCTTATCCCGGTACGGGCCCGCCGGAACCTACACGTGCTTACGGTCCAGCACCTGCTCTCGGACCCCGACGAGGCCGTCATGTGGCGCGGCCCCAGGAAGATGCGGGCGATAGGGCAGTTCGTCGCCGACGCGGCCTGGCCGGATCTGGATTTCCTTTTCGTGGACTCCCCGCCCGGGACCGGGGATGAGGCCCTTACGGCCCTTAAGGCCATACCGGGCCTTGCGGCGGTCCTGATCACCACCGGGCACAGCCTCTCCCTGGCAGACGCCGCCAAGGCGGCGTCTTTTCTGAAGGCCGCGGGAGCAACCCTGGCGGGCGTCGTCGACAGCATGGGGGCTTTGGAGTGTCCGCGTTGCAGGGAGACGATAGAGCTTTACCCTGAAGGCGCGGTCGCCGGCTTCGCCCAAAAGGCGGGAGCGCCGCTCCTGGCGCGGCTCCCCTGGGATCTCGAGGCCCAGCGGCTCTCTGAGGCCGCGGGAAAACCCGTGTTGGAGGCGGCCCCCGAAAGCGCGCTGGCCAGGGGGCTGCGGGAACTGGCTGAAAAGCTGTAGGAGCGGGGCTTTCCCGCTCCCGGAAGCGCCCGCCTCGGGCAGGCGGGCCCCGGCGGCGGAACTCCCGCTTCGGGCGCGGGGCTCAGGCGGGCCTTTCGGCGGCCGGCGGGGGCCTCAGGCGGCCACGCCCACGGGGTGGGCGGTGACGCGGTATTTGGCGTCGGCCAGGCGCGAGAGCACGGGCCAAGGCAGGAGGTCAAAGAGCCGGGAACGCCGGGTGAACTTCAGGTTCTTGAGGATCTTGTACTTGATGATCTCGGTGAAGCCTTTCACGTAGCCGCGGAACTCGGGCCGGAACCCGGCCTTCTCCAAGGCCAGGGCCAGGGTCTCCGGCTCGAAGAAGCTGACGTGGATGTCCGGGCAGACGGCGTAGGACCATCTGGTAAACTTGTTCCGGAAGGGCTTGGCGTTGCCGGTGGTGAGGAAGAGGACCCCGCCCGGCTTCAGGAGCGGCCGGATCTCTCCCAGGAAGGCCACGGGGTCCGCCGTGTGCTCTATGACCTCGACGGCCGTGACGTAGTCGAAGCCTTCCCGCTGCAGGTCCTCCCTGGCCAGGATATAGGGATCGAGGTATCTCCCGTCTTCAGGGAGCTTTCCTTTGCCCGCCGCGGCGCCGTAGGGATCGCAGCCGAAAATGTTTACGCCGCGCTCCCTGCCGTACCGCACCAGGCTGCCCAGGCCGCAGCCGTAATCCAGCCATTTGGCCTTGTCAGGCGGGGCCGGCGACAGGGTGCGGAAGACCTCCAGGAGGCCGCTCCACTCGTACCGGCGCAGAGTCGCGGCGGGCTCCTGATGGTCGAAAAGGTAGTTCGCCAGGGGATCCGACCCCTGGCCGCGGTAGTAGGCCTCCGAATACACGACATCGTAGTCGGTCCTGTAATCCGGAACGAAGGAGAAGCCGCAGGAAGGGCAGCGGCAGAGGGAAAATAGCCTGACCGGCGGCACGGTGCCGGAAATTTCAAGAATTTTGCCCGCTGGAGCCTGACAGACGGGACAGCTTACGGGGTCTGACGGCATAGGTGGCGATTTAGGTTCCGGGGGCCGGGCGCGCAGGGCAGGCATCGGTTGTCGCGGGGGCCGGCAAGGCGGGGCTGGAGGCGGGGAGGCGCCGTACGGGGCAAAACAGGCGGCGCCGCCGCAGGGGCCTGCCTGCGGCGCGGGCCGGGTTACCGCGTCGCCGCGGGTCTTAGGCGAAATGACAGCGTGAATATACCCCTTTTCCCGGGGGCGGTCAACGTGACCGCAGGAAAGCGGGCCGGGCCGCAGGGGCAAGGGAACGCCTGCCCTCCGGGCCGGGAGGGGGGTTCGGGGCGCCGCTGCGGCGCGCGGCGCGGGAACAGGATGCCGCGGCGCCCCGCGCGAGGTCGGGGCTTCCGGTAACTTGGCCCGCTGCGGTTTTCGGCGGCGACGGCTGAAACACGGGGACGAGCCTGAGGGTTCCGCGAAAGGCCTTGAGCCTCAAGGACAAAAGATGAAGTTGACGGGGATGCCCGCAAGTCCGCGGCTGACGGGCAAGGCCCGCCTCCGGCGGAGGGTTGAGCCTAAGGGCGGCGGCCGGCGGCCTTGAGGAGGCCTTGCAGCTAGGTTGCAGGCCTTCTCCTTAACGCGGAGGCGGCGACGCCGCCGCCGTCAGCCAGGCTGAACATGCGGAAAACGGAAAAGGGCGGGAGGCCGCGCGTTCAGGGCGTTAAGGCGCGGCCCTCGGCCGCCAGTCCCCGCTCCGCAAGCCTCGATTTTCAGCCCGCGATCTTCGGCCTCAGCCCGGCGGCTTGAGGCGTCAGCCGAAAAAGGGCAAGCCTCAGGCATCTGCCGTCAGCAGGCAGCCGTCAGGCGCGAATACTCAAGTCTCGGCTCACGGGCCTGAGAAGGCTCAATCGCGCCGGCCTTAAGCCTCAGGCAAATGCCGTAATCATTAATTAGCTTGATCATGCCGAAACGCCGGCAAAAGAGCCCGCTTCGCCGTGTCATGAGGGACGGGAGACTGAACCCGGCATCAAAGAACTTAAGACAGGCATGAAAGGCCGCTCAACCCTGATCCGCAGCGGAACTTCAGATCCTGTGAAACAGGAGGTTCGGCGTTTGCTTATGGCTCACTGCGCCATACGGGCTTTAATGGCCAAAGCGGCACGGGAAAAGGGGACGGGCCCCGATAAATCAAGCTTCTTGACTGCCGCCGGAACAGTAAAACGCGAAACGCCGCATATTCCGGCTTTCCCGCCGCTAAGCGGAAACTGCTGAAGAAGGCGCCTTATGATGAAGCCGCTGAGGCATATTTGTTTTCGCGGCGGAGGGGTCGGCGGCCCGCGGGGCGTTAAGCGAAAGACGAGTTCTTATGGCGTCAGGAGAAGAGATCAGCCTTTACACAGGCGTTACGGCCCCATTCCTAAAATCCTTAAGTGAACGGTTTTGGGCTTAAGCCGCAAGGCCTTCCGCAGGCGGAGGCGGCCCGCCAGGCCGCTCGGGGAGCCCGGGCCGCCGCGCGCGGCACGGGGTTTCACGCGCCTGAGGGCGGCCGGGACTATAGTTCCGGCCGCGGGGGCTACAGCCATTTCTTGAGCCTGAAGACAAGCCAGAGGGCCGCGCAGGAGACGAGGCAGAAGAGTATCACCAGCCAGAAGGCATGGGCGTGCCCCGCGAGCGGCAGACGCGTGTTCATGCCGTATACCCCCACGATGAAGGTGGGCAGCATGAGGATGATGGTGACGCCCGTCAGGAACTTCACCACCTTGTTGAGGTTGTTGGAGATGATCGTGCCGAAGGCGTCGGACATGCTCCCCAGCACCTGCCCGAAGATGTCCGCCATGTAGATGGCCTGCTGGTTCTCGGTGAGGGCCCGCTCCAGGTGGGCGGCCTCCCCGGGCCCGAGCTGGATCACCTGCGGGTCCAGGAGCTTCTCCATGATGTTGCGGTTGGACTTGAGGGCCACGGAATAGTGGATCAGCAGCTTGTCGATGGCCAGGAGGGTCATGATCTCCTCGTTCTGCTGGGCCCGGGAGAGGTTGAGCTCCGCCCGGTCGGTGAGGGACTCCAGGCGCTCGAGCTGGCTGATGAAGTCGACCGAGCTTTCGATGAAGAGCTTGAAGGCGAGAGAGACGGGGTCCTTGGGCAAGGGCTTGCGCGCCGGCCTGTTCAGCAGGCAATGGACCATGGCCTCGCGGTAGGATACCGTGATCACCTTGTCCCGCGCGAGGATGATGCCCAGGGAGGCGGTGGATTGGCTCTGCCTGCGGGCGCGGACCTTGGCCGGCGCGCGCTCGAGGCCGGTCTCCCTCAGGACGGGCACCCGGATGATCACCAGGGTATAGGGGCCTTCCTGCTCCACCCTGGGCCGCTCCTTGGAGTCCAGCGGATCGGAGAGGAAGTGGGGAGGGATTTCCATGGAGGCCGCCAGGGCCGCGATCTCATGCCTGTCCGGCTTCGTGAGGGCGAAGAATTCGGCCTCCTCCGGCGGCGCGGGCGTGTAGCCGTTCTCCGTGAACTTGTAGGTTTTGAGCATGGGGTTACCGTTGGCGGCCGGGGCAAGCCCTCCGGCGCGGCGCGCCTTGAGGCGGGGGGCCCGGGGAGGGGGAGTTAATCCCGGCCAGCCTCTGCGCGGGCCGGGGAGGATCTGACGGTCATGAGGGTTATCTCGGACGGGTTCATCAGGCGCATGGGAAGCCCGCTCCACAGGCCGCTTCCCGGGTGGACGTACATCATGAGCGGGCCGACCTCGTGCCAGCCTTTGAGGTAGCCCCCGTTGGCCCTCGCCACGAAGAACGCGAGGCCCGGGATGAGCCCGCCGTGGGTGTGACCGGAGAGCTGGAGCCTGACCCGCCCGTCGCCGGCGTTGGCGGGGGCGTGGCCAGGGCGGTGGTCCAGGAGGATGACCGGCGGCCCGTCCCGGGGCACGCCCCGGAGGGCCCTCTGCAGGTCAGGGCCGGGAAGGCCCCAGCGGTCGGAGGCGGGGTCGGTCACCCCCGCGAGCACGAGCTCGGTCCCCCTGACGGCGACGGCCTCGTGGCTGTTGTAGAGGGTGCGGAGCCCCAGCCTCCGGAAGGCTGGGAGCCAGTCCCAGACGACCGAGATGTACTCGTGGTTGCCGACGCTGACGAAGGTCCCGTACGCGCTCTCGAGCCTGGAGAGAGGTTCCGTCTCCGGGCCGCGCAGCGAGGCCTCCCCGTCCACCAGGTCCCCGGGGATCAGTATGAGCTCGGGCTTGAGGGAGTTGACCCTCTCCACCAGGGCCTCCGCCCAGGCGCGGCCGAAAAAGCGGCAGAGGTGGAGGTCGCTGACGACGGCGATCCTCAGGCCGTCCAGGGCTGCGGGCCAGCCGCGCAGGTAAACGACGCGCTCGCGCGTCTCCGGGACCTTGGCCGCCTGGTAAAGCGCCAGGCCTGAGAGGGCGAGGGCCCCTGCGGCAAGGCCCATGGCGAAGGCGCCGGAGGAGAGGAAGGAGCGCAGGCGCCTCCCCGCCTCTTTTTTCCGGAACAGGGCCGGGGCAAGGGCCGCGAGGCGCAGGAGATCCTTGGGGATGCACAGCAGAAAGAGCAGTACCGCCGTCCCCTGGAACAGGGAGGTGACGATCAAGAGGAGCCACGGGGCCTCCACCCCGCCCAGGCCGCCGAAGGCGCGCCGGAGGATGGCGAGCCTGCCCGCCGAGAGGAGCAGGAAGGCCAGGAGGAGCAGCTTGCCCCTGAGGGCGATCCTGAGCGGATGGACAAGGCTCAGGTACACGTAGGCGGTTATCGCGAGGGCGAAGTTCCCGAACATCTGCCTGGGGTCGCGGCCTTTCCGCCGCGCGCCCGGGAAAAGGGGTCCCCCCCGGCGCGCCCGGCAACGGGATTATGGCCCGTAAAGCTTCGGCCTGGGGCGGGCGGGGCAGGGCGCCTCAGGCGGGGCCGGGGCAAAGGCTGCCGGCGGGCGGGCCGGAAAGGGCCTGGGGAGCCCCATGTTTCCGCCGGAAGGCCTTTCAGTGCCTGCCGGCGGCTTTGGCCTTCTTGCGCAGAAGCACGTAACAGGCCCCGGAGCCGCCGTCGAAGGGGCGGGCGGTCACGAAGGCCAGGATGTATTTCCGTATGGAGGATCTGAGCAGGAGGTTGCCGAGGTTCTGCTTGAGGACCGGGATGCCGTCGGGGGACCTGAGGCCTCTGCCGTGGATCAGCAGGATATTCCTGTAGCCCATGGAGGAGAAGCGCGGGATGGAGAGGTTGAGCTTGCCCTGGGCCTCGGCCAGCGTGTAGCCGTGGAGGTCCAGGAGGGCCTGGATAGGGTAGCGGCCCTCCTTGAGGTTCCGGAGCACGAAGGGCGGCATGCTCTTCGCGTGCCCTTCCAGGTACTCGTCCGTGAAGGAAAGATCGAAGTCGCCCGCCCCGGAGACGAGCTCGGCCAGGGTCTGGAGGGCCAGGGCGTCGTCGTCCGGTTCGGCCTCCCGCCTGAACTTGTCCGGGCTGGGCGGGAGGGGGGTGTAAAGGACGTTTTCGGAGTTCAGGGGGGAGACGCCCTCGAAGTTCATGACGGCGAGGAAGATTTCCTCGTCGCTGGGCGGCGCCGGGGAGGGGGCCGGCGCGGAGGGAGGCGCGGCCTTTTTCTGCGGCCGGAGGGGGCGATAGCAGTAGCGGGGAAGGCGGGACTTGATTTCCGCCAGCTTCGCGAAGGGGTTTCCTGACACGGTGAGCCCTCCTTGAACAGGCGCGCCCGGGGCGCCTTAAACTTTATATAAGGGGAGGGGCGGGTCCTGAATCTGCATCAGGGCGGGGTCGGGCCGAAAATCCGAGTATAATGCAAGCCTTAGAGGCGGTCAAGGACGGCGCTCCCAGGATTCCAGGCCAGGGGCGGCCAGGGTCGGCAGTTCCGGGCCCAGGGGCCGCCAATGACGGGCTTCCGGGCCCGGAAGCCAGGGCCGGCCCGCGCTCCAGGCCGCCCCCCCGGCGGGGGGGCCAGGCCTGATGCCTTCCCGGCCCCCCCGCGCGGCAAGGCGCGGAAAAGGACTGGCCTTTGCAGGAAGAACGCGACACGGAAAGCCTCCGGCCGCCCCGCGCGGCTTCGGACGGGCTTGCCGCGAGGCTGGCCGCCCGGCTCGCGGCCCTGGATGCGGGCTGGGCCGGGCGCCGTTACGTCCTGGGCTATTCCGGAGGGTGCGACTCCACGGCGCTGGCGGCGCTGCTCTCGCGGCTCCTTCCGGGGGGGACTTTGCTCGCGGCCACCCTCGATCACGGGATCCGCGAGGGCTCGGCCGCGGAGGCCGCGGCGGCGGCGGCGGCGGCGGAGTCCATGGGCCTGGAGACCTTGGTGCGGAGGGCAGACGTGCCGGCCGAGGCCAGGTCGAGGGGCAAAGGCCTGGAAGAGGCGGGCCGCGCCGCGCGGTACATGTTCCTGAGGGAGGCCAAGGTCAGGTTCGGCGCGGACTGGATCCTCACCGCACACCAGGCCGACGACTCGGCCGAGACCGTGCTCCTGAAGATAGCGCGCGGGGCCGGGCCGGGGGCCCTCCAGGGGATACCCCTGCGGAGCGGGGATGTCCTGCGGCCGCTGCTTCAGTTTTCCCGCGCGGAACTGGCCTCCTTTCTTGCAAGCCAAGGCATCGGCTGGACAGAGGACCCCTCCAACCGTGACCCCAGGTTCACGAGGAATCTTGTCCGGGAGAGGATTCTTCCGCTTTTCCTGGAAATGAACCCCCGCTTTCTGGAAGCCCTGGGGCGCGGGGCCCTCATCACCGCGGACGAGGAAGGCTTCTGGCTGAAGCGGCTTGAGGAGCTGGAAGCCAGGCTCGTAAGGCCCTGCCCGCCGCCCGCCCGGCCCGGCGATGACGGCCCGGACGGGAACGCCCCCGGCGTAAACCCTGCGGGAAAAGGCCCCTCCGCAAAGGAGCCATCCGGCAAGGGCGCCGCCGCCGCGCCCGCCTCCGGCAAGGCCAGGCGCCCTGCCGCCGGGCCGGGGCCGGCTGCGGGGGGGCCCTTTTCCGCGGAGGGGCCCTGGCCCCGGCACCGTTCGCCGCAGTCCCCTCAGGCCGGAAGCGGCGGCGGGCCGCCCGAGCCGGAAGGCCTTGGCCCGCCTGGACCGGATGGCCTTGGCCCGCCTGAGCTTGAAGGGCGACCCTGCCGGGATGGCGGCCCGGTTCTCATCGATCGCGAGGGACTCCTGAGGCTCCATCCTGCGGAGCAGAGGCGGCTCTTGGGCCGCCTTATCCGTCAGGTGAGGCTTCCGGGGGCCTCCGGGGGAGAGCCGCCGCAGCTTTCCGGGGTGGAGGCGGCTATGGCCTTCGCGGCCTCGGAGGGGCGCGGCGGGGCCGATCTGCCTTCCGGGCGCAGAATAGAAAGAAGAGGGGGAGAACTGTATCTGGGCCCTGCCTCGCGTTACGGCCCTTCATGGGGGGGCAGGCGCTTCTGAGGGTCGGCCGGAACGGGAGGAGGCCGGGATTGTTTTGCCCTGCGGGGCTGATTTTTCCGCTCCCCCGCGCGGATTTTTTTTCTCTTGGCCCTTGCAAACGGCTACGGGTTCTGTTATAAGACTAAGGCTTAACGCCAGGCCAGCGAGCAACCGAGTAGACTCGCCGCCTGACCCCTTGGAAACCGTGCCGGGCGCCTTACCCGGCGTGTCCTTCCCTGGCAGACCCGGGGCCCCGCGGTGGGGTCCAGAAGGGTGCTAACGCCTGGCGAAGGGGTTTTTTTTCCCTGATTCAGGCCAGCCGGGCCCCGAGAACCAGATGCCCACCATAAACCAGCTTATCCGCAAGGGCCGCAAGGCCCAGCTGAAAAAGAACACGGTGCCGGCCCTGCGGCAGTGCCCGCAGAAGCGCGGGGTCTGCATCAAGGTCTACACCGCCACCCCCAAGAAGCCGAACTCGGCCCTGCGCAAGGTGGCCCGCGTGCGCCTCTCCAACTCGATGGAGGTGACATCCTACATCCCAGGCGAGGGCCACAACCTCCAGGAGCACTCGGTGGTGCTTATCCGCGGGGGCCGCGTCAAGGACCTGCCCGGCGTCCGTTACCACATCATCCGCGGGGTGCTGGACTCCATCGGCGTGGCCAAGCGCCGCCAGGGACGGAGCAAGTACGGGGCGAAGCTCCCCAAGTAGGCCCAACCTAAGCCCGCGCGGCTCAGGGGCGCCCGGACGGCGGCCAGGGGCGGCGCGAAGAGGACGACAGAAACCATGCCGAGGCGCAGAGAGGTCACCAAAAGGGAGACGCTGCCGGATCCCAAGTACGGGAGCAAGCTGGTGGCCCGTTTCATCAACAATCTTCTGAGGAAGGGCAAGAAGAGCTGCGCCGAGCGCATCTTCTACGGGGCCTTCGGGATCATCCACGACCGCACCCGCGAGGATCCCCTCAAGATCTTCGAGAGGGCCATGGAGCAGGTCCGGCCCGCCCTCGAGGTGAAGAGCAAGAGGGTGGGCGGCTCCACCTACCAGGTGCCCGTCGAGATCCGCCCGGACCGCCGCACGGCCCTGTCCATCCGCTGGCTCATCAATTACGCCAAGAACCGCGGCGAGAAAGGCATGATGGCCAAGCTCGCCTCCGAGCTCCTTGACGCCTCCCAGGGCCGCGGCGCCTCGGTCAAGAAGCGCGAGGAGACTCATCGCATGGCCGAGGCCAACAAGGCCTTTGCGCATTTCCGCTGGTAGCCTCCCTGCCGCCTCAGGCGGCCTCCCGCATGAAAGCCTCCCCTCCGGGCCGGGGCCTCAGGCGGCCCTCTCAGGGGCCTCAAGCCTCCCCCCGCGGTTTCGTCACGTTTTCCCGGCGCGTGCCCCTGACGGAGCCCCCGCAAGCCTTTTTCCGGCCCTTGCGGCCCTCCCCCCGCCTTCCCGGACTTCCCCTGAAGGCGCTCACCACGAAACCAGGCCAGTTCCCATCGCTCAGGCCCGCCCGCCTTCCGGCGCGGGCCTTTTGACGCCCTGCGGCCCTCGGGCCCCCGGCAATCCCAGGTTCGCGACTTGACCGCCACAGACCCCATAGAGCGCACCCGCAACATCGGGATCATAGCCCACATCGACGCGGGGAAGACCACCACCACGGAGAGGATACTCTTCTACACCGGGGTCTCCCAGCGTATAGGGGAAGTCCACGACGGGAAAGCCGTCATGGACTGGATGGACCAGGAGCAGGAGCGGGGCATCACCATCACGTCGGCCGCCACCACCTGTTTCTGGCGGGGCTGCCGGATCAACATCATCGACACGCCGGGCCACGTGGACTTCACCATCGAGGTGGAACGGAGCCTCAGGGTCCTGGACGGGGCGGTGGCGGTCTTTTGCGCCGTGGGAGGGGTACAGCCCCAGTCCGAGACCGTCTGGCGCCAGAGCGACCGCTACGGGGTGCCCAGGGTGGCCTTCATCAACAAGATGGACCGCCAGGGCGCGGACTACGGCCGTTGCCTGTCCGAGATCCGGGAGCGCCTCCTGGCGCGCCCCGTGCTCCTGCAGCTCCCGGTCGGCCGCGAGGAGAAGTTCGAGGGGGTGGTGGACCTCCTGGAGATGAAGGCCTTCCTCTATTCCAGGGACCCCCGCGAACCCCAGGCCGTGACCGAGGTCCCCGTGCCCCCGGCCATGCTTGAGGAGGCCAAGGCCGACCGGGCGGCCCTGGTGGAGCAGCTGGCCGACGTGGACGACTCCCTGGTGGAGGATTTCCTGGAGGGCCGGGAAGTGGAGGCCGGGCGCCTGCGGCAGGTCATCCGCGCGGGCACCCTCGGGCTCAAGTGCGTTCCGGTCCTTTTGGGCAGCGCCTTCAAGAACAAGGGGGTCCAGCCCCTTCTGGACGCCGTGGTGGACTTTCTTCCCTCCCCCAGGGACATCCCCCCCGTAGAGGGCACGAGCCCCAAGGGAGAGGCGGAAGAGAGGCCCGACGACCTTTCGGCGCCCTTCAGCGCCCTGGTCTTCAAGCTCTGGAACGACCCTTACGCGGGGCACCTCACCTTCCTCAGGGTCTACTCCGGGACCGTGCGCACCGGCGACCAGGTCTTCAACTCGGTCAAGGGCACGCGGGAGCGGATCGGGCGGCTTTTGAAGATGCACGCCAACAAGCGCGAGGAGATCAAGGAGGCCGGGGCCGGGGACATCGTGGCCGCGGTCGGCCTCAAGAACTCCTCGACCGGCGAGACCCTCTGCTCCGAGCAGGCCCCGGTCGTCCTGGGCAACCTGGTGATCCCCGAGCCGGTGATCCACTCCGCCGTCACGGCCCGCAACAAGGATGACCAGGACAAGCTCTCCGCCGCCCTGGCCAAGCTCGCCGCCGAGGATCCCTCGTTCAGGGTGCGCACGGACCCCGAGACCTCCGAGACCGTGATGAGCGGCATGGGGGAGCTGCACCTCGAGATCCTGGCCGAGCGCCTCCGCCGGGAGTTCAAGATCCAGGCCGACCTGGGCGCCCCCCAGGTGGCCTACCGCGAGACCATCACCCGCGAGGTCGAGGCCGAGGGCAAGCACGTCAAGCAGACCGGCGGCCACGGCCAGTACGCCGTGGTGGAGCTGCGCCTCTCGCCGCTTCCGCCGGGTTCCGGCCTGGTCTACGAGACCGAGGTGGTGGGCGGCACGGTGCCCAAGGAGTACCACAACGCCGTGGGCGAGGGGGTGACCGAGGCCTGCCGCCGCGGCGGCGTACGCGCGGGTTTCCCGGTGACGGACCTCAAGGTGGTCCTCTTCGACGGGTCGTACCATGAGGTGGATTCCAGCGAGATGGCCTTCAGCGTCGCCGGCTCCCTGGGCCTCAGGGAGGGGCTCAGGAAGGCCGGGTCAGTCATCCTGGAGCCGGTCATGGACCTGGAGATAGTCACCCCCGACGACTATACGGGCGACGTCATCCGCGACGTCTCCTCCAGGCGCGGCCGCATAGTCTCCCAGGAGGCCCGGGGGAGGATCCAGGTCATCAAGGGGGAGGTGCCGCTCGCCAACATGTTCGGCTACTCCACCGAGCTGCGGGGCCGGACCCAGGGCAGGGCGGTCTTTTCCATGCAGTTCGGGAAATACCAGGAACTCCCAGAAGGGGCGGCACAGGCCCTGATCCAGGAGAGGGAGAGGCAAAGGGACGCGCGGGGCGGCCCCGCCGCCGGGCGCGCCGCGCGCCGCTAAACAACAGCCTTTTGCTTTGGAGGCAAACCAAATGGCCAAGAAGAAGTTCGACCGCACCAAGCCTCACGTGAACGTGGGGACCATCGGCCACATAGACCACGGCAAGACCACCCTCACCGCCGCCATCACCCTGGTGCTGTCCAAGCACGGGGGAGCGAACTACGTCTCCTTCGACGAGATCGACAAGGCGCCCGAGGAGAAGGCCAGGGGCATCACCATCGCGACCGCCCACGTGGAGTACGAGACCGAGAAGCGGCATTACGCCCACGTTGACTGCCCCGGGCACGCCGACTACATCAAGAACATGATCACCGGCGCCGCGCAGATGGACGGGGCCATCCTGGTGGTCGGCGCTGACGACGGGGCGATGCCCCAGACCCGCGAGCACATCCTCCTGGCCCGCCAGGTGGGCGTTCCCTACATCGTGATCTTCCTCAACAAGTGCGACGTGGTCCAGGATGCCGAGCTGCTCGAGCTGGTCGAGCTCGAGCTGCGCGAGCTGCTGGACAAGAACGGCTTCCCCGGCGACAAGACCCCCATCATCCGCGGCTCCGCCCTGAAGGCCCTGGAGTGCGGCTGCGGCTCCCGCGAGTGCGACAAGTGCCGCCCGGTGCTCGAGCTCATGGACGCGGTGGACGAGTTCATCCCGGAGCCGGTGCGCGACGTGGACAAGCCCTTCCTGATGAACGTCGAGGACGTGTTCTCCATCTCCGGCCGCGGCACCGTGGTGACGGGCCGCGTCGACCGCGGGATCATCAAGGTGGGCGACGAGGTGGACATCCTGGGGATACGCAAGCCCCAGAAGACGGTGGTCACCGGGGTCGAGATGTTCCACAAGCTCCTCGACCAGGGCCAGGCCGGCGACAACCTGGGCCTCCTGCTGCGCGGCACCAAGCGCGACGAGGTGGAGCGCGGCCAGGTGGTGGCCAAGCCCGGCTCCATCGTGCCCCACACCAAGTTCAAGGCCGAGGTCATTATCCTCACCAAAGAGGACGGCGGCCGCCACACCCCCTTCTTCAGCGGGTACCGGCCCCAGTTCTACTTCCGCACCACGGACGTGACCGGCGTGCTCACGCTTCCCGAGGGGGTGGAGATGGTGATGCCCGGCGACAACATCACCTGCAGCGTGTCGCTCATCACCCCCATCGCCATGGAGAAGGAGCTGCGCTTCGCCATCCGCGAGGGGGGCAAGACCGTGGGCCAGGGAGTCATCACCGAGATCCTCGAGTAGGCCCCCCGTGCGGAGGCCGAGCCGGGCGCGGCGCGCCGGGGCCTCCCCCGGCCCGCCCCCGCGAGCGGCGCGGCCCCGCCCGGACCCGCCTGGCCGCTTGCGGCCCCCCCGCCAGGGGGGCCGAAAACCCTCCCCCCGCCTGAGCGCACACTTTCCCCGGAGGGGACGCCAAATGCTGAACAACCAAAAAATCCGCATCCGGCTTCGGGCCTACGACCACAAGCTCCTGGACCGCTCGACCCAGGAGATAGTGGACACCGCCAAAAGGACCGGGGCCAGGGTCGCGGGCCCGGTGCCGCTTCCCACCTCGATATCGCGCACCTGCGTGCTCCGCTCGCCCCACGTGGACAAGAAGAGCCGCGAGCACTTCGAGGTGAGGACCCACAAGCGGCTCCTGGACATCCTGGAGCCCACCCAGCAGACCGTGGACGCGCTCATGAAGCTCGACCTCTCCGCCGGCGTGGACGTGGAGCTGAAGCTGTGAAAGGTCTCATAGGCAAGAAGCTGGGCATGACCCGGCTGTTCCTGGACGGCGCCCGCGCCGTGCCGGTTACCGTGATCCTGGCGGCGGCCAACATCGTGGTCCAGGTGAAGACCCCGGAAAGGGACGGCTACTCGGCGGTACAGCTGGGCTTCGGCGCGAAGCGCCGGGGAACCCGCGCCGAGCGGGGCCACGCCGCCAGGCATGCGGGGGCCTTCGCCGCGGAAAAGGCCGGCGAAGGCGGGGCCGGGACCCTGGCCTACAAGGTTATCCGGGAGTTCCCCCTCTCCAAGGGCGACGACCCCAAGCCCGGCGACGAGGTCCCCGTGGACATCTTCAGCCCCGGCGAGAAGCTTTCGGTCACCGGCACCTCCAAGGGGCGCGGCTACGCGGGAGTCATGAAGCGGCACGGCTTCGGCGGGGGGCGGGCCACCCACGGGTGCCTCACCCCCAGAAGCGGCGGATCCATCGGCTCGGCCGCCGACCCCTCCCGCGTCGTCCCCGGCCGCAAGATGGCCGGCCACTTCGGGGCCGCGCGCGTGACCGCCAAGAACCTCGAGGTGGTGGACGTGCGCCCCGACTACGGGGTCATCCTCGTCAAAGGCGCGGTACCCGGCCCCAACGGGGGGCTCCTGCTTCTGCGCGGGGCCGCCTGAGACGCCCTCAGGCCCGGGCCGGCCCCGCAGGCCTTCTTCCGGCGCCCTCCGCAGGCCCCGCGGCCCTCAGGCCGCATGGCCCCTCAGGCCTCCGGATCCATGGTGACAGCTTATGAGCGCAGTTGACGTAATTAATCTCCAGCGGGAGCCCGTCAGGCAGGTGGACCTTCCCGACTCCATCTACCGGGCGGAGGTGAAGGCCCACCTCGTGCACGAGGCCGTGCGGGCCCAGCTCTGCTCCCGCCGCGCCGGAACGGCCGACACCAAGACCCGCCGCGACGTCGCCTTCTCCACCCGGAAGCCCTACCGCCAGAAGAAGACCGGACGGGCCAGGGCAGGCTCCAGGCGCTCGCCCCTGTTCCGCAAGGGCGGCACCGTCTTCGGGCCGCACCCCCGGGACTACTCCTTCCGCCCTCCGGCCGAGGTGAGGCGCGCGGCCCTCCGCTCCGTGCTCTCGGACAAGCTGGCCAACGGCCGGCTGGAGATCCTCGACGAGTTCCCGGCCCCTGAGATCAAGACCAAGGCGGTGGCCGAGGCGGTCAGGCCCTGGGAGGGCAGGAAGATCATCTTCGTGATCCCCGCCGAAGACGCGAACCTGGAGAAAAGCGCCCGCAACCTGCCGGGAGTCAAGGTTCTGAGGGCCGCCGGCCTGAACTGCTACGACCTTCTGCGCCACGAGCACGTGGTGCTCCTGGAGGGGGCCCTCCCCCTCATCGAAGAGAGGCTCGTCAAGAGATGACAGCGCGCGTCGACATCATCAGGAAGCTCCTCGTGTCCGAGAGGAACGCCGCGGCCGAGGAGGAGGGCGCTCTTTCCGGGCGGCAGTGCTACGTCTTCGAGGTGGACCTCCGGGCCAACAAGGTGGAGATCAAGAAGGCCCTCATGGAGGCCTTCAACCTGAAGCCCGGCTTCATCGTGGGCGTGAACACCCTGATCCGGCCCGGCAAGCCCAAGCGGCGCGGCCGCAGGCGCAGGGGCTGGAGCCCCGACCGCAAGCTGGCCTTCCTCACCGTGAACGCCGAGATTCCCGACCTCACCCAGAACTAGAGGGGCAAAGACCATGGCCATCAGGGAAGTGAAGCCCACCTCCCCGGGAAGGAGGGCGCAAAGCTACCCCTCCTTCGAGGAGATAACCAAGCGGAAGCCGGAGAAGGCCCTCACCCGGCCGCGGCCCTCCACGGGGGGCCGCAACAACCTCGGCCGGATCACCTGCCGCTTCCGCGGCGGCGGCCATAAGCGCATGTACCGGGTGATCGACTTCAGGCGCTCCAAGCTGGATGTGCCGGCGAAAGTCAACGCCATCGAGTACGACCCCAACCGGGGGGCGCGCATCGCGCTGCTCTTCTACGCCGACGGCGAGAAGCGCTACATCATCGCCCCTCAGGGCCTGAAGCCCGGCGACACGGTGGTCGCGGGGGACGAGGCGGACATCAGCCCCGGAAACTCGCTTCCCCTGAGCCAGATCCCCATGGGCTCCGCCATCCACAACGTGGAGCTCAAGCCCGGCAAAGGCGGCCAGCTGGCCAGGGGGGCGGGCTGCTCCGCCCAGCTCATGGCCAAGGAGGGGGCCTACTGCCTGGTCAAGCTCCCCTCCGGCGAGACCCGCCGCATCCTCAGCGTCTGCCGCGCCACCATCGGCCAGGTGGGGAACCCGGAGCACAACTCGGTCTCCCTCGGGAAAGCCGGCCGTTCCCGCTACCTGGGCCGCAGGCCTCATGTCCGCGGGGTCGCCATGAACCCGGTCGACCACCCCCTGGGCGGCGGCGAGGGCAAGAGCTCCGGCGGGCGGCACCCGGTCACCCCCTGGGGCAAGCCCACCAAGGGCTACAAGACCCGCAAGAAGAAGAAGCCCTCCGACCGCTTCATCGTCAAGCGGCGCGGCTCCAAGTGACCCCTCGCCCGAGGCCGGAAGCCTCGCCCGAGCCAGCCAACCCCGCCTGAGACAATCCCCTTACGGGAGAGAACATGCCACGCAGCGTGAAAAAGGGCCCCTTCGTGGACGCCCACCTCATGAGCAAGACCCAGGCCGCGCAAGACGCCGGCGACCGCCGCGTAATCAAGACCTGGTCCCGCCGCTCCACCATTCTTCCTGAGATGGTGGGGCTGACCTTCGCGGTGCACAACGGCAGGAAGTTCCTGCCCGTGTTCGTGACGGAGAACATGGTGGGCCACAAGCTGGGCGAGTTCTCGCCCACCCGCACCTTCCACGGCCACGCCGCCGACAAGAAGGTGAAGAAGCCCGCGCGCAAGTAGGCGCGGGCTTTCCCCCGAGCCTTTGCCGCAGGCCGCTCAGGGCCCGCCCTCCCCTGCGGGAGTCGCCGTCCGGGCCCTGAAGGGCCCCGAAGGCGGGGCGGGGAGAGCCGGAGACGGCGCCTGGAAGACCTAGGCGGGCCGCGCGCCCGCCGCAGGACCGGACACATGAAAAGAGCCAAGATCCTACCCAAGAAACTGCGCCCCAAAAAGAACCTCACCGCCGAGGGGCGCTACCTGAGATGCCCGCCGGACAAGGCCCGCATCAGGGCCAGGACCCTCAAGGACCTCTCGGTCGAGCGCGCCGTCGCGCTCCTGGCCCGTTCACCCGCGAGCTCGGCGCGGCTTATCCTCAAGGTCCTCAAGTCTGCCGTCGCCAACGCCGTCAACGGCGACCCCCCCCGCTCCCAGGAGGGGCTCGTCGTCGAGAGCGTTCAGGTGGGCAAGGCCTCCATGCTCAAGCGCCACCACCCGGTCTCCCACGGGGCCGCCAAGCCGATCCTCAAGCGCAACTGCCACATCTGGGTGAAGCTCCGCTTCGACGCCCAGGCTTTCGACGAGGGGCCGGGCTCCGTGCGCCTCCGCAGGAAGGCCGCCGCCGCCCCCGACGCCGACTAGGGGCGGCTTTACGCACGCGAACGCACGCTTTCCGGGCTCCCGCGCCGCCGGGGCCCGTTCTTTCGGGAGGGCATTTTGGGCCAGAAAACCCATCCCCTGGGCTTCAGGCTGGGGGTCATCAAGACCTGGGGCTCGCGCTGGTACGCGGGCCGCGATTACGGCCTCTTCATCCTGGAGGACCGGAAGATCCGGGACTACGTGAAGAAGCGCCTGGAAGCCGCCAGCGTCTCCAACATCGAGATCGAGCGCTTCGCCAACAAGGTGAAGCTGACCATCTTCACCGCCAGGCCCGGGATCGTCATCGGCCGCAAGGGGGCCGAGATCGAGGTCCTGCGCAAGGACCTCGAGAAGCTCACGGCCAGGATCTCCCGTCCCCGCGACGCCGGCACCCATGAGGGCGCCCCGGTCGCCAAGAGCCAGCGCCGCGAGATCATGATCGAGATCAAGGAGGTCCGCAAGCCTGAGATCTGCGCCCAGCTGGTGGCCGAGAACGTCGCCCAGCAGCTGCAGCGGCGGGTGGCCTTCCGCAGGGCCATGAAGAAGTGCATGTCCCTGGCCCTCAAGTTCGGGGCCCTGGGCATCAAGATCCACTGCGCGGGCCGCCTGGGCGGGGCCGAGATGGCCCGCAGGGAGTGGTACCGCGAGGGCAGGGTGCCCCTCCACACCCTGCGCGCCGACGTGGACTACGGCTTCGCGGAGGCCAAGACCACCTACGGCATCATCGGCGTGAAGGTCCACATCTTCAAGGGCGAGATCATGCAGGGGGACACGCCCCGCGAGTAGGGGCCGCCCGCCCCGGGCCCCGCCTTCCGGCCCGATCCCCCGCGCCGGAGCCTCCGGCCGGCCCTTTTGCGGCCCGATCCCCGCCGGCCTGCGGCCCTTGCCGGGCCGATCCCTTTTCGAGTCATCAGGGAGCTCACGATGCTTTCCCCCAAGAGAACCAAGCACAGGAAACAGCAGAAGGGCCGCCGCGGCGGCCTGGCCAAGGGGGGCTCCGCCCTCGACTTCGGCCGCTTCGGGCTCTTGTCCCTTGGCCGCGGCTACATGTCCGCCCAGCAGATCGAGGCCGGCCGCGTGGCCATCAACAGGCACGTCAAGCGCGGGGGCCAGCTGTGGGTCCGCGTTTTCCCCGACAAGCCGGTCTGCAAGAAGCCCGCCGAGACCCGCATGGGCAAGGGCAAGGGCACTCCCGAGGGCTGGGTGGCGGTGATCAAGCCCGGAAGGATACTCTTCGAGATGGACGGCGTGCCCGAGGACACCGCCCGCGAGGCCATGCGCCTGTGCGCCAACAAGCTCCCCTTCGGGTGCCGCTTCATCGTCAGGGGGGAGATCCAGTGAAAAAGACAGACCTGCTCGAGGAGCTCAGGCGCCTGAAGCCGGAGGAGCTCGTGGCCCGCAGGGAGGCCATGGAGAAGGAGGCCCTTCACCTGCGCCTGCAGCCCCCTTCCCAGGTGAAGAACTTCCGCGCCGTCAGGGAGCACCGCCGCAACATCGCGCGGCTCAACACAATCTTGAACGAGAAGGCCAGGCTGGCCGCCGCGGACGGGGAAGCGGGCGCCAAGGGCGCCGCGGCCGGGGGACAGCCCGGGCGGGAGGGGTGAAAAACGTGGAAGCCGAGCAGAGAAGCCCTAACCAGACGCTGACCGGCGTGGTGGTGTCCGACAAGATGGACAAGACCGTGGTGGTGCTGGTCAACCGCCTGGTCAAGCATCCCGTGTACAAGAAGTACATCCGCCGCCGGGCCAAGTTCATGGCCCACGACGAGAAGAACGTCGCCCGCCTGGGCGACACGGTCGAGATCATCCAGTCGCGCCCCCTGTCCAGGCTCAAGCGCTGGAGGCTCATCAAGGTCATCGCGACCCAGGCCTGAGGCCACGCGCCCTCCGGGGCGCCCCAGTCGGAGATTGAAAAATGATACAGCCGGAAACCAGACTGAGCGTGGCCGACAACTCCGGGGCCAAGGAGGTGTCCTGCATCAAGGTCCTGGGCGGGTCCAAAAGGCGCTATGCCTCTTTGGGGGACATTATCGTCGTCTCGATCAAGGAGGCCATCCCCGGCTCCAAGGTCAAGAAAGGGGACGTGGCCAAGGCCGTCATAGTCCGCACCGTCAAGGAGGTGGGGCGCGTGGACGGCTCTTACATCAAGTTCGACGACAACTCGGCGGTGCTCATCAACAAGGACAGGGAGCCCGTGGGAACCCGCATCTTCGGCCCCGTGGCCCGCGAGCTGCGTTCCCGCCGCTTCACGAAGATCGTGTCCCTGGCCCCTGAGGTCATTTAGGAGGAGACTATGGCCGCCAGCAGCCTGGCCGAGCGCCTCAAGTCAAGGGAGAAGGCCGAGAAGGCCCGCAGGATACCTTGCCCCTACCGCGCCGGGGACGTGGTCTACGTCATCTCCGGCAAGGAAAAGGGCAAGTTCGGGAACTTCCAGAAATACGTCCCCAAGAAGAACCAGGTCTTCGTCGAGGGCCTCAACCTCATCGAGAGGTACGTCAAGCCCCGTCAGGACATCAACCGCGAAGGCGGCCGGATGAGCCTGGAGTGCCCGATCCACGTCTCCAACACCGCCTACTACTGCCGCTCCTGCTCTAAGCCCAGCTCGCTGCGGCGCCGCGTTCAGGTCAGCGAGGAGAACGGGCGGAAGTCGAAGACCGTCACCTGGGTCTGCCGCCGTTGCGGGGAGGCCAGGGAGCCCCGCAAAAAGACGTAGGCCGGGCCCGGCCGCGCTCCCCTTGGCGGCGGTCCCGGCGGGGCGTAGCCTTTCGGGCGCGGGCGCCGCGCCCCCCGCGCGGCTCCGCCGGCCTTGCCCTCCTAAGTCCGCCGATTGCCCCCCTGCCCGTCCGTTCGCCGCTTTCCGCCTTGTCCGCCTCGTCCGCCGCCGCGCGCCGCGATAAGCCTTTGCCGATTCCCGCCGCGGCTTTCCGGGCCTTCCGCCGCCCCGGGCCAAGCCCCGCCGCCTGAAGGCGCCCGGCCCGCAGCCCCCGGGGCCGCCCGCGCCCGGCCCCCGGCCTCCAGTGAGGAAGAAGATGCCGCGTCTACTGGACTTCTACCGTGAGCAGGTCGTTCCCAAGCTCACCAAGGAGTTTAACTACAAGAACGTGAACCAGGTGCCCAGGCTGGTCAAAGTCACGCTGAACATGGGCCTCGGCAAGGAAGTCAAGGACTCCCCCAAGATCCTCGACTCCGCCCAGGCCGAGCTGACGGCCATGACCGGCCAGAAGGCGGTGATCACCAAGGCCCGCAAGAACATCGCCGCCTTCAAGCTCCGCGAGGGCATGGCCATCGGGGCGACGGTGACGCTCAGAAGGGCACGGATGCTTTACTTCCTGGACAAGCTCCTGAACATCGTGCTTCCCAGGGTGCGCGACTTCCGGGGGGTGAGCCCCAAGGCCTTCGACGGCCGCGGGAACTACACCCTGGGCCTCAAGGAGCACATCATCTTCCCCGAGATCGACTACGACAAGATCGACAAGGTCAAGGGCGTCAACATCACCATCGTCACCACGGCCAAGACCGACGAGGAGGCCCGCTTCCTTCTGGCCGAGCTCGGGATGCCCTTCCGCAAGGGCACGGCCCAGCACTGATCCCCCGGAGAGCCGGGGCCTGACAGGAGTCCTTTTCAGGTATGGCCAAAACCTCCATGATCGTCAAAGCCGCGCGGAAGCCCAAGTTCTCTTCCCGCGCCTACCACCGCTGCCCGGTGTGCGGCCGTCCGCGCGCCTACCTGAGGCGCTACAACCTCTGCCGCATCTGCTTCCGCAAGATGGCACTGGCGGGGGAGATCCCCGGCGTCGTCAAGGCCAGCTGGTGAGGTTGAGGTGACTCAATGAGCATGACCGATCCCATCGCCGACCTCCTGACCCGGGTCCGCAACGCCCTCACCGCCAAGCACGACCGGGTGGACGTGCCCGCCTCCCGCCTGAAGGTGGCCATCGTCAAGATCCTCAAGGACGAGGGCTTCATCAAGAACTTCAAGGTGTCCCGGGACAACCGCCAGGGGGTCATCAGGATCTTCCTGAAGTACACGGAAGCCAACGCCCCGGTCATCAAGGGCCTCGAGCGGGTCTCGAAGCCCGGCCGCCGCGTCTACAGGAAGGCCGACGAGATCCAGCCCGTGCTTTCGGGCCTGGGCGTGCTCATCGTCTCCACCTCCCACGGCGTGATGACGGACAAGGAAGCCCGCCGCCACAACCTGGGCGGCGAGTCCATCTGCCAGATCTGGTAGGTTTCGTTTCCGGGGGGAGGGCCTGCCTTTTTCCTTGGCGCGCCTTCCCCGGCCCAGGGCCCCCGCAGGCCCTCCGCAGGCCGAGGGGCGCGCCCGTCCGCGGCCCCGGCCCTTCCCGCGCGCTTCCCGGCCCTCAGGCCCCGCGGCGCGTCAGGTCCGCAAGGCCGCCGGGGCCTTGCGCCCATCCGGGCCGCGCTTTTCAGGCCCGGCTGCCCTTCGGGTGATCACATGTCCAGAATAGGCAAACTCCCCATAACCCTCCCCCAGGGGGTCCAGGTCACCTGGAAGGACCCCGAGCTTGAGGTCAAGGGGCCCAAAGGGGCCTTGAAGCGCCGCCTGCACGCGGCCGTCACGGCGCAGGTCGAGGGCGGGAGCCTGAAGGTGGTCCCCAGGGATCCCTCCGATCCCTCCTCCAAGCCCTTCTGGGGCCTCTCCAGGAGCCTGGCGGCCAACATGGTGACGGGGGTGTCCGCCGGCTTCTCCAAGACCCTGGAGGTCCAGGGGGTCGGCTGGAAGATAGAGGAGGAGGGCCCCCGGGCCCTGCGCCTCTCTTTGGGTTTCTCGCACCCGGTCATCCACGCCCTGCCTGAGGGCGTGGAGGCCAAGGTGGACACCAAGGCCGGGAGGGTTTCCCTCTCCTCGGTGGACAACGAGCTCCTGGGGCAGACCTGCGCCACCATCCGCGCCTACCGCCCCCCGGAGCCCTACAAGGGCAAAGGCATCAGGTACATGGGAGAGGTCATCCGCCGCAAGGTCGGCAAGGCCGGCTCCAAGTAGGGCCTGAAGGCTGCCGCCGGCCGGCCCAGCGGGCTCCCGCCGTCGGCGTGAAAGGGACTTGCAACAGTGAAGAACAAACGCATCGAGATGCGCCACACGCGCCAGAGGCGCGTGCGGAAGAAGGTGCGGGGCACCGCCGAGAGGCCCCGCCTGTCGGTCTTCCGCTCCGCGCGGCACATCTACGCCCAGCTCATAGACGATGTCTCGGGCCGTACCCTGGCCGCGGCCTCCACCCTGACCGCCTCGGTCAAGGGGAGCCTGGGAGGCCTCAAGAAGATCGAGGCGGCCAAGGCCGTGGGCAAGGCCGTCGCCGAGGCGGCCAAAGGCAAGGGTTACGGCGCCGTGGTCTTCGACCGCAACGGGTTTCTTTACCACGGCCGGGTCAAGGCCCTCTCCGAGGGGGCCCGCGAGGCCGGCCTGAAGTTCTAGGGGTTTCACCCGGTTTCCTGCCGGGGCTACAGGTGGAAGCAAGTGGCTTACAGACCGGAGCCTGAAGACTCGGGCTTTATCGAGAAGGTGGTCCACGTCAACCGCGTGGCCAAGGTCGTCAAGGGAGGCAGGCGCTTCTCGTTTTCGGCGATCGTAGTCGTGGGCGACGGCCGCGGCAAGGTGGGCGCGGGCCTCGGCAAGGCCGCCGAGGTGCCCGAGGCCATCCGCAAGGGCACCGAGAAGGCCAAGAAGGCCATGGTCCAGGTGGATCTGGCGGGCACGACGGTCCCCCACCAGGCCATCGGGAAGCACGGCTCGGGCCGGGTGCTCCTCAAGCCCGCCGCCAAGGGCACCGGCGTCATCGCCGGCGGCTCCGTGCGGGCGGTGGTGGAGGCCGCCGGGGTCAAGGACCTCTTGAGCAAGGTCCTGGGGTCCAACAACCCCCACAACGTGGTCCGCGCTTCCATGGACGCCCTGGGCCAGATGAAGCTCGCCCGCACCGTGGCCAGGGAGCGCGGGGTCCCCCCCGAGCGCCTCCGGGTCTGAGGGCGGAGGCCGGGGGGGCCCGCCCCGCAGGGCGCCGGGCCCCCGCCGCGCCCGCGCGCAGGCTTTGCCCCTGGCCCGGGAGTTTCGCCTCCCGCCGGGAGCAGGCGGGGCCCCTGAGGGGCCCGGGCCGTCGCCCGGCCGGGCCGCGCCTGCCCGGTCCGGGCCATAGGCCTATAAAGGAGCCCCCGTAAGGAGACCCAAGACATGGAAGAACAGGTCAAAAGGCTCAGGATAACCCAGAAGAGGAGCCTCATCGGCAGGCTCCCGAGCCATCGCCGGACGGCGGCGGCCTTGGGCCTCAAGAGGATCGGCCACTCGGTCGAACAGAACGCGACCCCCCCCATCCTCGGCATGATCAGGAAGATAGAGTACCTATTGAAGGTGGAGGAGATCTGATGCTCACCCTCTCCAACCTCGCCCCCCCCAAAGGTTCCCGCAAGCCGCGCAAGCGCGTGGGCCGCGGGGAGTCCTCCGGCCTCGGCAAGACCTCCGGCCGCGGCCACAAGGGGCAGAAGGCCAGATCCGGCGGCGGCACCCCTCCCGGCTTCGAGGGAGGGCAGATGCCCCTCCAGAGGCAGCTCCCCAAGCGGGGCTTCACCAACGTCTTCAAGAGGCGCTGGGCGGTCGTGAACCTGGGCTCCTTTGCGGAGCTCGAGGCCGGAAGCGTCGTGGACTCCGCCGCCATCCGGGCCCTCGGGCTCTCCCGCGGCCCGGAGCTTCCGGTGCGCCTGCTGGCCAAGGGCGAGATAACGAAGCCCCTGACCTTCCGGGTCCAGTACGCCAGCGCGGCCGCGGTCAAGAAAGTGACCGAGGCCGGGGGCAAGGTAGAGCAGGCGCCGCTGAAGGCCGCAAGGCCCGCCGCCGCCTCCGGGGCGGCCTGAGCCCTCCCGGCCTGGCGGGGGCCCTCCCCCGGGCCCGCCCCTCCCCGCTTCGCCCGCCGCCACCGGAGGCCGCAGGCGCCGGCGGGTTCCCCGAACCGACCTCATCCCAAGGCCGCGCGGGCCGCGCGAGAGGCCGCCTTCCCCTGTCCGGAGGGGCCGCGGCGAAGGACGGACCAGTTGCAAGCAGGCGTCGCAAAAGGCGGAATCTCCAAGGATCTGCGCAACCGCCTCCTGTACGTGCTCGCCATCCTGGCGGTGTACCGCATCGGCGTCCACATCCCCACCCCGGGGGTGGACACGGCGGTCCTGGCCGAGTTCTTCAGCCGCTACCAGGGGACCCTCCTGGGGCTGTTCGACCTCTTCTCCGGCAGGGCGCTGTCCCAGTTCTCCATCTTCGCCATGGGCATCAGGCCCTACATCTCGGCCTCCATCATCGTGGAGCTGCTCACGGTCGTCTGGCCGCACCTGGGCCGCCTCAAGAAGGAGGGGGGGCAGCAGGGCCGGCGCAAGCTCACCCAGTACTCGCGCTACCTGACAGTGGGCCTCTCCCTCTTCCAGGGCTTCATGCTGGCGGTGGGCATCGAGCGCATGCAGATGGCGGGCGCGGACTCCATAGTGCTCCAGCCCGGCACGTCGTTCCGGCTCATGAGCATGATAACCCTGGCCGCGGGCACCTGCTTCATCATGTGGCTCGGCGAGCAGATAACGGAGCGCGGGATCGGCAACGGCATCTCGCTCATCATCTTCGCCGGCATAGTGGAGGGGCTCCCCTCGGCCATAGTGGAGACCTTCCAGGCAGTGTTCCACGGCGACCAGTCCCCTCTGCGCATGGCCTTCCTGGGGGCGGCGATGCTGGTCATAGTGGCGGGGGTCGTGTTCTGCGAGAGGGCCCAGCGGCGCATCCCCGTGAGCTACTCCCAGCGCATGGTGGGGAGGCGCCTCGTGGGCGGCAGGAACACCCACCTGCCCCTCAAGCTCAACCCGGCCGGCGTTATCCCCCCCATCTTCGCCAGCTCCCTCATCATGTTCCCGGCCACCATCGGGCAGTTCGTCGACAACCCCACCATCAAGGGCATGACCGAGTGGCTCAACCGGGGCAACTGGCTCTATAACCTCATCTACGTCGCCCTCATCGTGTTCTTCTGCTACTTCTACACCGGGGTCCAGTTCAACCCTTCGGACGTGGCCGAGAACATGCAGAAGAACGGGGGCTTCGTGCCGGGCATCCGGCCGGGCCCGCGGACGGCCGAGTACATAGACCGGGTGCTCACCCGCATCACCCTGTGGGGCGCCCTCTACGTGTCGGTCATCTGCCTGCTCCCCTCGTTCGTCAGCCGCTACTTCAACGTGAACTTCTATTTCGGGGGCACGGCGCTCCTGATCGTCGTGGGGGTCGCCCTCGACACGGTCGCCCAGATATATTCCTACGTGGTGAACCAGCAGTACGACGGCTTCCTCAAGAAGGGCCTGTCGGGCATGGGCAAGATCCACCCCAGGCGGAGGGGCTTTTAGGCCGCGCCGGCCTTTTTCCGGTTTCCCGTTTTTTCCCCTGTTTCCCGACCGGTTCTCGGTTTTTCCGGTTTTTCGCCTTTTCGGTTTTTTGCCCCGGCGGATTTTTTTATCCTTCTGATTTCGGCAGTTTCCTCTTTTTTTCCCGCATTTCCCCCTGTTTCGCGCCTTCCGGCCGCCTCTTGACCGGGAAGGCCGAATCGTGCAATAATGGCAATTTGCCCTCCCTGCGGCGAGCGTCGCTTCAGGGCGGCGGGCCGCGGAGGCCTCCCATGATCATAGTCCTTTTGGGCCCTCCCGGAACCGGGAAGGGCACGCAGGCCGCCGCCGTCAAGAACCGTTTCGGGATCCCCCATATCTCGACCGGGGACATCTTCCGCAGGAACCTGGCCGAAGGCACCCCTCTCGGGCTAAAGGCCAAGGGCTACATGGAGAAGGGCGAGCTCGTCCCGGACGGCCTGGTCCTGGAACTGGTCTCCGACCGGCTCCGGGAGCCCGACTGCGCCAAGGGCTTCCTGCTGGACGGCTTCCCCAGGACCCCGGTCCAGGCCGAGGAGCTTGACAGGCTCCTCGCCCTCCAGGGGACCCGCATCGACCATGTCGCCCTCCTCGAGGCGCCCGACGGGACCGTGGTGGGCCGGCTCTCGGGCCGCAGGGTCTGCAAGTCCTGCGGCGCGGTCTGGCATCAGACCCACAACCCCCCGCCCGAGTCCATGATCTGCCCCAAGTGTTCCGGCGAGATCTACCAGAGGGCCGACGACGCCGCCGAGGCGGTCCTCAACCGCCTCAAGGTCTACGCCAGCCAGACCGGGCCTCTCATCGGGTACTACGAGAACAAGGGCCTTATCCGCCGGGTGGACGGGAGCAAGCCCCCCGCCGAGGTGGAGAAGGCCCTTTTCCAGGCCCTTTCCTGAGCCTCCGGGCCCCGCCGCCGCAGGGGCCGGCGGATCGGGAAAACCTTTTTCCGCCCCTCCGCCGCATGGCGCGCGGGGCCGCCCGCCGCAAGGCGGCCCCGGACCTTGCCAATACCCGTCTCCAGCCCTCCGACGCCCGCCGGTGCTTTTTCCGGGACCGGCCGGCCGCAATTGAAGGATCAAGGCCATGAAAGTCCGCTCGTCAGTCAAGAAGATGTGCATGAAATGCAAGATCATCAAGCGTTTCGGCCAGGTCCGCGTCATCTGCTCCAACCCCAAGCACAAGCAGCGCCAGGGCTAGGGACCGCCGCGCCCGCGCGCCCAGGAGGGGAGAATTGCCCAGGATATCAGGCATAGATCTGCCGCGGCAGAAGAGAATCGACATCGCCCTCACCTACATTTTCGGCCTGGGGCGGCCCAGCGCCCTGGCCATCTGCCAGAAGGCGGGGGTCGACGGAGCCGTCAGGAGCGACAGCCTCACCGAGGATCAGGTGACCCGCATCCGCAGGATCATCGACTCCGAGTACAAGGTGGAAGGCGACCTGCGCCGCGAGATCCTCACGAACATCAAAAGGCTCATGGACCTGGGCTGCTACCGGGGCCTGAGGCACCGCAGGAACCTGCCCGTCAGGGGCCAGAGGACCCACACCAACGCCCGCACCCGCAAGGGGCCGCGCCGCGCGGTGGTCGGGAAGAAGAAGGCCCCGTCCAAGTCCTAACCACTGAGGCCGGGCCCTGCGCGCAAGGGGCCCGCCGGAAGCCCCGGAGCGAGCGCCCCCGGAGGACGGTAATCTAGATATGTCGGCCAAGGCTGTCCGCAAAGCCCGCAAGAAGAAGGAAAAGAAGAACGTGCCCGCCGGGATCGCCCATATCCTGTCCACGTTCTCCAACACCATCGTGACCATCACCGACCCCGACGGCAACACCCTCGTCTGGTCCAGCTCGGGCGTCACGGGCTTCAAGGGCTCCCGTAAAAGCACCCCGTACGCGGCGCAGACCGCGGTCGAGGACGCCTGCAAGAAGATCCGCGACTACGGGATGCACACCATCCAGATTTTCGTGAAAGGCCCGGGGAACGCCAGGGAGGCGGCCATGCGGGCCTTCGCCTCCTCCGGCCTCCACGTGACCCTCATCAGGGACGTGACCCCTATCCCCCACAACGGCTGCCGCCCCCCCAAACGGCGCCGCGTTTAGCCTTAGAGGCCCGCGGCCCGCCCGGCCGGCGGGGCTGCGGAGGGCTGCGGGCCCGCGCGGCCCCGCGAGGGCGTCTGAGGGCCCTGCGAGGCCCGGCTCGGGCGAGCCCCGCCGCAGCCCCGGACTTCAGCTTTTTTTTCCGCATTCGGGAGGAACGATTCGTTTGGCCAGATACACCGATGCAAGCTGCCGGATATGCCGGCGGGAGAACTCCAAGCTCTTCCTGAAGGGGGACCGCTGCTACTCGGCGAAGTGCTCCTTCGACAGGAGGCCCCAGGCGCCCGGCATGCACGGAAGGCACAGGGGAAAACCCACCAGCTACAGCCTGATGCTCAGGGAGAAGCAGAAGGTGAAGCGCTCCTACGGCCTGCTGGAAAAGCAGTTCCGGGCCCTCTTCGAGAAGGCCGAGCGCCAGAAGGGCGTCACCGGCGGGAACCTCCTGATCCTCCTGGAGAGGCGCCTGGACAACATAGTCTTCCGCCTGGGCTTCGCCGGCTCCAGGACCCAGGCCCGCCAGCTGGTCTCCCACGGCCATTTCCAGGTCAACGGCCGCAAGGTGGACATCCCGAGCTTCCTCGTGAAGTCCGGGGACGAGGTGAGCATCCGCGAGAAGAGCCGCGGCGCCGCGGTCATCGCGGGCGCCCTGGAGACCGTGGGCCGCCGGGGCGGGCCCGCGTGGATGGAGCTGGACAAGGCCGCCTTCAAGGGCCGGATCAAGGACCTCCCCACCCGCCAGGACCTCCCCGTGACCATCAACGAGCAGCTCATAGTCGAGCTCTACTCCAAGTAGCCTTGACGCCTGCGGGCGCGGCCCCCCCGGAAGCGGGCCGCGGCCCGCCGGGGCCCTGAAGTCGCTCCCGCCGGCGGCGGGCCCCCAGGCCGCCGCCGGCGCCCAAGCCATTGAACCTTAACCCGCGAGCGGTTTTCGGGAGAGGCCATGGAAAGAAAGCTGACAGAACTCAAAATCCCTCCTAAGGTAGAGATCGACGAGTACATCCCAGCCAGAAACTACGCCAAGTTCGTGTGCCGGCCCCTGGAGAGGGGCTTCGGGCTCACGCTCGGCAACGCGCTCCGCCGGGTCATCCTCTCCTCCATGACCGGGGCGGCCATCACCTCAGTCAGGATAACCGGGGTCCTGCACGAGCTTTCCACCATCAGCAACGTCAAGGAGGACGTGGCGGACATCGTACTCAACCTCAAGGAGGTGCGCCTCAGGCTGAGCCCCAACGCCGACTCGGCGGAGCTCAGGCTTGACGTGCCCGGCCCCGCCGAAGTGACGGCGGGCGACATCGTGACCGACCATAAGGTGGAGATCCTCAACAGGAGCCAGCGCCTCGCCACCGTCGCCGCCGGGGGCAGGCTCACCATGATCATGAAGGCGGAGGCCGGCCGGGGCTACGTGCCCGCCGAGAAGCCCTCGGCGGACGAGACCCAGGAGATCGGCGCCATCCCCGTGGACGCCATGTACTCGCCTATCCAGAAGGTCAACTTCAACGTCACCAACACCACCCACGGGCACCGCACCGATTACGACAAGCTCACCCTCGAGGTCTGGACCGACGGCTCCGTCTCCCCCCAGGAGGCGGTGTCCAAGGCCTCCAAGATCCTGACCGAACAGCTTCAGATCTTCTCGAGCTTCAGCGCGCCCGGGGTGGGCATGGGTTCCATCAGCGCGCCCTCCGGGGGCCTTTTGGACGCCGCCTATTACCGGACCGTGGATGAGCTTGAGCTCTCCGTGCGCGCGGCCAACTGCCTCAAGAACGCCGACATCTACTATATCGGCGAGCTGGTGCAGAGGACCGAGAGCGAGATGCTCAAGACCAAGAACTTCGGCCGCAAGTCCCTCAACGAGATCAAGGACGTGCTCAACAGCCTGGGCCTGCACCTCGGGATGACCGTGGGCGACTTCAAGCGCCCCGCCTTAAGCGACGAGTGAGCGCGGGTCCTGGGGGGGCCTTTGCCTGAGGCCGCCCTCCGGCCCGCGACTGAGAGAAGAACCATGAGGCACCGCAAATCCAACGTCAAGCTGGGCCGCACCGCATCCCACCGCCGGATGCTTTTGAGGAACCTGGTGACCAGCCTTTTCGACAACTTCCTGTACGACGAGAAGGATGAGAAGGCCGTCAAGAGGGAGGCCGCGGCCAAGGACCGGAGCACCGCGAAGACCAACTACCGGCCCCGCAAGCAGGTCAACCGGCTGGTCACCACGGTGGACAAGGCCAAGGCCATGAAGCCCCTGGTGGACAAGGTCGCGCTCCTGGCCAAGAAGGGCGACATTCCCAGCTACCGGAGAGCCCAGGGCATCCTCACCAAGGGCTCCACCGTCAACCGCCTCTTCGAGGCGGTGAAGACCTCCGACCTCTTCAAGGAGAGGGGCTCCGGCTTCCTCACCATGGGACGGATCGGCCTCCGCAAGGGGGATGCCGCGGTCATGGCCGCCGTCTCCCTCATCACCCCCGACTACGTGAAGGTCGGCGACAGGAGCGACCGGGGCCGCCGGGCCGAGGACCGCCGCCGGAGGGTCGAGGCCAGCCGCAAGCGGCAGCAGGAGCTCAAGACCGCCCAGGAGGACTAGGCTTCCCCGGCCCGCCCTTAAGAGGCCGCTTCCTGCGGGCCGCAGGATCCCCGCGCCTGCGCTTCGGTCCTCCGGCTCCCGCAGGCTCCCGGCAGTCTCCCGTCAGGGGCCTGCCAGAGGCGCCGCGAGGCGCTCCGGGCCCTCCGGCTCCCGGCTGTCCTGCGGCGAGGGCCGCTCAGGCTCTGCCTAAGTGCCGGAAAGCCCCTTCCAGCCGCGCCGGTCCGGCCTGCTGCGGGAAAGCTCCCGTCCTTGCCGGAGGCGCCGCCACCGTTTAAAACGCCGCCCGTGGCCTCCCGCAAGACCTTGGCGGCGTTTTTTCACGGAGGCCGCCGCCCCTCCTTCCCGCCCCAGGCCCGCCTGGGAGCCAGGCCCCAAGCCCCAGGCCTTGCCGGGTCCCCAAGCCTCAGGCCCTTCCGGGTCCCCAAGCCCCTGCAGGCTCCGGCCCGAAATATCCCAAAATTTTACGGACGCGGGTCCTTGCCCGATGTCCGCAGGGGCGCGGCGGGCCGGCCGGCGCCTCAGGAAGATTCCCCGGCGGGGGCTTCCGGGTTTCCGGCCTTGCCGGGTTTTCGGGCCTAAACGTCCTGGATCCAGCCCTGTCGGGCGGTCGGGGTTTTTTGCTGTGATTTGCCTCCCCTTTATGCTAGTCTGGCGCTCAGCAGGGGACTGCGCCAGTTTTTCCGCCCGGGGCGCCTCTCCGGCCCTCCGTCGGCGAGCCCGGGCGCGCCCGGCGGAGGGGAACCGCGTTTGCGCAGGCGATCCGCTTTTGGCATAATGGCGAGGCGGCCGCGCGGCGCGCGGGGACAGCCGCGCAGGCGAGCGCGGCGGCATTGAGCCCTGCCGCGCGGGAAGCCCCTGCCTTCAGGCGCCTCGCGCGAGGCCTTCAGAGGCCAGGCGCCGTTTGCCAGGCCCTTATTCCCCCGAGGGCCGGGCCAACGAGGCCGGCCTGCCTCTCCCGCCGCCGGAAAGGCCGCGGGCGGGCCCGCCGGCCGAAGGGACCTTACCCCTGCCGCGGGCAAGGAACAAACCCCCGATGAAATTTCACCGACACCTCCTCGGCTTATTCTCCAGCGATCTCGCGATCGACCTCGGCACGGCCAACACCCTGGTCTACCTCCGGGGCCGCGGGGTCGTCCTGTCGGAGCCTTCCGTCGTGGCCGTCCAGAAGAACGGCAAGAGCGGGCAGGTCCTGGCGGTGGGGGCGAAGGCCAAAGAAATGATAGGCAGGTGCCCGAAGCATATCACGGCCATCCGCCCCATGAAGGACGGCGTGATAGCCGACTTCGAGATAACCCAGGCTATGCTCCGGCACTTCATCCGCATAGCCCACTTCCGGAGGATACTCAAGCCGCGCATCATCGTGGCCGTGCCCTCCGGCATCACCCAGGTGGAGAAGAAGGCCGTCCGCGAGGCGGCCGAGCAGGCGGGCGCTTCCGAGGTCTACCTCATCGAGGAGCCCATGGCCGCCGCCATCGGGGCCGGCCTGCCCGTGACCGAGCCCACGGCCAACATGATCGTGGACATCGGCGGGGGCACCACCGAGGTGGCCATCATCTCGCTGGCGGGCATCGTCTACTCCAAGTCCGTGCGCATGGGCGGGGACAAGATGGACGAGGCCATCACCCAGTACATCCGCAAGAAGTACAACCTCCTGATCGGCGAGACCACGGCGGAGCTCATCAAGCATGAGATCGGCACCGCCTACCCCTCGGACCAGGTGGACACCCTCGAGGTGAAGGGCCGCGACACCGTCACCGGCCTTCCCAAGGCCGTGGCGATTGACTCCGAGGAGGTCCGCAAGGCCATAACCGAGCAGGTGGATGCCATCGTCACCACGGTGCGCTCGGCCCTCGAGCAGATACCGCCGGAGCTCGCGGCGGACATAGTGACCAAGGGCATAGTGCTCTCCGGCGGCGGCGCCCTCCTCAAGCGCCTGGACAAGCTCATCTCCGAGGAGACCCACCTGCCCATCTGCATCGCGGACGAGCCGCTGAAGACCGTGGCCATCGGCTCCGGCATGGCCCTGGAGATCCTGGACATCCTCAAGGAGATCACCATCCAGTAGAGGCCTCCGGAGCCAGGAGCCGCTTCATTTCCCGCCCCGGCCCCCTCGCCCGGCTGCGGGCTCGGCGCGGCCTTCCCTGCAGGCCGTCTCCCTTTTGGGCTTTGGCGGCCCCCGGTTTTCCGGCGCGGCCCCCGGCAAGGCGGTCTCCCGCAAGGCCATGCCGGGGGCCGCGCCCTTTTTTTCCGGCCTTGTTTCCGGCTTCGGAACCAGCCTGGCGGAGCCGCCGGGCCGATGCCGCCGGCCCCGGCCGCCTGCGGGAGGGGCAAAGCCCTGCCGGCTGCTTTTCCTGGCTTTCCCGCCCCTGCGGCCGGCCCGGGAGGCCGGGCCTGCGGAACTCCTCCGCCTCCGCTCCGCAGGGCAGGGCTTTTCCTCCCCATAATTCATTTTTGCCCCTCTGACCCCGCGTGAAATATGTTCAAGGGCAGCTATACGCACGCTCAATCTGGTGCGTGGCCGAACGGGGTACTCACCATGAAGGGCTTTGGCTTTTTTTTGGCCAGCCGGGCTTGATTTCCGCCGAATTTTACTGCATATATTCAAAAGTCTGTCAGGTCCGCGGCGCGGCGCCCCGGATCGTTTTCGCCTTGCCTTCCTTGAATGGGTAAAACCTCGAAAACCTTTTTTCCGGCGGCGGTCGCGCTGGTCTCGCTGGCGTTCGTGCTTCTCTCCCTTTGGAGCCCCAGGGGGAGGGGCTACGGGCCGGGAGGGGCGAGCCTGGAAGCCTCCGGACTTGCGGCCTCCCTCGTCTCCCGCCTCGCCGGGGCCGTCGAAGGCGTATGGCGGGGCTATTTCAGCCTGGTCTCCGCCAAGGCCGAGAACGAGCGCCTCAGGACGGCCCTCGCCCGCCATACTCGGTTCATCACCGAGCTGGAAGAGGTTCGGGTCGAGAACGCGAGGCTCAGGCTCCTTCTGGACTACAAGGAGCGGCTCCCCAGCCGGACAGTGGCCGCCCGGGTCCTCGCCTGGGAACCCGGGCCCTTTTACCAGTCAGTCGTCATCGGGGCGGGCTCGGAACAGGGGGTCTTTCCCGAGGCCGCGGCCGTCACCCAGGCCGGCATCGTGGGCAGGGTGACCGAGGTCTCGCCCGGCTACTCCAAGCTGCTGCTCGTGACTGACCTCTCCAGCGGAGTGGACGCCTTCATCTCCCGCAACCGCGTAAGCGGGCTCATGACCGGGGCCGGGCCCGGCAAGCTTTCCCTCGAGTACGTCCGCAAGAACGAGGACGTGAGGCTGGGCGACGCCGCCGTGAGCTCGGGCCTGGACGGCATCTTTCCGGCGGGTCTCGCCCTGGGCACGGTGACTTTCATCGACAAGATGAGCATGGGATTCTTCATGCGGGCCGAGGTCTCCCCCAGCGTGGATCTCGCGAGCCTGGAGGAAGTCCTGATCCTGCTTGACCCTCCGGTCCCCCTGGACTGGCTCCGGCTCTCCCCGGACATCCGGGAGCTCTACGAGAAGAAGGGCCGCAGGAATTAGGGCCGCAGGCCGCCTGCGGCGGCCAGCGGAGGAGGCCGGCCCCTCGCCTTCGCGGCCTGTCCTTCCGGCGGCGTTTTTTCAGGCCTGCCCCCCCGCCCCGTAAGCTTGATTCCCTTGTCGCGGCCTCGCCCCCTGAGGGTTCACGCCTCCGGCGAAGGCCCTCAGGGCCCTGTTGTCCTGTCCGCCTCGTCCGGCCGCCCTCTCCTTCCCCCGCTTGCCGTCGGCCGGCCGGAACCTTAAGTTCCGCCCGCTTCCGCTCCGGACCGCCTTTTGCGGCCTTTTCCCCGTCAGCTTTCCCTGAAGCCTTCTTGCCCCCTTGCACAACCGAACCTTCCTTGAGGAGCCAGCCTGATCGTCCCGGCCGTTCCCGGCGCCTGCGGAACGTCCGGTCAGCGCTTCAGTCAGCCTATGTTTTTGCCGATTCTAATTTCAGGCGGCCGGAAGTTTTTTGCCTTGGGTTTTTCCTGTCTCCCCGCGCGTCTTAAGGCCTTGCGCCCCTCGGATCTTTCCTCCGGGGGCGCGGCCGAGGCCTGCGGGCCGGCCGCCCCGGCTTTCGCGCCGGCCTCAGGCCCCGGCCGCTAGAGGGGGCTCTCCTGCCGGACATCGCCAAAAGCCCCCGGGTAACCGGCATCAAGCCTGCAGGGATAGTCCTGGCCGTGGCGGCCGGGGGAGCGCTCGATCTTCTTTTGGAAGGCCCCCAAGCCCGCCGTCTCCTGTGGGGGTGCGCGCCGGACCCGGCGGCCCTGGCCCTGGTCTGGCTCGCGTTGCGCGCCGAGGCCTGGGCCGCGTCTGCCGGGGCCTTCGCGCTGGGGTTCCTGCGGGACGGCGTCTCGGCAGGGCCCGCCGGGGGCTGGGCGCTGACGCTGGTCCTCCTCGCGCTGCTCGTCAAGGCCCTGACTTACGCGGTGGAGATCAACCGCTCCTGGAGCGTTTTCCTGCTTCTGTTCGCCGCCGTTTTGTTTGTCGGGCTTGTTTTATATCCTTTTTTGATGTATATTTTTACAGGTATTAGCCCTCTGAAACTATTATATCAATATTTCAGTATATATTGTATACAGGGCTTAACCACGGCGCTGCTGGGGCTCCCCGCGTTCAGGCTCCTTGACCGCGCGGCCGCCGAAAGGAGCGCGTAGTGGCAGGCCAATGGACGGACAGGGAACCCGGCCGCCAGGCGGCGCCCGGCGAGGCCTTCCGCCTCTTCTGGCTCCACTGGGTGCTCATCGCGGCCTTCACGGTGATCATCGCGCGGCTGTGGTTCCTGCAGGTGGACATGGGGGAGGAGTACCGGCAGAAGTCCGAGATCAACTACACCCGCCTCACCCAGATCCCCACCACGCGGGGCCTCATCAAGGACCGCCACGGGCGGACCCTGGTGGACAACACCGTGAGCTACGAGCTCCTGGTCACCCCCAAGGAGGTGGGGGAGCCTGAGGACGCCAAAGCCCTGGCCGCCGAGGTGGGCCGGGTCATCGGCCGCGACCCGGCGGAGCTTTCCCGCCGCTTCAAGCCCTTCTGGAAGCAGCCTTACGAGGCCGCGGTGTGGATAACCGACCTCAGCCGGGCGGACATGACTTTCCTGGAGACCAGGCGTTACGGCCTCAAGGGGCTCTCGGTGCGGGTCTCCTCCATGCGCAAGCCCGTCTCGGGCTCCTTCGCGCCGCACGTGATCGGCTACATGGGCGAGGTGAGCCAGCGCAAGCTCGACTCCGGCGAATACCCCGGGCTCAGCCAGGGGGACCTCATCGGCCAGAGCGGGATCGAGCAGAGCATGGACGCTCTCCTGCGCGGCTCCAAGGGCACCCGCCTCATGACCGTGGACTCCAAGGGACGGCTCCTGGAAGAGCTCGAGAGCGCCTACCCGGAGCCGGGCCGCAACCTGGTGCTCACCATCGACAGCCGCCTCCAGCGGGTGGCTCAGGCGGTCCTGGGCGAGAAGGCCGGGGCCGTCGTGGTGATGGATCCCCGGAACTTCGAGATCCTGGCCATGGCCTCGAGCCCGTTTTTCAACCTGGACGACTTCACGGGCGGGGTCTCCGCCGAGCGCTGGAAATCCCTCAACGATGACCCCTTCCACCCCATGGAGAACCGGGCGGTGAGCGGCCAGTACCCGCCCGGGTCCACCTTCAAGATCGCCCTGTCGCTCGCGGCCCTCGCCGAGGGCGTCATCACCCCGGAGACCGTCTTCGGCTGCGGCGGCGGGCTCAGGCTGGGCGACCACGTGTTCGGCTGCTGGAACCGCAGGGGCCACGGGGGCGTCAACCTCCACCGCTCGCTCAAGGAATCCTGCGACGTTTACTATTATGAGGTGGGCAGGCGCCTGGGGGTGGACAGGATGGCCCGCCGGATCCGGCAGTATTTCGGCCTGGGCAGGCCCCTGGGGGCCGACCTGAGCGCCGAGCGGGGGGGGCTGGTGCCGGACCAGGACTGGAAGCTCAGGCGCTTCAAGGCCCCCTGGAACGCGGGCGAGACCCTGCCCGTGTCCATCGGCCAGGGCTACATGCTCACCACCCCTCTCCAGGTGGCCCAGTACACGGCCGTGGCCGCCAACGGCGGCACCCTCATGCGGCCCCACCTCGTGCGGGAGGTGACCGACGTCGACGGGAGGCTGGTCAGGCGGGTGGAGCCCGAAGTGATAAACCGCATCGACCTGCGGCCGGATTACGTGCAGAGGGTCAGGAAAGGCCTGGAGGCCGTGGTCAACGAGCCGGGGGGCACCGGCCGCAGGGCGGGCCTGCCCGGCGTGAAGGTTTCCGGCAAGACAGGAACCGCCCAGGTGGTGAGCCTCAAGCGCTACCAGGGCTACACCCGCGGGGGGAGGCCCTACCGCTACCAGGATCACGCCTGGTACACGGCCTACGCCCCCTCTGAAAACCCGGAGGTGGTGGTGACGGTGCTTTTGGAGCACTCAGGCGGAGGCGGGTCCAACGCCGGCCCGGTGGCGGGCAAGGTGCTCGCCGCGTATTTCGACAAGTCCGTGGACGCTGCGGTCATGCCGCCTTACCAGGCGCAGCCTGACAAGCCCATCGGCTGGAAGGGCGAGCTGTGAAACTGCTTTCGCTGGACAGGAGGATGTGGGAGAACTTCAGCTGGCCCCTGGCCCTCTCGGCCGCGGGGCTCATCCTCTGCGGGCTTGTCAACCTCTACAGCATCTCCCTGAGCCATCCCCCCTCTTCCGGGCTCTCGGAGTTCGGCAAGCAGCTGATCTTCGTCGGGGCGGGGGCCCTGCTGTGCCTGGCCGCGGCCGCCGTCGACTACGGGATCCTCAGGAAATGCGCCATCCCCCTCTTCGGCGTAGGCATCTCGCTGCTCCTGATGGTGGAGTTCTTCGGAGTGAAGGCCGGAGGGGCCCAGCGCTGGCTGGAGGTGCCGGGCTTCCGCTTCCAGCCCTCTGAGTTCATGAAGCCGGCTCTGGTCATCGTGATCGCGACCCTGTTCTCGGCCAAGGAGTTCGTGAAAAAGGGCCTCACCCTGCGCACCTTCGCGGTCCCCGCGGCCTTCACCCTGCTTCCCGTAGGCCTGGTCCTGAAGGAGCCCGACCTGGGGACCGCGGGGCTCTTGGGCCTCACCGCCCTCCCCCTGTTCCTCTACGCGAGATGGTCCAGGCCCCTCAAGCTGGCCCTGGGCGGGGCCGCGGTGGCGCTCGCCCTGTGGATCGCCGTCTTCGGCGGCCTGGAGTTCCTCCTGGAGAAGAAAGTCATCCGCCCCTACCAGCTCGACCGGGTCTTCACCCACGCCAACCCGGAAGACGACTACAACGGCAAGGGCTGGCAGATCATCCAGTCCAAGCGGGCCGTGGGCTCCGGGCAGATCCTGGGCCGGGGCTTCCACGACGGCACCCAGCAGAAGTACGGGTTCCTGCCCGCGCCCAAGACGGATTTCGCTTTCGCGGCCCTGGCCGAGGAGTGGGGCTTCGTGGGCTGCTGCGCGGTGCTCGCCCTCTACTACACCCTGCTCTGCTCGGCCCTCGCGACGGTGCGCAAGAGCCGCGACGTCTTCGGGAAATACCTGGCCCTGGGCCTCGCCTCGGTCCTGTTCTGTCAGATGGCCATCAACGTCGCCATGGTGACGGGCCTCTTTCCGGTGGTGGGCATACCGCTCCCGTTCGTGAGCTACGGGGGCACCTCGCTTCTGGTCACCATGCTGTGCGTGGCGGGCATCCTTAACGTCGGCATGCGCCGCTACCAGTTCCAAAGCGACCCCGTCACCCAGAACCCCAAAGTCTGGGAGGAGAGCCAGTCCATCTCCCTCAAGGAGAAGGTCTCGCAGGTGCGCCGTCTCGGGCCTCCCGCCCCCGGCGAGCCGGAAGTCTTCCCGCCCTTCCGCCTTCCCCACGTGAAGCCCTGGCTGAAGTACACCGGGCGCAGGAGCGCCCTCCAGATCTACCGGGATCTGGAGGGGCCCTTCAAGGCGCCCCGAACGATGCTCTGAGGCTTTTCCGGACAACGGGCGCGGCCCGGCGGTCAGCCGCCGCGCTTTGGCATCGCCGCGGGAAAAGCCTAGTGCGGCCGAGCGGCCCGCGCCTGCGGAACCGGCATGGCTTCGCCGCTTTAGGCAACCAGAGGCCCCTGCCTCCGGCTGGCCTTCGCACGCGAGGGCATCGCTGCCGATGGCCCTTGGGGGCCCCTCCTGGAGCCCTGCGGGTCCCTGGCGGCGACCGCAGGCAGAAAAAACCAGCTTTCTCCTGTCGGCGGCCTCAGGCTTCTCTCCAGCCTGTGAACGGCCAGAGGCATGCCTTTCAGGCAAAAGGAGGCGCCAAGAGCCTTGCGGCTTTCTTCGCTGTCGCAGGCAGACCCCCCCGCCGGGTTGAGGATTTGCGGATTGCCTGCGGCAGAGGAAACGCTTCGCGCGGGTCTCCGGGATATTTTTGGCGTTCCCGGCAACGGGAAAAACCCTGGTTTTGCCGTGACGGACTTAAGAGGCGATCGGGCACGAGAGGCAAGAGGCGGGATACATAGATATAAGAAATTATGTTTATTTAAAATTATTTATTTAAATATAAAAAAATATTATAGATAATTTGTAATATAGATAATCCAATAATAATAATAAAAATAACTTTTAGCCATCTTATAAATTTTTTATATAGCTGTATAGAAATATCTATTTCATGTGAATTTTTTCTCGCTTCGTCTCGACGCCCGGCACCCCCGGTTTCAAGGCCTCCGACTCTGGCCGCAAGGCCGGCAACCCCGGTTTCAAGCCCCTCGACTTTGGCCGCAAGGCCGGCAACCTCGGTTTCAAGGCAGCCGATTCCGGCCGCAAGGCCGGCAACCTCCGTCTTCAGTCCGGCAACCGTTGCGGTCAGCACGGCAACCCCTGCCTTGAGCCCGCTGAACTCGGTTTCAAGGCCGCCGACTCTGGCCGCAAGCCCGGCAACCGTTGCGG
>JAITRL010000213.1 GCA_031288415.1 Deltaproteobacteria bacterium | reverse complement strand
GCCCCGGAATGTTCCTGAGCCTCAAGGACCCTGAGGGGGATCCGCCAAAAAGGCACGCTTCCTTCAGATGATAAAGTCAAAGATCCCCTCGCCGGGCGCTGTACCGGGCGCGGCGCCGCGCCTTTTGCGCTCGGCCGGTTTTCCATAGTCTGTCGGCGCCTCTTGAGGCGGATTGCGCCCGGATTCCGGCGCGGGTAACCGCACGGGATTCCCGCCTGCGGCTGGCGGCCGCCTCTTGAGGCGGCCGCCAGCCGCAGGCGCAAGGCAGCCGCAGGCGCAAGGCAGCCGCAGGCGGGCCGCGCGCCGGGAAAGCAGATGCCTGGGCTCTTCCGGGCCTGCCCGGCGGATTCTCCTGACTACCCGGTCAGCCCGGAACACAGGCAGGTCCTGACCAGCTCCATAGGCTGGCCTCGGCCTGTGCCACTGCTTGGGGCTTGGACTGCACAGAAGCAGGGTGCTTTTTGTATTAGGCAACAACTAAATGTTGTATATAAAAGCAAATTGATATCTAATTACTTTATTTTTTCCTAACAGATTTCTATTGATCTATCTAACAAAACCCTGTATGATCAATATTGTCCGACATTATCTCACTCCCTGCAGCCGGAGGCTGCAGGGAGGCCCTGACAAGGAGGGGGCCACATGAAGCGTCTCGGAATCTGGCTTTTCGCGGCCGCCTCCGCAGCCCTCTGGGCCGGGCCTGCGGCGGCCCAGGTGATGGACACGGGCGACGGGGGAGGCACGCCGGTAACCGGATCCATCGGCGTCGGCGCCGTGTACGCCCCCGAGTTCGCCGGGTCGGACAAGTCGGAGGCCAAGCCCCTCCCCTACTTCAACCTCCGCTACGGCCCGGTCTTCCTCTCCACCTCCAAGGGCCTGGGGATCAGGTTCGACCTGATGGGCGGGGCCTTGGAGCTTTCCCCCGCGCTCAACTACCGCTGGCCCCGGGACGAGGGAGACAGCGACCTGCTCTTCGGCATGGGCGACGTGAAAGGGGAGCTGACCGGCGGCGCCACGGTGGCGTACCACATGGACGACGTCACCTTCGCCGTCAGGGGCTTCCAGGCCATCTCCGGCGACAGCGGCTTCAACATGGACATGATCCTGAGCTACCTCAACCGCCAGCACGAGACGTTCCACTGGGGGCTGGCGGCGGAAGCCGGCTTCGCGGACTCCGAGTACAACCGGACCTACTTCGGGGTGAACGAGGAGCAGTCGGCGCGCTCCGGCTACAATGCCTACTCCCCCTCCGCAGGGCTCAAGGACGTGTCCTTCGGGGGCACGGTGGACTACTACATCGCCCCCAACATCTCAGTGGACCTCTTCGCGAAATACACCCGGATCACGGGCGAGGCCTTCGACTCCCCCCTCGTGCTCAGGGGCTCCCCCAACCAGTTCTCGACGGGCCTCCTGCTCTTCTACCACTTCGGGGCCTACTGACCCGGCATTCCCTCGCGCGGGCGGCGCCGGCGGCCCGAAGGCCCGCCGCCCTCCCGTCCTCGCTCCCTTCCGCCCTTCCGCCCTTCCGCCGCGCGAAAACGCCCTTAAGGCCCCGGCCTTCAGGGCGTTTTCGCGTCTCCGGGCCTTCGCGGCCGCGCCCGCCGCGCGATCCGGCGGCTACGCGCCTGCGGCAGGCGCAATGCCCGGGCGCGCCGCCGGAAAAGGCGCCGGGCCCGCGTTCCAGGGCGCGCCCCTGCGCTGAAGGGCAGCCGCGGCCTCTGACGGCGCGCGGCGCCGGCCCGCCCGCAAGGCCCGCGAAATGCGTTTGAGCGGCCGGCGGGGCGTTTGAGCGCCGGCAGAGGGAGTTGAAGGCCCGCCGAGGAGCTTGAGAAACAACGGAGCGGCGTGAGGGGCCGCCGAACCGGCATGGCCGGCGGCTTCGGCCTGAAGTGGAGTTCGCGCCCGGCGGGGAAGTCTCACGGAAACGGCGGCCCAGGCGCCGGCCGCCGCGCTTGAAGCCCGGGCGCCATACGCCTCAGCCTGCGGTTCCTTCCCGGGCATGTGAACCCCTGGCCTTTTCGGGGCGCGGCAAAACGCGCCCGAATTTTTTTTAAGTAAAACGCTGGAATATTCCAGAATATGGAATGAATAGGAAGTATAATATGTATGTTTTTTGAAGGCTTTGCCAAAGCCCTGACCAGCCCGGCCTGTCGGCCAAGCGCAGGCCGCCCGCCCCGCCCGGCCAGACACGGACTCCTCGCCCGAGCCGGGCCCGCCCGAAACGCATGAGGGTTACCCGGCCATGCATGGCCTGCCTGAACCCGACATGCCAAGCCCCGAACGGACAAGCCAAAGCCCTGAACCCGCATCCAGATCCTGAACGGGCAGGGCAAGGCGCAGGCAATGCCCTCCGGAACCGCCTTCGCGGAAGGCTTCTTATCCGCCCGGAGGCGCCGGAGGGCCGTTCCCCCGCTTCCGGCATGCGGGTTGCGCGATCCCGCCGCCCGTTCCTCCCCTCCTTTACCAGCGAGGCCCTCGTCCGACGGGCGAGAGGCGGGAATTTCCGGCGCTTGAAGCACTAGAAAGGTAACCGTTCACCTCCCTGCCCGGTCCTAAGGGGGGTTGGCCTTGAGGAGTTCCTGCCTTGCGGCCACGGGTTACCAGGGTCAGCCCTGCCTTTGAGGCTTGCCTTGAAGGCTTCGCTA
>JAITRL010000156.1 GCA_031288415.1 Deltaproteobacteria bacterium | reverse complement strand
ACGGGCACGGGCATGACCACGAACATGATCAAGACCACGTGCACGGGCATGACCACGGACATGATCATGACCACGGGCACGGGCATGACCATGACCACGGCGCCTCCCCAGACCCGGGGGCGGAACACTCCCACAGGCACGTCCACGTTCACGACCACCAGCACGCCAACGGCCACGGGCACGACCACGGGAACGATCCCGCCGCGCACCTGGGCGAGGGACACTCGCACCCTCACGAGCACAGCCACGGGCACGAGCACGACCACTCCGCCGAACACGCCGGAGGCTACCACGCGCACGACGGCATTGAGGGGGACCACGGACACGGCCACGGCGGGGAAGGCGAGACCCCGGACGACGGCGGGAACTGAGGCGCGCGATGGGCGCGTCCGCAGTCTACCCTGGCTCCTTCGACCCTCCCACCCTGGGGCACGTGAGCCTCGTGGAGAGGGGCCTCGCGGTCTTCGACAAGATAATCGTCGCCGTCGCGCGCAATCCCGAGAAGGGCGCCCTGTTCACGGTCGACGAGCGCGTGGGGCTCCTGAAGGAGTCGTTGGGCGGTTTCCCGGAGGGGCGCATCGAGATAGACCTTTTCGAGGGCCTGACCGTCGAGTACGCCCGCTCCCGTGGGGCAGGCGCCATCCTGCGGGGCCTCAGGGCCACCTCTGACTTCGAATACGAGTTCCGGATGGCCATGATGAACCGCCACCTCGAAAAAGGCATCCAGTCGGTCTTCCTCATGGCCGACCACCAATGGTTCTACATCAGCTCATCCACGGTCAAGGAGGCGGCCTCCCTGGGGGCCGACATCTCCGACCTGGTGCCAGAGCCGGTGGCCAGAAGGCTCCGGGGGAAGTTTCCCGCGAGGCGCTTGGCCCAGGGGCCGGCTTCAAGATGAGTTGAGGCGGAAAGGACCCTTGGACGCGGGGAGCCCGCCAGAGGCCAGAGGCCGGAAGCCTCGGAATCCGAGAGACTCGACAGGCTCCCCAAAAAATGTTGCGGCCCCCGGTAAACGCGCCCTGCAAAATGACCGCGGAACCGGATAGCGCCCCGAACGCTAAAAGGGCTACAGGCAACGGAAAGGCGCCCCGTACCGGAAAATATCCCTCAGGCCCCGCGAAGCGCCGAAACGCCCAAATGGCGGCGGCGGGCCCTGAAGGCGCGCCGGGCCGCAAAGGGGCCGCAGGCGTCGCGGCGGCCCTGAACCGGAGCGGCGCCGAAGCGCCCGCGCATGAAACCGGGCGCGGCCGGGGCAGGGAATCCCCGATGAGGGGCGGCACAAGCGCCCATGGCACAAGCCTTTCCCCGACGGTCAGGGGGGCCAGGCCACGCCCGAAACCGCAAGGTCCTTCCTGAGGGGCCAAAACACACGGGCCTCTGCGGAGGGAAAGAAAGCGGGAGGCGCCTTAAGCCTCCCCGCCTCCCCATCTCCCCGCGCCTCGCTACCCTTGAAAAAACACCCTGAAAAGCCCTAAAATAGCCTTTTCCGCGCCCTGCGGCGGGAAGCGCCTCCCGCCCCCGTCTGGGGCCCGCCGCCCCAGGCGCCGCGCCGGCCCGTCGCGGGAGGCATCCTGAAGCCCCCGCGCGGCCCTATGCCCTAGGCCTCGGCAGGCGGGCCCGAACCGGCGGCTTGGCCTTGACCGGCCTGACCGTGACCGGCATGGCCTTGTGCGGCCTGCCGCCGCCTCCGCCCCCCGCGCGCTCACGCCCCTTCTGGTGCCCCCATGGAAATCCTCATCCGCAGACAGCTACCCAAGCACCTCAAGCCGCGCCCTTCGGACGGGGCCGCGCTGGGCTTCGGGGACATCTACACTGACCACATGTTCAAGATGGACTACTTCGACGGAGCCTGGCGCAACCCCCGCATCGAGCCATACGGGCCTCTCATGCTCGAACCGTCGGCCATGGTCCTCCACTACAGCCAGACCATCTTCGAGGGGCTCAAGTGCTACCGCCACCCCGACGGCAGGCTGGCCCTCTTCAGGCCCCGCGACAACTTCCGGCGCTTCTCCACTTCGGCTGAGCGCATGGCCATCCCGCCCTTCGACGAGGCTTTGCTCCTGAGGGCCCTCAAGGAACTCCTGAAGATAGACGGCTCCTGGACCCCGGCACACCCGGAGGCCTCCCTGTATATCCGCCCCACCGTCATCGCCACCGAGCCCCACCTGGGAGTGCGGCCCGCCAAGGAGTACCTGCTCTTCATTATCCTGGGCCCGGTGGGCCCGTATTACCCGGAGGGCTTCGCTCCGGTGCGCATCTACGTCGAGCCCTTCTATACCCGGGCCGCGCCCGGGGGCCTGGGGGCCGTCAAGGCCGGGGCAAGCTACGCCGGGAGCCTTCTCGCCACCGAACTGGCCAGCCGCAAGGGCTACACCCAGCTCCTCTGGCTGGATGCCATCTCCCACAGGTTCGTCGAGGAGGTAGGCAGCATGAACATGTGCTTCGTGATCGACGGGACCATAGTCACGGCCCCGCTCACGGGCACCATCCTCCCCGGCATCACCAGATCCTCGGTGCTCACGGTGGCCAAGGACCTCGGCATCAAGGCCGAGGAGAGGGCCATCACGGTCGAAGAGCTCCTGGAGACCCAGAAGAACGGGAGGCTTTCCGAGTGCTTCGGGTCAGGCACCGCCTGCGTTATCTCCCCCGTGGGCGAGCTATGCTACAAGAGCGAGGTCTTCAGGATAGGGAACGGCGGCATAGGCGAGATAACCCAGAAGCTCTACGACGAGCTCGTGGGGGTGCAGTACGGCGCCCGCCCCGACTCCCGCGGCTGGGTGGAATACGTGGCGTAGGGGAAGCTGGCGGGGAAGGCGCGAAGGACACGCCGAGCCGCCAAGGCAGAGCCTTCCCTGCGCGCGGCGTCGGCATGCGGCCGCCGCGCCTCAGCGCGCGGAAAAGCCGCCCGCAGGGGCAGGCTTGCTCCCCATGCGGAAAACCTCCCAGCGGGAAAACCGCCCCCTGAAATGCAGGACCGGGGCGGAGAGGCGCCTGAAATGCCTCTCCTCCCCGGTCCGTGTCTTGGGGGGCTTTTTTTTGCGGGGGGCCCGCCCTCGTTCCCGGGGCAGGCCCTCTAGCGAGCCGCGTGTCAGGCCTTTGGCGATCCGCAGGCCCGCGCGAGGGCGATCCGCAGGCCGGCCCCGTGACGGTCCGGGGCCTGCGGGCCGCATCAGTCCGCGCAAGGGCCTGCCGGCCCTTGCGCGGCGCAGCTCACCCCGCGGTGGCCTTGACCAGCTCGTCGTAGGTGAGCGCGGCGAGCTTCTCGACCTTGCCGATGTCGCTCTTGACTGCCTTGGCCAGTATCCTCGCCGCCTCGGGCTCCATCTTCCAGAACATCACCAGCGACCTGAGACGGATACGGTCCATTGCCTTCGAAAGGGAGTCTGCCACGTTGTCCAGGAAGCGCTCCCGCTCCGGCGTGGTCATCACGCGGTTGTAGAGGGCGGCCGCCTGCTCGTAGTCCACCGGCCCCACCTCCACGGGGTGCCGCGCGGCGGTGCCAGAGACGGGGATCTCGGGGTACTTCATGCGCTTGGGGGGAGGCCCGCCCAGGCTGTTGGGCCAGTAGTTGGGGACTCCGACGGGGCTCCCGGAGACGAGGTAGCTGTCCCGCTCGTTGGTGTGGGCCTTGGTCCCCCGGGGCTGGTTCACGGGGATCTGGTGGTAGTTCGCCCCGAGGCGGTGGAGGTGGGTGTCGTGGTATGAGAACAGCCTCCCCTGGAGGAGCTTGTCCGGGGAGGGGCCGATGCCGGGCACGAAGCTCGAGGGGTTGAAGGCGGCCTGTTCCACGTCCTCGAAGTAGTTGCCGGGGTTGCGGTCGAGCTTGATGGTCCCGATGGCCTTGAGCGGCGCGTCGGCGTGGGGCCAGACCTTGGTCACGTCGAAGGGGTCGAAGTGGAACTTGGCCACCTGTTCCGTGGTAAGGATCTGCACCTCGACGGTCCAGGTGGGGTGCTCGCCGGCGGCTATGGCCTCGTAAAGGTCGCGGATGGCATGGTCCGGGTCCATGCCGGCGGTCTTCGCCGCCTCCTGGCGGGTGAGGTTCTTGATCCCCTGATCCGTGCGGACGTGGTACTTCACCCAGAAGTGCTCGCCCTTGGAGTTGTACCACATGTAAGTGTGGCTGCCGAAGCCGTGCATGGTCCGGAAATTCGCGGGCACGCCGCGGTCGGAGAAGAGGATGACCACCTGATGCACCGACTCGGGGGTGAGCGACCAGAAGTCCCACTTGATGTTGTCGTCGTGGAGGTTGTTGTCCGGCCGCCGCTTCTGGGTGTGGATGAAGTCAGGGAACTTCATGGGGTCCCTGATGAAGAACACCGGGGTGTTGTTGCCCACTAGGTCGTAGTTGCCCTCCGCCGTGTAAAACTTCATCGCGAAGCCCCTGGGGTCGCGGTCCGCGTCGGCGAAGCCGCGCTCGCCGCCCACGGTGGAGAAGCGCATGAAGAGCTCGGTCTGCTTGCCGGCCTTGTTGAAGAGGTCGGCGCAGGTGTACATGGACATGTCCTCCTTGAGGGTGAAAGTCCCGAAGGCCCCGCCGCCCTTGGCGTGGACGACCCTCTCGGGGATCCTCTCCCTCCCGAAGTGGGCGAGCTTTTCCAGGAGCACCACGTCCTGGAGGAGAATGGGCCCTCCCCTCCCCGCGGTCTGGGAAATGTTGTCTTCGATGATGGGCGCGCCGAAAGCCGTGGTCAGATGCTTTTTCGATCCGGGCATAGGCAAGAGTCTCCTTGGTCGCGCGCCGGCAATGCCGGGCGCGAGCTGCCGCGCGGCTTGCCGCGCGGGGGAGCGCGGAGGCCGGAGCGGATCGCCCGGCGGCGGGACAGGGAGCCGTGGAAGGCCGCCGCAGGCGCGGTCCTCCCCCGCCCTCCCCCCGGCGGGCGCCTGGTAAGGGAAGAGAGTCCTTCAGCCTCCCCGGCAAATGCGGCGGAGGCGCTTGTATCGACTGCAGAGCAAACCGGAAGGCGCCGGTCGTGCCGGAGGGCCGCAGGCATTCCGGCCGCGGGCCCGGAGGGCCGCCAGGGCGAACGCCTCGGCCGGGCCGCGGCCCCGGGCCGCCCGAACGCGCCTGGGGCAAGTTTATTAGCCGGCAGGGCAAAAGTAAAGCAAACCGCGATTTTCGAAGCTCAAGGGCCGTTGCCTTCAGGTCTGCGGGGCCTCCCTGCGGCACGGGGAGTCGGCCGGGAGAAGGCCGCGGCTTGCGCCCGGAAAGCGCGCTCCGCCAGGAAGCCCGGCTCCCGGTCAGGAAAGCCGGGAGCTTCCCCCCCGCAGGCCGTCAGATCGTCGCCGAGCCCGGCGGCCGACAACGGCGGCCATGTCGCCTCTGGCCTGAACCTGGGCGGAACTGAACTGAGCCAGGCGTCTTCGCAACGGCGCCTGCCCGTCGAAGCTAAAATAAATTTGATCGGTGCGGCTAAATACCCTTGACAGCAGGGGAGGCTTCATGTAAATTCTGTAACCGATGAGTTCGATTACAAAAAGGCAGTTTCTGTCAGGGAGGCCAATGACATTATGGCCAGTCTTCTCGAGGAATTAGCTGACGCCGGCAAAAACCCGCCGCCTCTCCCCGGGCGCATCGCCTATGACAAGAAAGAGAACGGGGACGTGTACGGGGCATACGTCAAGGAATCTTACCGGATCAACGGGCGGCTCCGCCATGTTCAACAGCACCTCGGCAGGGTCATAAGCAAGGAGCATGGAGTGTTCAGGAGCCAAAAGCTCGGCTGTTTCACTTT
>JAITRL010000088.1 GCA_031288415.1 Deltaproteobacteria bacterium | reverse complement strand
GGCGGCCCGCCGGATTTCAGCCCCTCTGTTGGTTCCCCTTCTCACTCCAGGGGTAACCGGGCAGGGCACACAAGGGGCGGAAAACCCCGTCGCGCGCTCGGCCGCGCGCGGCGGGGATTTTTTCCGGAAATCACCCGCAGGCGCCTTGAAAGCCCTCCCCTCCCACCCTGGCCTTGCCCCGCCGCCCGCAAATACGCTCCGGCCTCCCTGACCCCAGGGCATCGGGCCCTGAATGCCGTCCTTGCAGGCAAGCAAGGCCTGTGCAAGGCCGGTCGCGTTGTGGTATGGTTCCAGGCAGGCCACAAGCAGAAGCCTGAGAGGCCTTGCGCGTTCTTTCCCTGACCCGGCATTTCGCAAAAGGGCCGCCTGACGGGACCTCCACGGACTTAGGGAGGCGCTGGCGGCCGCCCGCCCCGGGGGCTGCGCCGGGCAAGGCCGCAGCCAGGGCAAGCTCAAGCTTCACTTCCGCCGTCACTGGCCCCCGGCTCAGGCCGGGAGGCTGAAAAACCCGTCTGCAGGCCTCTCTTTCTCACTCCGGGGGGGCCAGGCAACACGGGCAAAACGGCAAAAGCCCCGCCCTCCCTCGCGTAAAGCAAGGGGGGGCGGGGCTTTTTTTCCTGCAGCCGCGGCCACGGCGCCCAAGGGAAGCGGGAAAAGTCCCCCGCGCGCGCGGAAAGGCGCAGGGCCTTCGGTCTACATGCCGCTGCCGCCGCTTCCTGGCGCCTTGGCCGCCCTGCAGTCCGGAGTTCAGGATGACCGCGGCCCCGGTTCAGGCGCCCCGGCGGGCCTGCCGCGCCTCCCCCCGGCAAAGGCCTGGCCTTCGCCCGGCAAAGACACGGCCGCGCCCGGAAAGCCCGTTGAACGCCTCCCTAAGGGCCCGTCAGCCCAGTTTGAAGGGGGCGACGGGGAGCATGCGGGAGTTCTCGGCTATCACGCGCCGCACGGGGAAAAGCCCCACGCACTCGACGGGATCGGCCGCCGCCGGGTTGATGGAGAGCCAGCGCGGGCGGTCGAAGACGGCGGAGATGATGTACTCGCTTTTCGCGATTCCTGTGGCGGGATCCGGGCGGTCAGTCCAGCCGCTCGCCGCCACCCTGAGCACCGTCGGGAAATAGTAGAAGATCTCGCCGGCTATTCTGAGCAGTATGGCGTGCACCAGGAGCTGATACTCCCGCTGGAGCACCCACTCCTTCTTAGGGACCTTCTCAAGGCCCAAGACGGCGTTCCTCGCCACCAGGGTGAACTTTTCCAGATCTTCTATTTCTGGCAGGTTCACGTCGACCGAGACGAGGCTCCCGTCCCCGGAAGTCTCGAAGGATGCGCTGGTCTCCAGCACCCAGTCTATGCCCGAGAGCACGCCGCCCAAGACGGCCTCGACCGCGCTGTAGTGCCCGGAAAGCGCGCCGTCCTTGAGTTCCTCGGCCCGCCTGTCGGCCTTCTTCCAGCGGCTGAGGCGCGACAGGGCGGAAAGGGCGAAAGCCGCCGAGACCCCCAGGACCAGAAGGGCCGGGAAGAGCAGGGCCAGCGGATGGAGCATCGCCGGGGCCCCGGTCGCCGCCAGCAGCGCCGCCGTCCCGGTCGCCAGCGGCCAAAGCCGGAAGGGGGGCTTGGCGGGCATGAGGCCCGCGTAGGCCTCGGCGGGATCCTCGGGGGGGCGCCTGATCTTCCGGTGCTGGTTGATGACCGCGTGATACGCCTGGTTGAGCCTTTCCGCCTCCCGCCGCAGAAGCTCCCCCGGCGCCTCGGTCCCGTCCGGGGCCGGGGTATCCGTCGGCACCGGCCCGAAGATCGGTCCCTGAGCGTCGGGTTCAGGCCCCCGCAAGCCCGCCGCCCTGGCGCTCACGCCCGCAAGAGGCGAGGCGCCCTGCGAGGGGCAGGCATCGTAAGGCCGCGTTCCGGCTCCTGGCGGGGAGGCCGGCCAGGCGGGGGGGAGCGGCACCGCGGCAGGGAACGGGGAAGTGCGTGAGGGGGAAGAAGGGCTGAAGGCGACCGATCCGGGAAGGGAAGCCGCCGCCCCTGAGAGCCGGGTCGGGGCGTCGGCGGCGGGGGGCCGCGTAGCGGGCGGAGGCAAAGGGAAGGCGAGGGCCGCCGCAGCCTGCGGGCGGGCCGAGGTCAGGGCCGGCGAGACGGCCGGGGCCGGCTCCCGGCCCGCCAGGGAAGGCGCCGCGATGCCCGGGGAAGTCCTGGCCCCTTTGGAAGCCGGCTTGGCCTTGGGTGTCTTGGGCTCCTTGTAAGGTTTGGGCTCCGAGGCGTCGGAGCCGGCATCCAGGCGCATGCGGTGGCTGAAGCCTGTGCCGGGCAGGCCCAAATTCAGGTAGGCGCCGCGCTTGCCTGCGGAAACCGAGGCCCCCCTCCCCCCGAAGGAGACGGAGGTGAACCCGGTGGTCCCGAAGTTGAGCCTCACTCCGGGAAGCAGCTTTATCGAACGACGAAACCTCATCGAACTTCCAGGATTCCCGGCGCCCCGGGACCCCGACCCGGAAAGCGCCGCTCGGCCTATTAGGCCTCCGCGGCCTCAGCGGCCGCGAGTGGGGAGTGGTTTATGCGCTCATTCGCGGCGCCGCCGCGGGAAAGCGGCGCGGACTGCCGTCCCCGGCAACGGCTAAAGCCGGCCGCGCGGGGGCTTGCGCCTCCGCGGCAAGCCAAGCGGGCGCGGAAGGGAGAGGGCCGCAAGGCGGCAGGAAAGCGGGGGGGGAGGCTTGCGGGCGGATAACCGCGCGCGGCGACGGAAGGGCAAAGGCCCATGCGGCAGGCAAGGCGGTCGAGGCGGTCGAGGCGAGGCTGGCGGCGGAAGCGAACGGCGCGGGCAGGGCGGCCTGAAAGACGGTTCGGCTCAGGCGGCCCAAGAAAGCGGGGAGGTCTAGGCTGCCGAGAGGAACGTGGCCGCCGAGGCGAAGGGGGAAGGTCATGGCCAGGCAGGAAAACGAAGGACAGGGGCGACAGGGCCGCTTAAGCACGCGGAGCCGGAAACGGGCAAGGCAGGGCGCGCCGGGAAGGGCGCGCCGGGCTGAAGGCGGCGGGCGGGCAGGCGAACGCCTGATTTCAGGCCAGACCGGTCACAAGGACAGTCACCCGGTCACCGGGTCACCGGACCCAGGGCTCCCTCGTCAGGCAGCCCTGGCTCGCGAAGTCGCCGCATAGGGTGATTTTACATTGTAGCACCGTCGGCGCCCCGGATGGAACAGTATCCGGCGCTTTCGGCGCCCGGCGCCTCAGCCTGGCCTCCGGAAGCGGCGGGCGGTACCCGTCCCCCGCTCGCCCGCGCCGCCGGCCGGGAGGGGCTGGCGGCCCCGTTCCGTTGACTGGGCCTGCCGGCCGGCAACCTCCCGAGCTGTTTCCGGCCTCTTCAAGGCGCCGGGTCGGCCTGCCACGCCTTGAATAGGGCGGCAAAACGTGCTATTTTCAATCGAACTGGATTTTCGTCGGCCCGGAACCCCCGTAGCGGAGCGGCCTTCCGCCCCTCTTCGCGGCCCTGCGGCCGCTTTTTCCCCGCCTCCCCGCCGAACCGCGCTGGCCCCTTCATGATTAGCACCCTCATTTTCGACATCGACCTCACCCTGGTGGACTCTCTCGAGGCCTGCGTCAAAGGCACCAATCTCCTGGCCCGCAAATTCGGGCTCCCCGAGAAGAGCGACCAGGAGGTCCTGGACGCCATCAGCCTCACCCTGGAGCCGTTCTGGGTCAGGATGTGGGGACGCTTGGACCCCGCCTGGCGGGAGTACTACGAATCCGTGGTCATCCACGAGGTCGACCTCAACCGCCCCCTTTATCCCGGGGCAGTGGACGTCCTGAGGGCTGCCAGGGACCGCGGGATCACCATGGGGGTGGCCACCAACCGCTTCAACCCCTGGCTGGACCTGGCCGACATGGGCATCGCGCAGTACTTCGACACGGCGGTGGGTCCGGACTCGGACGTGAAGCCCAAGCCATACCCGGACATTCCCCAACTGGCTATAAAGCAGCTCCAAGCCGATGCCTCCGCCGCCGTGCTGGTCGGGGACTCCGCCTCCGACATGAAGTCGGCCAGCGCCGCCGGCATCCGCGCCCTGGGCCTCACCCAGGGAGGCGCCTCCGAGCAGGAGCTCCTGGATGCCGGGGCCTGGCGCGTCAGAAAAGACCTGGCCTCGGTCATGGAGTTGCTCGACAGTCCCTCAGGCTTCGCCCGCAGGTGAGTCCGGAAAGGCCCCGCTCCCGGCCTCACGGGCCTGTAAGAGCCTAGCCTGGCGGCTTTACGGCCCGGATCCCCCGGCGCCTCCCGGCGGCCGAGCCGGCGCCGTTGCCCTCGGCATGATGGCGGCGCCCTGTGCCGCGGCTGAGGCCCTTTTCCGCGGGGGCGCCTCCTGAGCGGCGACCCAAGTCGTTTGAGCCCGCCGCCGTTCCCCGTCCGCGCCATGATCGCCCCCGTCCGCGCCATGATGAGGCCGCCAGGAAGACCCCGCTAGGGTTCCTGCCTGGCGGCCCTCCTTATTCCCTTGGCGGCTTTCGGGCATCCGTCGCCGCCGGCCGCCCCCTGTCAGGGTCGCGCTCCGTCATGGCCCTGGCAGGGGCTGGGTTCCGGTTGCGGGTCTGCGGCGACCGCCCGCCGGGCCGGGCGGTTCCCCTTGTTTTTCCCCTCCAATACCATGCTTTATTGTTATAAATATAAAATAATATGATAATTAATTAATAATTATAATATAATTAATAATTATAACATAATTAATATTTATAAATAAATTAAATATTTTTTATGATATTTAACTTTATTTTCAGCCTGTAGAGCTAGCTTCCTCGCTAGGCCTCAGGTCTCTTTGATGTTGCAAAAACAGCCGGAATCGTTTTATATTCTGTGTTTTGACGCCCCAAACGCCTGCCTTCACTCCGGGACAGGTTGGGGGCGCCGCGGCCGGCCACCCTGCCGGCCCAGGACTGCCGCGTGCCTTGACGATGGAACCCAGCGCCTACGGAAACAGCCTCCGGCAGTACTCCGGAAGCATTCAGAACATGTTCAACAGCGTCTCCGAACGCTATGACCTGCTCTCCCGCTTCCTGAGCCTGGGGCGAGACGGGTTCTGGCGCAAGGCCCTCGCGCGGCGCCTGACCGCCATGGACTACCCGGGGAGGTTTTTGGATCTCGCGACCGGCTCCGGAGCCCAGCTCGTCGCTTTCCGCTCCCTGTGGCCATACGCCGAGCTCGTCGGCCTCGACTTCTCGCAGCCCATGCTCAACGTGGCCCGCGAAAAGCTTGCCAGGAGCGGGATCAGTGAAGGCGTAAGGCTCGTCCACGGAGACGTCTACAGCTCGCCCTTCGCGCCCGAAACCTTCGACTCGGTCTCCATCTCCTTCGGCCTGCGGAACCTGCCGGACCGGAAATCCCTCTACCGCGAGGCGAAAAGCCTGCTCAAGCCGGGCGGCCGCTTCCTTGTCCTCGAGCTGTACTTCGACTCCCGCAACCTCCTGGCCCCCTTCCACCGCTTCCACCTCGCCACCCTCTCCCCCTGGATCGCGGGCCGCTTCTTCTACAACCACGGCAAGGCCTACGACTACCTTGGCCGCTCAATCATGGACTTCCCGCACCCTGCGGTGATCATGGACGAGCTCGAGGAGGCCGGCTTCAAGGGGGTGGACCATCACACCTACACCTTCCAGTCCGCCATGCTGGTCTGGGGCCAAAAGCCCCTCAACGGGACCTGAAACCCGGACCCTGCCGCAGGCAGGCTGCCGAAACCCGGCCTTCCTCCCCTCTCCCTGGCCTTTCCGCCTTTGCCCCCGCCCGCCGCTTCCCACGCCCACAGCGGCGTGCCACCCCCCCCGCAAAATACCCCACCATACCCCAAACCCAAAGCTTGGTCGCCATTCCCCTCCGCCCTGCCCCCTGTCCGCATTTCCTTCCGCCTCCCGCTCCCCTTCCTCCCGCCTCCAGGCCTATGCCCTCCTGAGCCTCGGACTGGGGTTCAGGCTCCCGCCTTCTTCCCCCCGGTTCGGCAAAACCCGCTCTCACCGCTTTCTTTCGGCTCTTCACAAGGTTGCCTACCCAGGGGTGGCATCCTTGTGAAGAGCCCTTCTCAGTTCTGAAAAAAATTAACTTCGGTCTTTGACATGGCCGTATTTTTGCCTTAGACTTTTCACGTTGACTCAGCTTTCGATGGCTTTCCCGGAAGGCGCGCTCGCCAGGCCGCCCGCCGGGCCCGGCGCCCATTGACAGGTTGAACGCCTCCTGAAGGCCTGCCAGGAAGAAGCTTTTCGGCCCGGGCTTTCCCGCAGGGAGGCGCGGCCTTCCTCTTAGGGCCTTTCGGGGACTGCGGACGGGCGCCCGCAAGACTTCCGGGCCGACAAGGGGCCAGGCCCGCCAAACCCGCCAGGACAGCAAGGGAGGCCGGCCCTCCCTGCTGTATGATCAATCCGTTCCCACACCCGGTACAGCAATTTTTTCACACTCGAGGAGTGACATATGAGCGACGAGAAACTCGCGGCCTTCCTGCATCACAAGGGCATCAAGCCCTTCATAGTGCCCAAGACGGTGGGCGACAAGCTCGACCCCTTCAGCATCGTGGGCGTGAAGCCCGGCTTCAACCTCGACAAGGAGAACGGCGAAAGCGCCTTCGAGACCCTCACCGAGGCCTCCTTCCCCGGCAAGTGGAAGGTCATCTACTTCTACCCCAAGGACTTCACTTTCGTGTGCCCCACCGAGATCGTCGGCTACTCCAAGGTCGTGAAGGACCTGGACGACCGCGGCGCGGTCCTCCTGGGAGGCAACGGCGACAACGAGTTCGTCAAGCTCGCCTGGCGGCGCGACCACAAGGACCTGAACAAGCTCAACCACTGGTCCTTCGCCGACTCCAAGGGCTCCCTCATCGACCAGCTCGGCATCCGCGACAAGGAGGCCGGGGTGCCGCTCCGCGCCACCTTCATCGTTGATCCCGACAACGTCATCAAGCACGTCACCGTGAACACCCTCTCCGTGGGCCGCAACACGGACGAGGCCCTAAGGCTCCTGGACGCCCTCCAGACCGGGCTCCTGTGCGCCTGCAGCCGGCCCGTGGGCGGCCCCACGCTGTAGGCCGCGCTTAAATCCGCCCGCCCCTCGGCGCGGCGGCCAAGGGCGGGAGGCCTGCCTTCCGCCCTTTTTTTGCTCCCTGTCCGCCTTCCCCGGCAAGGAAGACGGCGGGCTCCCCCCCGACAGGCAAAGGGAACCCCAGGTCGCCCCGGACAACCCGCAAAATCCGCCCAGGCGGCTCAAGGCCGGCGGGAAGTCCGCGGAACCGGGGGAACCGGCGGAACGGCCGCGGGAATGCCGCGGGAACCGCAGGCGGCCAGGGCGGCGGGATTTTTCAGGATCTTAAAACCGAAAAAAGGAAAAGGCCGCGGGATTTCAGGCTCCCGCCGCCTAAACCCAAGGAACGGCGGATATCAGGCTCACGCCGCCAAACCGGCGGAACGGCGATGTGAATGCCGCAAAGCCGTGAGCCCGTGAAGCCATCCGGACATGCGCCCCTCAAATTCAAGGAGCGGGCCCTGACCCCGGCGGCTGGAACCTGAACCTGTCCGGGAGGCGGCGGCCTTCCGGCGGGGGCCAAGTTCTTGGCGGCGCAATGCCGTTACGGGACGAGGCGGCAGTGTCCGGGAAGCGAAATTCCCCCTTACGCCCCGAGCCCTTGCCTGGGCCTCGGAGCCCCGGCCAGGCGCCCGGCGGTTCCCCCCGGGCATCCGGTTCCGGCCCGGTTGTCATGGCCCTGCCGCTGGCCGCTGATGTTCCGGACAGGGAGCCGAGATTCCGGCCCGGAAAGCCTCGGTTACCGACGGGGCCGCCGCGCGGCCGTAACCCCCGCGGATTACCCGGGTTCATTGCTTTTCCCTTAGATCTCTGCTAGTCTTCACCAGCACCCTGCCGGTAAGGCGGCGCCTGCACGGCCTTCGCCGCGCCGGTCCCGGCCTTCCGGGCCCCTGCGTTCACCCCCGGAACCGGTCGCCGTGAATTCCCGGCGTTTATCGGCCGCAAGGCCCTCAGGCGGAGACCATCATACATGAGCAGCGCCAGTTCACCCAAGGGCCAGCCCGAGCAGAACAAGGGGCGGGCGGCCGGCCAGGAGGGCAAGTTCCTCACTTTCTCCCTGGCCTCGGAAGAGTACGGCATCGGCATCCTGAAGGTCCGCGAGATCATCGGCATGATGCCCATAAGGACCGTGCCTCAGACGCCGGGGTTCGTCAAGGGGGTCATCAACCTCCGCGGCAAGGTCATACCGGTGGTGGACCTGCGGCTCAAGTTCAACATGTCCGAGACGGAGTACACGGACAAGACCAGCATCATCGTCGTGGACGTGGCCGCCGGCCAGGACCGCTGCATCCACATCGGGATCGTGGTGGACTACGTCTCCGAGGTGGTGAACATCAAGGCCGATGACATCGAGGCCGCCCCGGCCTTCGGCTCCCGCCTGAACACGGAGTATATCCTGGGCATGGCCAAGATCGGCAAGGGCGTGAAGATCCTCCTGGACATCGACCGCATCCTGGTGGGAGAGGAGCTCGCCGGGCTGGGCCTGGGCTTCTAGCCGGGCCCGCGCTTGCCTAAAGAGGCCCGCGGCCCCGGCCTCAGTCCGGCGGCCGGTCCTCCAGCCGCGGACCGGCCGCGCCAAAGGCCCGTGTCGGCCTGCGGTCCGGTCTCGGCAGAGCCTTGGCCGCAGGGCCGCGCTCCGCTTGAGCCTGCAGCCGAATTTCAGTAAGCCGGAGGTCCTCCTCCGGCTTTTTTTTCGCGGCCGCGCGAGCCCTGCCCCCGCAGGGCCGCGGCAGGCGGGCTTTCCTCCGTTCGGCAGGCGCCCCTCTCGAGACTCGAGGCCATCCGCAAGGTCCCGGCGTTTCCCTGCCGCCCTCGGGCCATTGAACCGGCAAGGCGCGGAATGCCTCGCCCGCGCGCTTTCCCTCTCCGGGCGGGGCCCCTCGCGGGAGGGGCTCCTCGCCGCGGCGGGATCGGCGGACAGCGGCGCCGCCTGATCGCCTTGTCAAGTCACCCGCGCCGCAAGGATTCAGCTCCAGTCCTTCATGCCTTGGGCTTCGGCTCCCGGCCCGCCGCCTCAACCCCCGGAGAGGAGTTCACTGAACTTGCCGTGCAGGAGGCCGTTGGAGGCCAGTATCCCCCCTCCCTCGCCCGGCCGGTACCTCTCGCCGGTCAGGCCGGTCACCTTGCCGCCGGCCCCGGTCACCAGGAGGGCCCCCGCCGCCAGGGCCCAAGGGTCGGAACCGGCCTGGAAGTGGCACTCGGCGCGGCCGGTCGCCACGTAAGCGAGGCTCAGCGACGACGAATCCTCGGCGGTGAGGCCGCAGACGGCGTCCAGGACCCTCCTCCGGGCCGCCAAGCCCTCGGGCCCGGCGATGCCCAAGGAGGTCCTGGCCGCCGCTTCCTCGGCGCGGCCGCAGTCGGAGACGCTCACGGGGCCCTCGCACCTGCCCACGCCGGGCACCTGGCGCCATTGGAAGGCGCCGCCCCCAGTCACGGCCCAGAACATCTCCATCAGCGCCGGGGCCAGGACCACCCCCAGAAGGGCCGACGGGTCCCCGTCATGCCCCTTGCCGACAAGGGACAGGGACACGGAAAAAAACGGGCTCCCCTTGAGGAAGGCCCAGGCGCCGTCCAAAGGCTCGGCGCGCCAGAAGAGCTCCGGCGCCTCCTGCCGGGACGGGCCGTCTCCCACAAAGACCGGGTGGTCCGGAAAGGCCTCGTAGAGGACCCTCCGGATCTCGCGCTCGGAATCCCTGGCCGGGGCGCCGGCGTCCTCGGGAGGCCCCTCCCAGCGCGCCTTCGCGAGATCGGCGCACGCGTCCAAGAGTTTGGACGCCCCCGTCCTGGCGGCGTTGAAGGCGGTTATCAGGCAGTCGTCCAGGTCGAACGGCTGTTGAAGGCTCTCGGTGAATGGCATTGCTCGCCTCCGTCCTCCGCTGCCCTCCGCGGCGGGAAGGCTGCGGAACAGGCTCTCCGCGACGCCTCGCGCGGGGCGGGGGGCGCGGCAAGGCCTATGGTCCCGGGCCGGGACCGCAGCCTTGTTATTGAACACCATTATAACCCCGTCCCCCTGATTCTCAGAATTTTCCGCCTGCTGCGCGTCTGGCGCCTTTTCGGATTAACCGGAAGGCAGGGAGGCAAAACGCCGGGGGGCATTCGGAGGTAAGCGGGAAAAGGCGCCAAGCGCGATCAGGCTTCCTTTGCCCCAGGGGCGGAACGCGAAAGGCGATCCTGGAATCGGCGCGCCGAGCGCAGGAAGGCGCTCAGGGGATCGGCTGACCGAGATGCCGAAGGGCACGGAAAGCCGAAGGGCCCGGAAAGCCGAAGGGCCCGGAAAGCCGAAGGGCACGGAAAGCCGAAGGACCCGGAAAGCCTACGGGCCGGAAAGCCTACGGGCCGGAAAGCCGAATGGCCCGGAAAGCCGAAGGGCCCGGAAAGCCGAAGGGCCCGGAAAGCCTA
>JAITRL010000258.1 GCA_031288415.1 Deltaproteobacteria bacterium | reverse complement strand
CACGGACCTTCTCCAGGGAGAGCTTCAGTGACTCGGCGGGGTTCTGGCCCTGAGGGCGGCTGAGGAAGAGTTCCGCTTTGGCGGGCGTGTGCTTCCGGGGCTTGAAGACGGAACTCAGCCAGTCCAGGCGAGGGTCCTCCACCAGGGCCTCGCCCTGTCTCTGCTCGTTGAGGCCGGCTGCGGGGTCAAGGCCCGTGAGGGCCCGGAAAACCGTGTCCCTTCCGGAGCCGGGCAGGCCGATGATTCCGGCTTTCATGCGTGATCAACCATTGTCGTCGGAGCGTCGCTTCCGGGCTTGCCTGACCCGGGCGGCGGCCGCGCGGGAAGAGGCGGGGCGGCCGCGCCTCAGCGGGCGGCGGCGGCTGCCTTAGGGGGATAAAACGTCCTGAAAGGCAGGACAGGGGGGAGCAAAAGGCAGGGAGGCGGCTTTGCAAGCGGCGGCGCGGGAGACGGTGAGCGGGCAGGGAAGGGCGGGCGAGGCGGAGGGAAAGCCTGAGCGCCGCAAGACGCCGCCTGGGGGCCGGAAGAGCCCGCTTGCTTGAGTGAGGCGGCCGCCCGTCAGCAAAGGGCGGGATACTTATCCTCCAGGAAGCGGGAGAGCAGATCAAGGGCGGTTTCCACAGCCTGATAGACCACGCGGTGGCGGGAGCCGGCGAAGATTTCCCTGCGCGTCTCCTGACGTCCTCCGCCGCAGACCGAAAAGTACACAAGGCCTACCGGCTTGACGGCAGAGCCTCCTTCAGGGCCCGCTATGCCCGTGGTGGAGAGCCCCAAGTCGGAGCCGGTGAGCCGGGCGACGCCCGAGGCCATGGCCCGGGCGCATTCGGGGCTTACGGCCCCGGCGGTGTTGAGGACCACCCACGGCACTTCGAGGATGCGGTATTTGGAATGGTTGGAGTAGGCGTTAATCCCTGCCAGGAAGTAAGCCGAGCTGCCGGGGACGGAAGTCAGGGCCGCGGAGACCAGGCCGCCCGTAAGGCTCTCGGCGGTGGACACGGTAAGGCCGAGGGCCTTGAGGCGCCCCGCCAGCGCGGAGGCCTTCCCGGTCAGCGCCTGGCCGGGGAATTCCGGGTCTACGTCAGGTGAGGTTGGGGGAGACAAGGTGTTCTCCGTAGTCTCGGCCGCGTCCAGGGGAAAGGGAGACGGCGCGCGCGCCTCGCGGCGGGAAAAATCGAAGGCAGGCGCGCCGTCCCGGCCAGACGGTTCCGGCTCGCGGCAAGGGCGCCGGCGCCGGGAGCCTTCCGGTTCGGCCCTATCCGGCGTTGTCCAAGAGGGCCTTGACGGGCTTGATGCCGTAGGCCCCGCTTTCGATGGCCGTGAGGACGGCTCCGCCGCCGGTGAAGAAGTAATACGAGTCGTCGTCCAGGGCTTCCAGGTAAAGGCCTGGCGTAAGCAGCTTGAGTTCCTGGAGGGTGTCCCCGCCGCCGAAAAGCTTGCGCGCCGCCCTGTTCCTGCCCACCTCGGAGTAGAAGCGGGCGGAGCCCTCAAAGTAGGCGGGGGTAAGCCCCATGACGGCGTTGACGAAGATCGTCTTCGCCCCGGAGATGGCCGAGGCTATCCGCGGGCAGTCGAACGACTCGGGGGCGATGTCCAGGAAGTAGCCGTATTCCTGGCCCTCCTTGAAGTCCTTCACGCGCGCGGCCTTCACTTTCGCCGGATCGCGTTCCCCGAAAACCGGGGACTCGACCAGGACCCCCGGCTCGAGGATCTTGCCCGCTGACTTGTCCCTGGCCACCAGGTCCGCCGCGAGCTTGACGTCCTCTTCCTCTACCCCCTTGATTTTCACCCCGTACTTGGCCGCGAGGAAGGCGTTATAGATGACGCCGCCCAAAAGGAGGCTGTCGGCCTTCTCGTAGAGCTTGAGGAGCGGGCCGATCTTGGTGTCGTACTTGGCGCCCGCTACCACGCCCAGGAAGGGGGGCTCGGGGTTGAGCACGAGGTCAAGGTGCACGAGCTCCTTCTGCATCAGGAACCCGGCGTAGGGCGGGAGCTTCGCCGCCACGTCGAAGGTGGAGGCATGGGGCTGCCAGGAGCCGAAGGCGTCGTTGACGTAGACGTCCGCGACCGCCGCGAGGAACTCGGCCAGGGCCTTGGTCCTGTCGTCCTTGGACTCCTCTCCCGCGAACCACCGGGTGTTGGGGAGGTAGATGCCGCCGATCTCCCTGGATTTGAGCCTTTTGAGGAGCGGCTCCAGGGCCTTGGGGTCAGGGGCGGCGATGCCCAGGTCCGGGTCGGCCGCGAGTTCAGGGATCACGAAGCCGCCGTTGAGCTTGCGCTCGAGGTAGTCCACGATGGGGGCGACCGAGGTCTCGGGGCCTGTTTTGATGTGGCCGGTCTTTTTGTCCCTGGTGCGGCCAACGTGAGTCATGAGGACAGGAAAGCCGCCCCGGGAGGCCACGAAATGGATGAGCCCGAAGGTGGAGTCGATGCGGAAGGCGTCCTTGATGACTCCCTTCTCCACCACGTTGTGATCCACCCTGGCGAGGACGACCTTGCCTTCGAGTCCGGCGTTCTGAATCAGAGGGAGCTTGGGGTCAAGTGTGCTCATCTTCCTGGGGTCCTCCGGCGGCAAGGCCGCGGTATGTCAGGCGCAAGGGCCTGGGGCTGGTTCTCCGGGCTGGCCGCGGCGCGGCCTCAGGGCCGCCGGGTCACCTCCGAATCCTTCGCGAGGTCGTCCTGGTTCTCGTCGAACTTGACTCCGCACCAGGGGCAGAACTTGTATTCCGAGCTGTCCAGCTGCTCCCGGCAGTTCTGGCAGATGAGCACCAGCTCTTCCGCGCAGAAGGGGCAGTAGGTGAACTTCTTGAAGAGGGCGGCCTGGTCGGTGGGCAAGGCGGCTATCTTCTCGATGCACTCGTTGTCGTGGCAGGTTTTCTCAATGGAACTGGTTTTCGGGTGGTTGTCCTTCATTGGATCTCCAGGGGAAGGCTGGACGGCCCCGGAAGGGGGCCTTGCGAGTTCAGTCAATCATCAAATATAGTCACGGCAACGGCAAATGTCCAGAGCGGGTCGGCGAGAATGACAGGATGTCTTGTGTTTTTCCCTGGAAAAGGCTATATACAAAAGGTTGTGTCAGCTTCCGTTTTTAACCCTCCCGCCCCACTGACCCCGGCCTGCAAAACGTCTGACATTATTATGGGGATTTTCCGTCCATGACTTCCCTTCTCGACAGGCTTTGGGACTCCCATCTGGTGTATAGCCAGGAAGGGAGGCCAGACATATTATACATTGACCGCCACTTAGTCCATGAGGTCACCTCCAACCAGGCCTTCGAGGGGCTCAGGGCCGCCGGCCGCAGGCTCAGGCGGCCGGACCTTACCTGCGGGGTCATTGATCACTCCATCCCCACGGATGACCGGACAAGGCCGCTGAAGGACAAGGTGGCCGAGGCCCAGCTCGCGGCCCTCGAGCGCAACCGCAAGGAGTTCGGGTTCCAGGTGTTTTTCGGGGACACGGATCCCCGGCAGGGGGTCATTCACGTGTGCATGCCCGAGCAGGGACTGGTACTGCCAGGGCACTCGGTCGTCTGCGGGGATTCCCACACGGCCACCCATGGGGCCATGGGGGCGCTCGCCTTCGGCATAGGCACGAGCGAGGTGGAGCACGTGCTGGCTACCCAGACCCTCCCCCAGCGCAAGCCGGCGGCCATGGCCGTCACAGTTGCCGGGAAGATTCCTCCTGCGGCGGGGGCCAAGGATCTCATTTTGCGGATTATCAACATGGTGGGCGTAGGGGGAGGGGCAGGGCACGCCATCGAGTACCGCGGCGAGGCCATACGGGCCCTTTCCATGGAATCCCGTCTGACTTTGTGCAACATGGCGATCGAGTGCGGGGCGCGCATGGGGCTGGTGGCTCCGGACGACGTGACCTTCGCCTACCTGGAAGGCCGCCCTTACGCCCCCAAGGGGGAGGACTTCCGGAGGGCCGTCGGGCGCTGGAGGGAGCTCAGGTCGGATGACGGCCATGAATTTGACAAGGAAACGACGCTCGATGTCTCCCGTCTCGCCCCGCGGATCACCTGGGGCACCAACCCCGCCCAGAACGTGCCCGCGACTGGCCACGTGCCGTCGCTGGAGTCCTTCAAGACCGTCGGCGAGAGGCGGGCTGCCGAGCGGGCCCTCGCCTACCAGAAGCTCGAGGAGGGCGTAAGGCTTGAGGATGTGACGGTGGACTACGTCTTCATCGGATCCTGCACCAACGGCCGCTACGAGGACCTGTCGGAGGCCGCCAGGGTCTTCCGCTCCCGCAAGGTCCGCAAGGGCGTGACCGTCCTCGTGGTGCCCGGCTCCGGCCCTGTGAAGAGGCGGGCCGAGAAGGAGGGCCTGGACAGGATCTTCCGGCACGCCGGCTGCGAGTGGAGGGAGCCCGGCTGCTCCATGTGCCTGGCCATGAACCCCGACGCGGTGCCCCCCGGCAATCGGTGCGTGAGCACCTCCAACCGCAATTTCGAGGGGCGTCAGGGCAGGCTGGCCATGACGCACCTGGCCAGCCCCGCCACTGCCGCGGCCTGCGCCGTGGCGGGCCGGATAACCAACGTCAGGAACCTGAGGCGCTTCATCTGAAACTCAGGGGCCTCCCTCCCCGCCGCCCGGAACAGCATTGGCCGGGCGCCCCGGCCGGGGAGGGGCTTCCAGGACCGCCCAAAAAACCGCAAGCCCCTGGCCGGGGGGTCCGGGAAGCCAAGACTTCGCAGGAGGCCTTGCGGGAAGTCCGGCCGCCGCCGCGGCGGTCCGCTTCCTGACAACGCGCAATGCCCCTACGCCTCAGCCCCTCATCTTCTCCGCTCTCCTTGACGGCGCCTGAGCCGCTCGAGCCCTTCCCCTGATTTAGGGCCTTCCGGCCTGAAGCCCTCCTCCGCTTGGCGGCGTTCGCTCCCCGCCGCCCCAGCCTAAGGCCGTTCCGCTCAGCTCCTTTTGCCCTCCGGCTTTCGGGGCTCTGGGTTTTCCGGCCGGCTTTGCCCGCCTCCCGCCGCTCAGCCCTTATCCTTGTCACGGCCCCAGGGCTCCAGTCTCAGTCCGCGGGCTTTTGCGGAAGCGGCCTGCAGGGCCTTCGGATTCCGGGGTTGAGGCTGCCTCCCGTCGTTGCCCTCCAGCCCTGCAGCCGGCCTCCGGACTTGAGGCGGCCTCTTGCCGTCGGCCGCAGCCTTGATGCCCCCTCATGGCCCGGGGGACTCCTTCCCTGCAGCCGCCTTATGCCTCTCCTTCCGGAGCGCCCTGTCCCGGCGGCCTGCCTCGCGGCCTTCCGGGGCCCGGAGTCTCATTGAAATCCCCGTGCCTCATCGGCCCTGTCCCTTATCTTCGGGCCCAATCCCCCCTGTCCGGCACTTGTTTACATTCACTGCCTCTAGCCTTACAATGAGAAGATGTTCAGCCCGCCCCACCGATTGTTCAGAAATCCCGCCCCGTCGGCCTCCCGCGCCCCCGGCCCGGCGCTCTCGTGCGATTTTGGTAGCCCATGCTGAAGAAAGCCGGACAGCCCACTATCCTCCTCGCCGACTCCGACCTGGAACTCCTGGACAAGAACGCGGCCCTGCTTCAGGAGATGGGGCTCTTCAATCACCTGCACGCCGAAAACGGCTCCGAGGCCCTGGCCATGGTCCGGAACTTCAGCCCGGATCTGCTCATCCTCTCCCAGAACCTTCCGGACATAAGCGGGCTCACCATTCTCAGCAAGGTAAGGCAGATAGAGGAGGATCACGCCAAGACCATCATCGTCATATACGGGGACAAGATAAGCGAGAGGGTGCTGGCCAAGGCGGGCAGGATCGGCGTGGATGACATCATAATCGCCCCTTACGATGACGACACCTTCAAGAGGCAGATTTACAACACCCTCTACGAGGAGGATGACCCCAGGGTGGAGGAGGCGGAACGGCTTAACGAGAGGTGCTCAGAGCTGATCCAGGTGGGGAAGCTCGACGAGGCCCTCGACACCTGCAACGACATCCTGAAGCTCTCGGACAACGCCGAGGTATACTACAACATGGGCTATATCCTGAGCGTGCGGGGTGACTACGACGGGGCGCTCAAGAGCTTCAAGAAGGCCACCCTCATCAACAACCAGCACGCCAGGGCCTTCAAGCAGATGGGCCTCATCTACCAGCGGCTCGGGAGGATAGACGATGCCCAGCTGAACCTCGAGCGCGCGGCGGAACTCCACATGGTCCTCAACCAGGAGAGCGAGGCCGAGGAGATCCTCAACACCGTTCTGACCTTGCGCCCGAACACCACGAACGTATATAATACGCTAGGCATCATCTACCGCCACCAGGGAAGGCTCCAGGAGGCCGTGGGCGCCTACGACAAGGCCCGCAAGGTGCATCCCGACGACGAGAACATCTTCTTCAACCTGGCCAGGGTCTACATCGACCTGAACGACATCCCTAACGCCCAGGAAGCCCTGCGGAAGGCCCTCTCGCTCAACCGCAGGTTCACGCCCGCGGCGGACCTCCTGAGGGCCACCGAGCTCGGGATCAAGCTAAGGACCTGACGGAGGGGAGGCCTTCGGCCCTGAGCCCATGACAGACTCCCAGCCCACCCTTTCCCCAGAAGTCCTGGCCTGCGGCCTCAGGGTCAGGCTCATGGCCATGGAGACCACCCGAGCCAAGTGGGCCACGACCCTGATAGGGGCCCGCCCCGGCCGTTTCCTGATTTTTGACATGCCCAAGGCCAACAACATCCCGATGCGGCTGGACGAGTCGAGCCGCTGGTCAGTAAACTTCATATCCCACGGCCATTTCTACACCTTCCAGAGCGAGGTGGTGGGCTCCTCCTACCGTCCCTATCCCCTGGTCTTTTTCGCCTGGCCCGAGAAGGTTGACGTCTCCAACCTCCGCAACGACAAGCGCTATCCGGTGAACATCCCGATAACCATCGAGACGGCCGAGGAGCCTCCCCGGCTCCTGGGAAAGGGGCTGATCCTGGATTTTTCCTTCGGGGGGTGCCTGGCCGCCTCCACGGCGGAGATCCCGGACTCAGTCCCCCTGAAGATGAACATCTACCTGGAGGCCGGAAGCGTGATCGAGGGCCTCCTGGTGGAGAGGAAGTCCTGCCGGAGCAAGCAGGGCACGTTTTATACCGGGTTTTCCTTCCTGCCCGTCAACTCGCCCTCCGTCACGGACGGGATAGGGGAGATAATCTCGGAGATCGAGTCCTCGCCCTTGAGGCTCTGAGTCTTCCGGGGCCTTCCTGAGTCTTCAGGCTGCCTTCGGCCGCCTTAAGACTCAGGAAGGCCCCGTGTTGCCGATGCCCTTAAGTAAACTTTCGCCTTGTCTCCCGGAAGGCCCCGGCCCGCGAAGGCCTTCAGGCGCCTGAAGCCCTCGGCCCTTCGGGATTCCCGCTGAACAGGAGGGCCTCCCGCCCTGAGCCGTCCCGGAGCTTAGCCCTTCCGGGCTCTTTTCCCCCCGGCCCGGCCTTCCCCGCAGGGAGAGGCCGGAGGCCTTGAACGCCCACTCCGTCCACCGGCCGCTGACCCTGCGGCCGAAAACCCGGCTTCCGAAGGATCGATCGTATGAAAAACCCGCGAACCTCCCTGATCCTGTCCCTCCTGGCCCTCTTTCTCATGGCGGCCGGGCCCGGAGGGGCCGCGGCCGACGACGAGAAGCCCGCCCAGAGGCGGCATCCCTCATACTCGTTGCGCGGCCTGGATGCCCAGCCGGCCCCGGAGTCGGTCCTTAACCCCAACTTCGTGGTCTCCACCGCTTCGAAGCTGGCGGAAGGATCCCTGTGGAGGAGCGGGTACATGCCCGAGAGGCTGGTGGGCCTCGACGTGGGGGACGTGGACGCCGACGGCCGCAACGAGCTCGCCTACGCGACGTTGCGCAACGTTTACCTCTACCGCCTCTCCGGCGCCGAGTACGTTCAGCTCGCGACCTTCAAGATGCCGGACAACGCCAGGTCGGTGTCCCTGGACCTTTATGACGTCGACGGGAACGGGAAAAAGGAGATAATCGTCTCCGCCCAGAACGACAGTACCCATGCCGCCAATTCCCAGGTCCTCTCTTTCGACGGGTCCAAGGAGCTCAAGCTGGTGGCGGGCGGCCTTAACCACTACCTGCGCGTGGTGGGCCAGGAGAACTCCCGCTCACTGGTCGCCCAGAAGCCCGGCACGGCAGGCGGCGAGATGTACAGCGGCCCGGTATACTACGCCTCCATTTCCGGCGGCAAGGTCGTCACCTCAGGCAAGGTGGAGCTTCCACCGCAGGTGAACATCTACAACTTCAACATCGGGGAGATTGGCCTGGACCGCGCGCGCCTCACTTCCTCGATCAAGTTCCCGACCGAGCACCTGACGCTCACTGAGGTGACGGGAGAGAAGGTCTGGGAGAGCCATGACGAGTACGGCGGTTCCATCAACTACCTGAACCTCTATTCCTACGGCGACTCCGGCAAGAACGTCGAATACCTGCCCACCCGCATCATTCTGGCGGACATAGACAAGGACGGCGCCAACGAGCTGATAGTCGCCAAGAACAGCCTGGGCGGGACAAGGCTGTTCAAGAATCTCAGGACCTTCAACGCCGGGGCCATCGAGGCCAGGAAGTTCACCAACCTGTCCCTCGTGCCCTATTTCACCAACGCGAACCTCCTGCCCGGCCCCGCCGTCGACTACCAGCTCGCCGACTTCGACAACAACGGCGTCAAGGACCTCATCATCGGGATTCTCATCGAACAGGGCAGCGGCATGCTGGAGGAGGCCCGCTCCATCATCTTCTCCTTCAACAATCTCTACACCGTGGATCCAGAGGCCCAGCCCGCCGCAGGCGCCCAGGGG
>JAITRL010000244.1 GCA_031288415.1 Deltaproteobacteria bacterium | reverse complement strand
CGCCGCGGCCGCCGCGGAAGGATGGCCGCCTCCTCCCGGAGCGGCCCCTGCGGCCCCCCAGGCCCAGCTTCCCGCCCCGCCGCAGGCCCAGAGCCCCGCGGCGCCGCCTGCCGCGGCCGCGCCTCCGGCGGATGCCTGGGGAGCCCCTTCTTCCTCAGCCGCCCCTCCGCCTCCGGCAGCCCAGGCGCCGCCGCCTCCTGCGGCCCAGGCTCCGCCCACCGTCGCCGCCGCGCCGGCCGGGGCCTGGGACGGCAAAGCGAACGCCTTCACGGCCCTGGTGGACCTCTCTTCCAGCATGCTCTGGCTCGCCCCCTGCAGGGGGGGCCTCGTCAAGGCCGAGGCGGAGAGCACCCTTCTGCGCAAGATGAGCCAAAGGCTCCCTTCCCGGCCCTACGTGGCGGCCCTGCGGGTTTTCGGGTACCAGCAGGCCTGGCAGGAGGCCGACTTCACCACCCTCTACTTCGGACCCGCCGCCTATGACGCGGGAGCCTACGACCAGGCGGTATCCCGCCTCCAGCCGGCCAACGCTGTCTCGCCCTTCGCGGTGGGCCTCCGGGCCACGGCCGAGGAGCTCGCGGCCATGCCTTCGCCCAGGGCGGTCCTGATGTTCTCCGACTTCGAGGTGACTTCCGACCCCGGCGATCCTCCCGAAGAGAGCGGCCGCCTCCGCGGCCGCTTCGGCGGCGACACCCGGGTCTATTCCTTTTACGTGACCAAGGTCCGCAAGGCCAGGACCCTGGCCGCCTCCGTCGCGGAAGCCGGGGCCGGCAAGAGCTGGGACGTCTGCGCCATGCTTGAGGACGATGCCGCCTTCGAGGCCATGATGGACGAGATCTTCGGGCCCAAGGCCGAGCCCCCCTGCTCCGACGTCGACGGGGACGGGGTCTGCGACGCCCAGGACGTCTGCCCCGCCACGCCGCAGGGGGCTCCGGTGGACGGCAGGGGATGCTGGATAGCCGCCTACTCCCAGTTCTTCGACTTTGACAAGGCCGTGGTCAAAAGCCAGTTCATCCCGAGAATCCAGTACGCGGCCGAGATCATCCGGAACAACCCCCAGATCGGGGACATCATCATCGCCGGCCACACCGACGCCAAGGGCACCGACGCCTATAACCTGGAACTGGGCCGTAAAAGGGCACAGGCCGTCAAGGACATCCTGGTCAAGGCCGGGGCCCCCGAAGGGCGCCTCAAGGTGGAGTCCTTCGGCAAGTCCCGGCCCATCGCCGAGAACACCACCGAGGAGGGGCGGGCGCGCAACCGCCGCGTGGAGTTCCACGTGGGGCAGGTGCCTCCGGCCGCGGCGCAGTGAAGCCGGTCCGGGGGCCGCTTTCCCCTGCTCCGCGGCCTCCGGTTTCCCGGCCCCGCCCCCTTTCCCGCAGGGCCCGCCCCCTTCCGCCTTCGCTTCCCTCGCCCCTCCGCTTTCGCGCGGCCGGGACCGCACGATTTTTGGCTTGCGCCCCCGCCCCGAAGCCTGTAATCTAAAGGCAAGAGCCCCTGCCGCCTTCCCGCGCCGTCGGCAGGGCCGCCCCGGCCATGGGCGCCCATGGCCCATGGCCGCCTTTTCCCGCAGGGGTCTCTTTCCGGGGGATTACGGGCACGCCTATGATAGGACCTGTAAACAGAGGCAACATAGCGTCCATTTTCGCCGCGGCGACGTACAAGACCGCGCTGCATAACGAGAGGACCAACGTCACCCAGCTCCTCACCCGGAGCGAGGCCCAGGCCATGGCCCACAATTCCTCCGGGCCGATGCAGAGGACCACCTACCTCTCCCACCAAATCCAGCCCGTCTCCGTGGGAAGGCATCAGAACGCCCACATTCCGGATCTCACCAAACAGAACTACAGCGCCCTGGCCGACAGCCAGAGCAGTTACCATGCGGGCGACTACCTGCCCAAGAACTACAACGCCCTGGGCCAAGTGGCCCAGATAGCCGACCAGGCCTCGGCCGGGGTGGTGATCAACAGGGTAATCTGAGCCTGGAGGCGGGGTTGCCCTGTCCGGGAGCCGGACCGGCGCGGGACCGCCAAGGTCACGCGCCGCGCCTGCGGCCGGGTCCGCGGGAAGGGCCGCCTGCGGCACGGCGCAAGCAGTCTCCGGCGCCGATGCCGGGCAGAACCGAGCCTGGCCCGACCCGCCTTGGCCCCTCCGAACCGGCCCGACCCGCCTTGGCCCCTCCAGCTTCAACCCAGCCCCTGACGCCAGCGCCAGCCAGGCACCCCCGATGCCCCAGCCCACGCCAGCCGATGCCGGATCCCCGTTCTTCCGGAGGATTATGGCCTCCTGAAAGGTCTTTCAGGCCTCCCGCATGTCATTCAACATCTTCGATTTCGCGCGCGTGAACAAGGTCTTCCTGATCTGGACTGCCTTCGCCGCTCTCATCTACCTGTTGCGTGACCTGTTCGGCCTGGTGTTCATCACTTTCGTGCTGAGCTTCGTGATCCACTCCGTTTCGCGCTTCTTCACCCACGTGCTCAAGGTCAAGCGCCGGAGGGTGGTGGTCTGCGGCATATACCTCTTTCTGCTGGGGGCTATCGCCGCCTTCCTCATCATGGGATTCCCCAAGATCCTCGCTGAGGCCAAGGAATTCACGCTTCAGCTCCCGCTGTCCATCGATAAGGTGGAACAGAACATCGACAGCTTCATCGCCAACAACCCCGCCTTCGGGCCGTTCCTCGAGCGCGTGCGCGAGGGCATCACCCTCGACTCCCTGGTGAGCCGGGGCTGGACCTGGGGCCGCTCAGTCATCGGCCAGGGCTGGCATTACGTCTCGTGGTTCTTCATCGCCATCATCTTCAGCTTCCTCATAGTCTTCGACCTGCCCAGCCTCATCCAGAAGTTCCGGACCCTCAGGTACACCCGGGCCCACAGCATCTACGACGAGACGGTGTCAAGCGTGATCCAGTTCGCGAAGGTCGTGGGCGAGAACTTCAAGGCGCAGATCTACATCTCCGCCATCAACACGGCCTTCACCTTCGCGGGGCTCACCGCCATAGGGACCGGAATGACCGCCCTGCTCTCCGTGGTGGTTTTCGCCTGCGGGCTGATCCCGGTCATGGGGGTGTTCATCTCCTCCGTGCCGGTGATGCTGGTGGCCATCAACACCGGCGGGCTCCACATGCTCGTCTACGCCCTGCTGCTGATCGTCGTCATACACGCCATCGAGGCCTACATCCTCAATCCCCGCATAGTGTCCTCTGTCCTGCACATCAACCCGGTCATCACCCTGATGATCCTCTACATCGCCCACAGCATCATGGGCATCTGGGGGATGTTCCTGGGGGTGCCCATCTCGGTCTACATCTACGCCCAGCTCACTGCCGTGAAGAACGGCCCGCACCCCTCCGCGCAGCACCCGGAGGCCGGCTCCGGCCCCTTCGCGGAGTCCGCCGGACCCCCCGGGCAACCCGAAGGATCTCTTGGGGCGCCCGCAGCTCCCTCAGGGGTTTCCGCCGGGCCCGGGCCTGAGGGCTCCGTCGCCCCGGCCGCGGCCACGCCGCCCGCCAGCTCCGGGGCCGCCTGACCCGGCGGGCCATAGCCCCCTTCCCGGGCAAGCCCGGAGGCCCCGTCTGCCTTGCCGCCTTTTTGGCTCCCCCCCGTTCGTCTTTATGACGTTCCCTTGGAGGCCTCATTCCATGTTACAGCACGATACGGTAGTTCTTTTGGGGGACAGTCTCACGGAATGGGGCGACTTCTCAGGGCTCTCCGGCCGCGCGCGGCCATGCGGGGCGGCCGGCCCCGTGAACCACGGGGTGGCCGGGGACACGACCTGGGGGATTCTCGCCCGGCTCCACGAGACCACGATCCTGAAGCCCGGCTGGGTCTTCCTTCAGGCGGGCATCAACGACCTGGCGCGGGGCTCGGCCCCTGCCGACCTCATCTCCAGGCTGTCCAGGATCTGGTCCCGCATATCCCTGGATTCCCCCGGCACCCGCATCGGGGTCCTGAACCTGCTCCCCCTGTGCCCGGAGCGCCTGGGCTGGACAGGGTTTTCCCTCAACAACCCGCTTATCCGCCGCGTCAACTCGGAACTCCGCCAGGCCGCCTCCGGAAGCGCCGCGGTCTTCCTGGACCTGTACTCCGTCTACGCGGATCACAAGGGGGATCTCTCGAGTAATTTCACCCAGGACGGCCTGCACCTTCTCCCCGACGCGTACGGGCCCTGGACGGACCTTCTGTTGCGGACCCTCCGGAAGGAGTCAGGTTCCGGCTATCCGGCGGCCTCCGAACTGAACGAGGGCCCTCCGGCGGGCGAGTCCGACGCTTCTCTTGTCCCGCGCCCTTAAGCGGCGCCTCGGATATGCCGCCAGGGCCTTCAGGCGCCTCCGCGCGCCTGGCCTTTCGGCCTGCGGCCCGTTATTCCGGCAGTCCTCCCCCCGGCCCTGCAGCCGCTCAGCCGACCATCCCTGCCTCAGATCTCCTGCCCTCCTGCCCTCCTGCCCCCGGCCACCCGATCTTCTTGGCTCCCGCCCCCGGTCCTCCCGCCATCGGTCCTTTTGCCTCCTGACTCCGGCCCCGGAAATTTCCCGCCTTCAGCCTTCAGGCTTTCAGTCCGCTGTCCCGCCGGTTTTCCGGCCTTCCGGCCTTCAGCTCTCCGGTTTTCGGCCCCCGCCGGCAGTCACGCCTGACGTTTCCGGCGGCGTCTTTCGGCAGGAACCGATTCATGCCTGCCGCAAGGCAACCCCAGCAAGCCTCGCGCCTCCGAAGACCTTGACCAGTGACTTGACGATGTTTTCCGGGGTCCTTGGTCCGCGGAGGGCCTGCGCCGGCCAGGCGCTCTCCCGAACAGGCTCCCTGGGCGGGCGGCCGGCGTCCAAGGGCGGGCCGCATCCCTGGCCTTGACGCCTCATTACAGGGGGAGGGCCTCCCCAAGGCCCTGCCGCATGCCGGAAACGGGGCCTCACGCAGGCGGCTGTCCGTCACAGGGGCTGCCGGGCCGACGGGTCGCGGGTCGATTCCCGGTGGAAATCCTCACACATTTGTTGTAAAATATAAAAATTCAGTCCCGCCGCGCCTGCCGCACAAGTCCGGCCCGATTCCCCCGCGATCAACAGCTGAGCCCTGCCTTTGCCGCGTTTTCGCCGTTGACCCCCGACTCCTGATTTCTGACCCTTGAACCTGGCCCGCAGCCAGCAGGGCTGCGGCGCCGCGCCGGAGACGGGCGGAAAGGCCGTCTCCGATGAGCCGGAAGGCGCCTCGGTCGCCCCTGGCCTTCTGCGGGGCCTGGGAGCCAGAGGGCCGTGCCAGACCCTGTCCGGCAGGGTTGCCGAATCCATGGAACAGAATCCCAGCCCGAAAAGGAAATGGCTCGCGCCTGCCGCGGCGGTCGCGGCGGCGGCGGCGTTGTTAGCGGCCCTGTTGGGCTGGCTCGTGCCCCGCGGCGGGCCTTCAGGCCCTTTCGGGACTTCGGCGGCCGAGGCCCCAAGGGCGGTGCGGTACGTGGTGTCGGTGGCCCTGGGGTCCTCCGAGGTCTTCCCCGAGATGAACCTCGCCCTTGACAAGGTCATTCTCGCCCACGGGAACGCGGACGAGGGAGGGATCATCCGCAGGGTGCCGATTCCCGCCAACTTCGAGGCGGACCACGGGCCTGCGGCCCAGGCCCTGATGGAGCAGGGCAAGGACCTGGACGTCCGCGCCCTGGTGGTGGCCCCCGCCTTCCGCGGGACCCTCGACGCCTTCGCGCGGCTCAAGAAGCAGAGGCCCGACATGCTCCTGCTGGCGCTCGACAGCCGCGAGGATCCCGGGCCCATGTCCATGTACTCGGATCTCACCGTGGACGCCGACTTCGTGCACCGGGGCTATTTCCTTGCCCAGGCGTCCAAGGGGCTGGGCGTCTCCAAGGCCCTCTACGTCACGGCGGAGCAGGATCTCGAGAGCCCTAAGGCCAGGCGCCTGCTGGCGGTCTTCAGGGAAGCCGCGGCGGCTCAGGGGATCGGCTTTATAGAACTGGTGGCCGGCCCCGGCTTGGGAGAGGGAGCCGCAGGGGCTTTCGACCGGGCTGAGGCCTGGGTCTCGGAACGTTGTCAGGGCTGGGTTTCCCAGTTCGGTCCAGGAGTCATCTTTTACGCCCCCTCCGCCCCCCTGGCCAAGGCCCTTCTGAGGTGCGCGGCCTTCGAGGGCGGCTACTTCCTGGAGGCGCCGCGGCCCTCTCCTTACCTCTACTTCCCTGAACTGTTCGGTCTTCCCGCATGGGGCGGCCCTGAAGCCCAGGGCCTGAGCTCACGGGCCTTCGCGGAACTCCTGGGGAAGAAGGCCGGGCCGCTTCCCTTCAAAGGCCGGCTGGGAGTCTGGCCCGTCTCCTTCGGGAACGAGGCGTTGGCGGCCCTGGCCGAGCTGGCCGTCCAGGCCGCCGGCGGAGGCGCGGCCGTCTCCGAGCCCGCCTTCATGGAAATCCTTTCGGCCGGAAATCCAGACGGGCTCTGGACGCGGCGCGAACTCCCCGATGCCGTGACCGGCAGGCGCGTCAAGAAGCATGTCCTGCTGTCCTCGGACATAGAAATCCTGGGCGGCGAGGGCTTCAGCCTGTCCCAAGAGGCCGTTCCGCCCAAGTACCTCTCCATCCAGCCGCCCCCGGCCCCCGGCGACGAGGTCCCCTTCCACATCGGCATCCTCACCGGGACCGAGGAGCAGGGCGCCGATGATTACCTGGGGGCCCGGGAGTTCCGGCGGCTCCGCGGCGACGCCGGGGAGGGCGGCATGGTGAGGCTGGCCGTCTACGAGGAATCCGGCTTCGCGAGCAAGCGGACGGAGGCTCTGCTGACCGAGCTGGCGGCCGACCCCCTCATGAAGGTAATCGTGGTCAACCAGGCCGTGCCCGGCACCGCCGAGGGCTTCAGGAGGCTCAAGGAGTTCCGCCAGGATATCCTGCTGTTCGCCATGGAGACCCACGAGGAGCCGCCGGTCATCACGGCGGCCGCAGACCTGGTGGTGACCGCTGACTACATCGGGAGCGGGTACCTGATCCCTTTGGCGGCCAAGGGGCTTGGGGCAGATGCCCTGGTCCACGTCTCGTTCCCCCGCCATCTTTCCTACGGGGCCGTTGAACGCCGCCTCGCCATCATGCGGGCCGCGTCGGCCGACCTGGGGCTGGGCTTTCACGAGGAGACGGCCCTGGACCCCATGGAGAGCGGGGTGGAGGCCGCCCGGGCCTCCATCAGCGGCTCCTACCCGCAATGGCTGGAAAAGTACGGCCCGAACGCCGCCTACTTCTCCACCAACGACTCCCATACCGGCCCGCTCATCCGCGCCGCGGCCGACCTTGGGGGCTATTTCGTGCAGGCCGACATCCCCTCGCCTTTCGTGGGCTACCCCCAGGCCTTCGGCATGGATCCGGCGGCATACGGCTACCGCTGGATGGACTATATCCGCGACCTTGAGCGCAAGGTCGTGGAAGCGGGGGCAGGAGGGCGTCTGGGCACCTGGATCTTCCCCGTGGGCTTTTGCGAGTCCATGGCCGCGGCCGAGTTCGGCCGCCGGGTGGTTCTGGGCGAAGCCCGCCGGGATGACATCAAGGCCCTCCTGGACACCTTTGCCGCCATCTCCGAAGGGGCCGCCTGGAACGGGAGCTTTCTCACGGACCCCATGACCGGCAAGCCCATAAGCAATTACTTCCTCGTCTACCAGGACACCTACGTCTTCGGGAAAGGCTTTTTGAGCCTGTCCTCGGTCGAGATCCCCCTGAAGTACCTGCTCCAGGGCACCGGCATGGAGATCCGGACGGGTCCCGGCCCCGAAGGGTCCGGCGGCTCCTCGTCAGGGGAGGCCCCGTTCCGGGCGGATCCTGCCCTGAGCGGGGCCTCCGGGACGGCGGCAGGGCCCTCCGGCTCAGGCGGGTCCCTTCCCTAGCCCGGCGCGGTACATAAGGCGCGTCGACGGCGTATTCAGGCGGCTTGAGGCATGACCGTGAGCCTTCGGCAATTACGGCAACACAAAGGGCTCCGGTGGCCTTCGGAAATCGGGGCAACGCGGGGCGTACAGGGAGCGGCCGGGGAATTCGGCCGCGCGAGGCGCATGGGGAACCGGCGGGCAATCGAGGCGGCGCAAGGCATACGGGCACAGTCCGGGAATTCAGGCGACTTGAGGCGCAACAGGCTGCCGGCAGGCATTCAGGACACGCGAGGCGTGCCGGGAGAAGCGGGGCAACGCGCGGCACGTGGGGAACCGTTGCGGAACGCGCTCCGTTCAAGGCGTAAAAGGACGTCCGAGGGCCCATGCCAATCAAGGGAGCCGATGGATCCAGGGCTTTTTTGGCAAGCGGGGAGGCTTTCAGGGAACTTGAGGGAATATCAGGGTTAAAAGGCTCGCGCCGGCTTCCGCGCTTTCGGCGGCTTGCGCGGGATTCAAGGCAAGCGGCGCGCTGAGCGGCCCGGGGGAGGGGGGGCCGGCCGCGCAGGGGCAATGAGGAAATGGTCCGCCGCCCATCATGAAGCGGTTGGTTGTCAGTCCGCCGTCTCGCCCGCGCCGCAAGCCTCCGGCGGCTCAGCCGCTTTCCGCCGCCGCCGGGCGCCGGAGGCAGGCGCCTTCTGGGCCAGGCGAAGGATGGCGCGCAGGCGGGCGCGCCGCCACGTTCGCTGCCGCGCCGGGCCGTTCCCGGCGCTGAAGGCTTTACAGGCAGGGGATCGGTTTGTCGGCTAAGAAATCGGAACAGAGGCGCCGGGGAGCCGGCGCCGCAGGCGCGCCAAGCCTCCTTCGGAGGGCCGTCACGGCGGTCAGGCCCAGCTTTCCCCAGATCCTGGTGGTCTGCGCGGCCTTCTTAACGCTGAGCTTCGTGGCGTACCTTTACGCCTCCAATATCATGAAGAAGCAGGTGGACCTCTACTCGAGGGCCGAGATGGAGGTGCACCGGAGCCGCATGCGCTCGCTCCTGTACGCCCACGAGTCGGCCCTTACGCATGCGGCGGCGGTCGTCTCCTACGAGGCGGGGCGCGGCGCGGGTCCCCAGGAACTTCAGGACCTGCTCAGGCAGCTTTCCAAGGTCTTCGCCGCGCAGCCCGAGATGGCGGGCGTCTTCGTCTCCGTCTACGGCTACATAGAGGGGAATTACCTGGACGGGTCAAACTGGCTTCCCGGGGAGTTCTTTTACCCAACCACCGCGCCGTGGCTGCGGGGGGCGCTCCTCGCGGAGGGCATTTTCCACTCGCGGCCCTACATAGACCCTCGCACCGGGGACGCCGTGGCGGCCGTCTCGACCGTGGTCTACGACAGCAAGGGAGAGAGCCTGGGTGTCCTGGCCATCGACTATTTCCTCAACCCCATTATCGACCGCGTGAGCAACTACCGCGTGGCCGACAGAGGTTGGGGGTTCCTCCTGGACGACTCCCTTTCGATCCTCACCTGCCCAGACCCGAAGTACGTGGGCCAGAAGTTCTCCAGTTTACAGGGCTTCGAGGAGCTCGCGGCGGAGATGGCGGGCGTGACAGGGCAGGGCAAAGCCGGCACGGGGTACGGCCTTCCCTACGGCGAGGGGGGCGGGAGCTCTTCCGGCGGCAATCTCCTGTTTTCAAACTACGGCGGCAATACCCGACACTCCCGGAACGGCGGCGGCGGCACAAGAGGCGGCAAGGCCACGCAAGGCTCCGAGGCCTCCGATGCGGGGCGAGGCTCAGACGGCCCTGCAGCGCCCGTAACAGCGCAGGGCTCCGGAAGCGCCGGTAATCCGCAAGGCTCCGCGGCCGGGCAAGGCCCCGCCGGCTCCGGTGGCGGGCATGGCCCCTCCGGCTCCGGTGGCGGGCAAGGCCCCGCCGATTCAGGAGCAGGGCAAGACCCCGCCGGCTCCGGGGCCGGGCAAGGCTCCGGGGGCGCCGGCATCGCCTCGGTCCCCGGCAGGGCCGCCGGGGAGGGCGCCGCGGCCTCAGCCCGCCAGGGGCTCATCGGCCCCGTCAGGACAGGGGATGTCCTGGTGAGGAACGTGGTCCTCGACGGTTCTGAGAACATCGTGTTCTTCAGCACGCTTGAGAACGGCTGGCACATAGGGATAGTCGCCCCCCTGCGCTACTACTACTCGGAAGTCTTCCGGATGCTCCCGGCGCTCTCCCTCATCGGCGTGGCGTTCTCGCTCATCGTGAGCCTGTTCCTCGTGCGCCTCAGCCAGGCCAAGAAGAGGAGCGAGGAGGAGTCCCGCGCCAAGTCCTCGTTCCTGGCGCGCATGAGCCACGAGATCCGCACCCCCATGAACGCCGTGATGGGCATGTGCGAGCTCGCCAAGCGCAGCCTGGGAAGCCCCGAGGCGGCCGACCACATCGAAGGCATCAGGAGGGCCGGGGCTGACCTGCTCTCCATCATCAACGACATACTGGACTTCTCGAAGATCTCCGCAGGCGGCGCGGACTTCAAGGAGGCCCCGTACCTGACCGCCGGCATGCTTTCCGACGCCCTCGTCTACGCGAGGGTACGCATGGAGGGAAGCGCCGCGGCCCTCCGGGTGGAGGCAGACCCGGACGTGCCGTCGCGTCTCATAGGGGACGAGCTGAGGGTGAGGCAGGTCCTGACCAACCTCCTCTCCAACGCCGTCAAGTACACGCCCAAGGGATCCATCACCCTGGGGGTGGCCTTCTCAGAGGAGCATCAAGGCCGCGCGCGGCTCAAGTTCACCGTGGCCGACACGGGCATCGGCATCCGCCGCGAGGATCTGGGCTCGCTGTTCGGGGAGTTCGTGAGGCTCGACCAGGGGGGGGTCAGGCACATCGAGGGCACCGGCCTGGGGCTCGCCATCTCTCGGTCCCTGTGCCGCATGATGGGGGGCGACATCTCGGTCGAGAGCGAGTACGGCAAGGGCTCGGTATTCACGGCGGAAGTGGCCCAGAAGGTGGCCGACCCCTCGCCCATGGGGGATCTCGAGGTGGCTTCCAGGCTCCGCGAGCGCCTGGAAGCGGCGCGGGCCGCGCCTTTCACGGCCCCGGACTTCCGGGTTCTGGTGGTGGACGACATCGAGACCAACCTCGTGGTGACCAAGGGCCTTTTGGAACCCTACTGCATGGATGTCACCGTCACGCGCTCCCCCTCCAAGGCCGTCGACCTGTGCGCCGCAAGGCCCTTCGACATCCTGTTCATCGACCACATGATGCCGGAAATGGACGGGGTCGACACCATGCGGCACATCAGGGACCTGGGGGAGGAGTGGAAGTCCGTGCCCATGATAGTCCTCACCGCCGCGGTCATGGAAGGCATGCGCGAGATGTTCCTCTCGGAAGGTTTCGACGCCTTCTTGGGCAAGCCGGTCTCCGTGCGCGACCTGGAGAATGTCATCGAGCGCTTCGTGCCGCAGGAGCGGCGCAAGCCGGCTCCCCACGCGGAATGGGGCGGGGAAGAGGCCGTCAGCGTCGAGGGCCTGGACACCGCGGAGGGCCTCATGCGGATAGGCGGCAAGAGGACGAGCTACCTCAAGGCCCTGGCCGTGTTCCGACGCGATCTCGAGGAGAGGAGCCCCGCCCTCTCGCTGGTGGGAGCCGAGACCCTGGACGCGTTCCGCATCCAAGTCCACGCCATTAAGAGCGCCGCAGCCAACGTGGGCGCCAAGGGCCTGTCCCGGGAGGCTGGTTTCCTGGAGCAGGCCTCGGCGGCGGGCGATATTAAGGTGGTGCTCTCGCGTCTCCCGAGTTTCCTGGAACGGATGGCGGAGGCGTCCGCGAGAGTGAAGGAAGCGCTCGAGCGGGAGGCCATGGCCGCGCCGAAGCCTCCCGCATGGAAGGGGGAGGATGGGGGCGGGGAGGAGAGGCCCGGCGCGCCGCCGGGCGGCCGGAAGGGGGAAGGCGCGGCTCAGGAAGAGCCCGCGGGCTCCGCTGGAGGCTCCCGTTCCGGCTCAGCGGACGGCGGCAGCCAGGGAGACGGCTCCTCCCCTGCGGCGGCCGGCCCGGATGCGCCCCGCCTGAGGGCCGACAGGAACCTCCTCCTCGATCTCAAGACAGCCATAGACAAACGTGACATCCGCGCCATCGACCGGCTCCTGGACCTCATAAGCCTCAACGCCGAGGATTCCGGCACGAGGGAGGCGGTGGAGCTGATCTCTAACCGCGTGCTCATGGCGGACTTCGAAGAGGCCGGGCTGCTCGTGGAACGGGACATCCAGTAAGCGGCGGAAGGGCATGGGGCATGCCTTCCGCAGGGAGCGCCTCGATTGCGGCGGCGCGCCGCCGCGGCCGGGGGGCCGCGCGGGCAGCCAGGCCGCACGGCGCGGGCCTGCGCCGGAGGGCCCGCGATCTTCCGCTGTTTTCGAGTTTAAAAAAATTTTCAAAAAACTTGCAAAATCGATTCAGGCCTCTTGCAGGCTTTATGCCGTCCTCTTGCAGAGGCTCCTTGTTGCGGCCGGAACTCCTGCGCCGAGCCGGCCAGGAGGGCTCTCCCTCGCCCTCGACGCCGCGCCGCGCCGCCCGAGGAGCGGATTTTGCCCTGCGCGATGCGAACAGTCCGCCCCGCGCCTTCGTGAGGTCTGCCCTGCTCCGGCATTACAGGCCTCTGCTTCGGCGTTACAGGTTCCTGGCGCCGCATGACAGTCCCCTGCTTCGGCGTTACAGGTTCCTGCCGCCGCATGACAATCGCCCTGCTTCGGCATGACGTGCCGCATGGCCCAGCGGGCGTTTTTGCCTTGCGTTGAACGTGCCCCTGGCCTAAACTGTGTCTGTCCCTTAAGCGATCAGTCCGTTTCGGGCGGCCTTCCTGAATTCAGGCACGAGGGCAAAGTTTTTTTTGCTGTAAATTAAGGTGATGCTAGCAATAATATACAACAGGGTTTAATATTACTTCAACATCCTGTTGTTTCTGCCGGGAGGCCTGAACACGGCCCCGGACCTTTGCCGCGCCGGGCGGGCTTGCTTTCCAGGATTTTACGGCGCGGGCGCATGTTGCGCGGGGCGGCTGGCCGGCGGCGCGGATTTCCGCCCGGGCCCTTCACGGGGCTTCAGCGCGAAAGCCGCCGCCTTCGCTTGCGGCGGCTGGGTTCATGGCCCTTGAGGGGCGCTGAACAGGACCGGATGTCACAGGGAGTCCCAGGCGGTGATCAGGCCGCCGGGGGCAAGCGGACCGCGGACGGGCCCCGAGAGGGCGCGCCCCGCCGCCTGAGGGGTGAACTGATGAGACGAGCAGGAATCCGAAGACACCGCGGCGGGGGAGGCGCCCCACGGAAGGCTTGCATGGCGCCCGCGCCCTGCAAGGCGGCGCCGTCATGAGCGCCGCCTCCACCGAAAACGATGCTGGGACGGAGCCCCGCCGGAAGGTCATGATCGTCGACGACGACGTGACGAACCTCCTGTTCGCCAAGTCGGCCCTCTCGGACTCCTATGACGTCTACACCGCCCCCTCGGCGGCCAAGATGTTCTCGCTCCTGGAGGTCGTGCCTCCGGATCTGATCCTCCTGGATATCTCCATGCCCGAGACCGACGGCTACGAGGCCATCAGGCTGCTCAAGGCCGACGGGAGGTACGCGGGGATCCCCGTGATCTTCCTCACCGCCATGAACAACCCGCAGGCCGAGGTGAACGGCCTGTCCGTGGGCGCGGTCGACTACATCAGCAAGCCCTTCGAGCCGGAGCTTCTGCGCAAGCGGGTGGAGATACACATCACCATGGAAGAGCAGAGGCTCATGCTGGAGCGGCAGAAGAAGGAGCTTCAGCAGTTCAACAGCAACCTCATGCGCATGGTGGAGGAGAAGACCTCCAGGGTGATGGAGCTCCAGGGGGCCATCCTCTCCACCCTGGCCGACCTCGTGGAGTGCAGGGACGACTTCACTGGCGGGCACATCAACCGCACCAAGGAGTTCCTGCGCGTTCTGGCGGGAGCCCTCATGCGCGCCGGGCTGTACCCGGAGCTGGTGGCCGGCTGGGATCTCGAGCTCCTTTGCCGCTCTTCCGAGCTCCACGACGTGGGCAAGATCTCCATCCCCGACGCCATACTCCTCAAGAAGGGCAGGCTCACCCCCGAGGAGTTCGAGGAGATCAAGCTGCACACCAGCTACGGCGTGCAGATCATCGACAGGATGGCGCAGGCCACGCACGAGGCCGGCTACCTGAGGTTCGCGCGGATATTCGCCGGGTCACACCACGAGAAATGGGACGGCACCGGATACCCCGCCGGGCTCAAGGGCAGCGAAATCCCGCTGGAGGGGAGGGTCCTGGCCGTCTGCGACGTCTACGACGCGCTCACTTCCAAGAGGCCTTACAAGGAGGCCCTGAGCCACGGCACCGCCGTGTCCATAATCCTTGAGGGCCGCGGCACGCATTTTGACCCGCTCATAACCGATGTCTTCGGCTCGGTGAGCAGGGAGTTCTCATTTTAAGCCTGACAGGCCGGGCCGCGCAGGCCGGCGGGAGGTCCGGGCCCGGGCCGCGCTCCGCCCGGGCGCCGAAGGCAAGCCCCCCGCAAGCCACTCGCATGGCCCGCTAGCGGGCCGGGCGCGCAGGCGCGGCCCGCGCGCCGAAAGCGCGGGCAACGCATGGCCCGGGCGCGGCGGAGGCTCAAGCCGGGCCCCCGCCCCCTCAAATGAACAGGCCCCGATCCCGAGGCGGAGCCTCGGGATCGGGGCCCGCAGGCGCCCGCGCGGCCGTCAGAACTTGCGGGCCGCCGTGAGTGTCGGCTGGCCGGTGCGCTCGAGCACGCTGTTCCAGAGCTCGCCCATGGGGTCCACCTTCTTGCGCTCCTTGATGGCCATGGCGATGGGCACGTGCACGAAGTGGTCGTTCCACTGGCCTATGAGGCAGTTGGTCTTCCCTGCCATGGCGGCGTGGGCGGCCTTCTGGCCCAGGAAGCTGCAGAAGACCTGGTCCGTGGAGTTGGCGGGGGCGCTCCGGATGATGTAGCTGGGATCGATGTACTTGAGGTTCAGGTCCTGAGCCTTTTCCCGGAAGTACTTCCTGACGCGGTCGGTCAGGAAGGCGCCGATGTCCTTGTGGAGGATGTTGCCGGAGGCGTCCTTTTCCGCCGGCTCCTGGGCGAAGAACTTCTGCCCCGCCCCCTCGGCCACCACGATGACCGCGTGCCCCCGCGAGGCGAGCCTCTTGTACAGCCGGTCCAGGAGGGCCCCGGGGCCGTCCACGTCGAAATCTATCTCGGGGATGAGCACGAAGTTGGCGTCCCCGCGGGCGAGGGCCGCCGTGGCCGCGATGAAGCCCGAGTCGCGCCCCATGAGCTTGACGAGGCCCACCCCCCAGGGGGCCCCGAGGGCCTCGGTGTGTGCGCTCCTGATGACCTCGGTCGCCACCGCCACGGCGGTCTCGAAGCCGAAGGACCTGGAGACGAGGCTGATGTCGTTGTCGATGGTCTTGGGGATGCCGATGACGGAAATCTTGAGCCCGCGTTTCCTGATCTCTTCGGAGACGGCCAAGGCCCCTTTGAGCGTTCCGTCGCCGCCAATGCAGAACAGGATGTTCATGTTGAGGCGCTCGAGGGAGTCCACCACCTCGTCAATAGGCTGGTTGCCCCGGCTGGAGCCCAGGATCGTGCCGCCGAACTGGTGGATCTCGGAGACCGTGGCGGGGTTGAGCTCGATCAGGGCGTGCCCGTAGTTGGGGATAAGCCCCTGGTAGCCGTAGCGGATGCCCTGGATGTTTTGGACCCTGTAGCGGTAGTACAGGGTCATCACCAGGGACCTTATGACGTCGTTGAGGCCGGGGCAGAGCCCGCCCGCGGTGAGGATGGCGGCCCGCGCCTTGGAGGGGTCGAAGTAGATCTTCCTTCTCGCCCCCGCCTGCTCGAAGCTGGCCGGAACCTGCTGCTCATGCCCGTAGCGCTCCACTGAGGCCAGGGAGGCATCCTGGAGGATCCTCTGGCTGTCGCTGGTGAACGCCTCCCAGGCTATGTTTTCCTTGTCGGCGCCGATCTTGCCCAGGAGGGGGCTGTCTATCTTGGCCGGCCCCAGGGTTTCGATGTCCAGGGAGTTGTCGTTCTGGAGGAGGGAGGAGGAATTGGTCAAGTCGTCTCTCCTGTCGCGCGCGGGGCGCGCCTGCCTTGCGGCGCGAGGCTGCGGCAAGGCTTCCGGGGAAGGCGGCGGGGCGGGAGGAAGGCGGCTGAGCCGCGTGCCAGGGAGCGATCGGGGCGGCTATGGCGCCTGAAAGGCTACTGGCGGGGCGGAGGGGGCCGACCCGAATGACAGGATTGTAGGGCCTTTCACTCCCCCTGGCAAGGATTGGACGCGCCCCGCCAGGCGCCCCGTCCGAGGGCTTCCCGGCCTGCTGGGAGGCCCCGTGAGGGGCTGGGCGTTTTCAAAGTAGAGGCGGGGAGGCCAGGCCCATCGGCCTGGCAGGGACCGCTCCTTCCGCAGGCCGGCGGAGCTCCGGACTCAGGGCAGGATTCGGCGCGGCAGGGCCTAAGGCCGGCATGCTCGCCGCGACAGTTTCGGAAGTGCCAAAGAAGCGCTGAAGTGTCCCGGAAGGCCGGAAGGGGGCTTGCGAGGCCGCGTCTGGCATGAAGAGACCTGGATTTACGGTTGGACGGGAAGGCCCCGGAAGCTCCCGGAAGGCCCGGGAAGACCGGAAGGCCCGAGAAGCCTGGAAAGCCCGGGAAGCCCGGGAAGCCCGGAAGGCCCGGGAAGCCCGGAAGGCCCGGAAGGCCCGGAAGGCCCGGAAGGCCCGGAAGGCCCGGAAGGCCCGGAAGGCCCGGAAGGCCCGGAAGGCCCGGAA
>JAITRL010000177.1 GCA_031288415.1 Deltaproteobacteria bacterium | reverse complement strand
CTTCAGGAAAGCAGCAGTTCCTGTCCTGGCCGCCACCTTTCTTGCGGCGGCCGTCTGCCCGCAGGCGGCGCGCCAGGTAGCGGAAAGGACCGTCTCGGCGGCCCATCAGACCGCAGGCTACGGGCTGGGGTTCCTGGACCCGGGGCTTTTCGCGGGGTTTCCGCTGATAACGGAAACCCCGCTCGGCTTGCGGGGCAAGGTCACCCCGCTGGACTGGGCGTTGTTTTGCTGCTCGTTCGCCGTCCTGTCCGCGATCGCCTTGAGACGGCGAGCGGCAGGCTTTCCGGGAGCGGACAGGGCCGGCCTGAGGGCGGCCGTTGCGCTTTTTGCGGTTTTCATTGCCGTCTACCTGGCCTCCTTCGCCTGGAAAGGGGACGTCTACCAGATCTGGAAGTTCGTCACAATGACCGCCCTCCCGCTCTCCTGCGTGCCGGCGGCGCTTCTGATCCTGGCGGTATACGGGGCCGCGGGAGGGAAAGGAAAGCTTTTCCCGGCGGCCCTGGCCCTCGCCGCGGCTATCGTTGCCGTTCCGCATCTTATGTACCTCAACCCCCGAGGCCCGCGGGCCTCCTTCAACAATGCCAGATCCCTTGTGCCCATTATCTCGGTCATGCGGGAACTCCTGGACATGGACCGCGGGGCGGACCTGTTCATCGTCGATTTCGCGAGGGAAGAGCGCAACATCGCGGCCGCGGCAGTCGCCCAGTACGCTCAGATCAAGCAGATGGCCTTCGTCAACGGAGTCTACTTCCTCCCCACTATGATGCTGTACCCGAAATACCTTAAGGAGGGTACGGTACTTTACAGCGACAGGCTGTACCCGGGCCTCTACATGGGGAGCCTGGAGCTCCCCGCCGCCAGCTTCACCGTGTACCGCTATTTTCCGGATGACGTCAGGAGTTCGGGCGCCGTTGCCATGTTCGGGCTTGAGCCGTACAACCGCCGGGCGGCCCGCAGGATCGTGCGGCTCAGGGTTTTCGTTCCTCAGTCGCTCCGCGGGCGCGACCTGGAGGCCAGGATAACCTTCCAGAAAGGCCAGGCGGGCCTCAATCCCTACTGCGGCACTGCCACGGTCCGGGAGGGGCTCGCCTCCCCTGAGGACTCGGTCCCCTTCCGGGGGGAGGAGGCGCGCATCAGGATCCCAGAGGAATGGCAGAAGTCCGGTTCCTTCAACCTGGTAGCGCAGTTTCCCTCCCTGCGGACGGTCCCCCTGGAAGGGGGGCTGGCCTGGGCCTCGGATGACCCGAACCCTTGCTGGTACATGTTCGACAAGGTTGAACTCAGCGAAGATCAGGGAGCGCCTTCAGGAGCCGGGTCCGAAACCGCACCTGCGGTAGACGAGCCGGTCTCGGTTGCGGCCGGCGCTGGACCAGGCGAAGGGGGAGAGCCTTCCGAAGGCGGAGCGAAGACGGCTTTTTGAGCGGGGCCGCCTCCGCAAGGCCCCGTTTGCCGCGAAGGGGCGGCGGAAACTATAATGGCCGGGGGCCGGCCGGCCGGCGGACATGACCGCATATCGGCCCTTTTGGGGCGGCCGCAGGAAAGGAGCAGTGAATTGGAATACCCGCGCATTATCGAGGAGTTCCTGGAACTGGTCCGGACTCCGTCGCACTCGTTCAGGGAGAGGGAGCTGGCGGACTTGCTTAAGGCCAAGCTGAACGATTTGGGGCTAGAGTTCCGCGAGGACAACGCAGGGACGAAAATCGGCGGCGACACGGGGAACGTCATAGCGCGCTGGCCTGGCGACCCTTCGCTCCCGCCAGTCATGTTCTCCGCCCACATGGACCGGGTGGACAACCCTGGCTTGATCGTTCCCGTGGTGCGCGACCATGAGGACAGGATCACCAGCAACGGCTGCACTATCCTCGGCGCGGACGACGTCTCCGGCATCGTCGCGATCCTGGACGGCATCAGGCGCGTTCAGAAGTCAGGGGCCCCCCACGGGGACGTCGAGTGCGTCTTTTCCGTAGCCGAGGAGGTGGGGCTCCTGGGCGCCGCCAACCTTGACGTCTCTTCCCTCAGGTCGAAGACCGCTTACGTGCTGGACAGCGGAGGGCGCCTGGGCACCCTCGTGCGCGGGGCGCCTACCCAGTTCACGTTCATGGCGGGCATCCGCGGCAGGGCCAGCCATGCGGGCATGGAGCCGGAGAAGGGCCTGAACGCCATCAAGGTGGGGGCCGAGATACTGGCGGGCATAAGGGAGGGCAGGCTTTCCCCGACCGCGACCTCCAATTTCGGGATCATCTTCGGCGGCAAGGCGACCAACATCGTCTGTGATTACCTGGAGATCAGGGGCGAGGCCAGGAGTCACGACTATCAGGAGCTTAAGGCCTACCTCGATGAAGTCGACAGGGCTTTCACGGAAGGTTGCGCCGCCAGGGGGGCCGGGCTCGTGATAGATTTCAAGCTGGAGTACCCGTCCTTTTCGGTGCCGGAGGGCCACCCCGTGCTTGCCCTCGCGGCCAGGGCCATGGAAAAGCTCGGGATCGGGCCCGAGGTGACGATCGCCGGGGGCGGCCAGGACGGCAACCATTTCAACGCCAGGGGAATCGTCTCCGTGGGAGTGGCGACCGGCTACGACAAGGTCCACACCCCGCAGGAGGAGCAGTCGATCTCGCAGCTGGTGAAATGCGGGGAGCTGGTCGCTGCCATCATCCTCGAGGCGGCTTCCGGCGGTATCTAGCGCAAAATTGCAATAATCCGCAGAATATTATATACTCTATGGCATATGGAGGTCAACTTTGCTACGTACTGCCGAAAAACCCGAATGCAGCGAGGAAGAGGCCGCCGTTTTCAGTAGTTGGGCGAACAGTTGAACCCAAGAAGCCGGAACGGTCCGGAGAGCCCGGATTATCCTGTCTGAGGCAGCCGGGAAACCCGGCTTCGCCATAGCCCGCAAGCCGGGGATTACAGTAACCGCCGATGGAAAGCGGCGGCGGAGGTTCCTTGCGGAAATGCTTGAAGGTCTCAGGGACCGCCCGCGCTCCGGCGAGCCTCCGAAGCATTACCCCGTTGAAACGAGGAACTCTATCCTTATTCAAGCCGCAATAGCCCCTGCCCAAGGGCCGGAAGTCATGGGACGGAAAGGCTTTGTCCAATGCTTTGAACATGATCTGACGACAAGGCAAGCCGCGATTGAGGCCCAATTGAATATGCCTCCGGAACAAGCGGAGTCGTCGGGCAAGCGAAAATTTGGATTTTGCCGGAAAGGCTCTGCCGATGTAGTTGTATTATATTCGGATCGCCCGAAGACGCCGTTGTCCTGGGCCTGGACGAGGAGCCGGGCACCCAGGCTATGGGGCGTACCGCAGGACATGTGCCGACGGCCGGCGGAAAGACAATTCAAGGGTATGGCAGCACATACGCTCGTCATGGCGCCGCTAACTTGTTCGCGGCTATGGATGTGAAAAGCGGAACCGTGCTTACGCTTTTCACCGGGAGGAGGAGAAAGACGGAATTCCTCGAGTTCATGGACGAAACAGTTCTTGAGTGCCCTGAGGGTCAGGATATTCAGGTGATCATGGACAATTTTCACATAAGCAAGAAATGCGACGAATGGCTCGCCGTCCATCCCGTAACGACCTGCGGGCAGCTTCCTGGTCCCGGGCCGAGGGTAATCCTCCTTTCCGGGGCTGGCAGGGTCTTGGCGGCGTCCGGAAAAGTCGGCGGGACATGCGGTCGCTGGACCTCCAGGCCAGGAGGGAGCTTAAGAACCTGCTGGCGGCTCCCTGCGCGCCCCGGCAACCCTCAAGTGATTTCCCGGAAGCGCCGCGGGCCTCCGGCCCGTTGCTTCCGAAGGTTCTCGGCGCCGACTGCAGCCCTGCGGTCGGCGGCCGCTCCCGGTATCGTGCGGAGAAAGGCTCTCCGCGCGCGGGAGGCCTGCCGGGCGAAACCGCCGGCATGCCGGGCCGAAGCCGCGCCCTACGGGGCGAGGCTTCGGCGTAGCCGCGAAGGTGCCGCACAGGCGGGGCCGCCGATCCTTCCCTCAGAGCCGCTCTCCTTCAGGGCGTTTGAGGCAAGGCGCCGCCTGCCCTTCACTGGCTGAGCAGAGGCGCGGGGGACGGCTCAAGGATTGCGATGACCCTACGGGGGGGGAGAACAGGCCGATGGCTTGCCCGCAAGAGCGCCGGGTGCCGGCGGCGGCCCCACCGGCCTGGCGGAGGGCGGCCCCTGAGTTTTCGGAGGCCAAGGCGCGGCAGGCGGCGGATCAGGAAGAGCCTTCAGGAACGAGGAGGCCTGAAGCATGCCGGAGACAGCCTCTTTTCTCACTTCCCTGGGCTCGGCCGGGGCCTTCGCCGGGTTCTGCCTGGCGTTCACCCTGTCTTTGGACTTCTGGGGCCGCCTTCTCCTGCGGGCCCTGAAGTCAGAGGACGCGGCCGCGCCCGGCGGCATGATCCCGGTCATGGCCGGGGCGGCGGGGGCCTTCGTCCTATGCTGGTGGCTTTCGCCCTTCAGGCGCTTTTTCGAGCCCGCCTTGGCGGCGTTCGTGTTCCTGGGGGTCCTGGGCGCCCTCTGGTCGCTTTGGGCAAGGTACCGGGCTCTCAGGCGCTCTCGGGAGGGGCCGCTGGGGGCCGCCGCCGCGCGGGCCCTCGCCGCGCCCTACGAGTGGGCCGCTTCCGCAGGCCTTATCGCCCTGGCGCTGGGCCTCTGGTACTGCCGGCTCTGGCCCACGGGCACCCTTGAGCCTTGGCTTGCCGATCCAATCGACTACTATTTCTGGATCTTCCAGGCGGGCTACTGGATGGGCCACTCGGAGGGCTACGCCTTCGGGATAGCCTACATGTACCCTTGGAGCGTCGACTCCTTCGGGACTTACATCCTGTTCGCCATGTACTCTTCGGCCAGGGGCGTCCCCGCCTACCTGGCGGCGCCCGGCTTCGCGTTCCTGATCCTGGCCTGGACCGGGGCCTCCGTATGCAGGCTTATCCGCGGCATTGCCGGTCTCCCCTGGGCGATCGCGTGGCTCCTGGCCCTGGCCCTGGCGGGAGGCGCGCTGTCCAGGGCCCTCGTTTACTATGGGGTCTACGGCCAGCTGGCGGCGGGGGCCGGTTTTGCGGCCCTCATGGCGGAGGCGCTTTCCGGAAGAGGCGGCTCCGCATCGGTGAAAGCCAGTTTTCTGCGGCTTTTCTTCCCGCTGCTCTATATTTTCATGAGCTACCAGGCGTGCTACCTCATGTTCGCGGCGGTGGCCGGGGCGGCCCTGTTCCTGCGTGCCCTCTTCGCGGAAAGAGCCGGGGCAGCCCCGGGCGCCGCGATCCCGATCTCGCGACCGGCCTTCGCGGCCCGCGCCGCGGGCGCCTTCAGGAAAGCTGCGGCCCCGGTCCTGGCCTCCACCTTTCTTGCGGCGGCCGCCTGCCCTCTGGTGGCGCTCCAGGTGGCCGAAAGGACCTTCTCGGCGGCCAATCAGGCCACGGGCTACGGCCTGGGCCTGCTGGACCCGGGGCTTTTCGCTGGCTTTCCGCTGATAGAGGAAACCGCTTTCGGCCTGCGGGGCAAGGTCACCCCCCTGGATTGGGCGGCGTTTTTCGGCGCGTTCGCAGTCTTGTGCCTGATCGCCCTGAGGAGGCGCGCGGCGGGCTTCCTCGGGGCTGACAGGGCAGGCCTGAAGGCGGCCGCGGCGCTGTTCACGGCTTGCCTTGTCGCCTACCTGACCGCCTTCGCCTGGAAAGGGGACGTCTATCAGATCTGGAAGTTCGTCACCATGACCGCCCTCCCGCTCTCCTGCGTGCCGGCCGCTCTGCTGATCCTGGCGATTTACGGGGCCGCGGGAGGCAAGGTAAAACAGTTTTCGGCCGGGCTTGCCCTCGCCGCGGCTCTAGTCGCCCTCCCGCACTTCATGTACGCCAACCCACGGGGGCCCCGGGCCTCTTTCAAGGACGTCAGATCACTCGTGCCCATTATCGCGGTCATGCAGGAGGTCCTGGACATGGACCGCGGGGCGGACCTGATCATCATCGACTTCGCGGAGCCGGAGCGCAACTTCGCGGCCGCGGCAATCGCCCAGTACGGCCAGGTCAAGCGGATAGCCTTAATAAACGGCGCCTACTTGCTCCCTTCCATGCCGCTGTACCTCAAGCGGCTCAAGGAGGGGTCGGTACTCTACAGCGACAGGCTGTACCCGGGCCTCTACATGGGGAGCATGGAGAGCCACTCCCCTCGTTTCACCGTGTACCGCTACTTTCCTGAGGACATCAGGAACATGGGCGCCGTGTCCATGTACAAGCTGGAGCCGTACAACCGCCGCGCGGCCAGCAGGATCGTGCGGCTCAGGGTTCTCGTGCCTCAGGCGCTCCGCGGGCGCGACCTGGAGGCCAGGATAACCTTCCAGAAAAGCCAGGCGGGCCTCGCTCCCTCCTGCGGCACGGCCACGGTCCGGGAGGGGCTAGCCTCCCCTGAGGACTCGGTCCCCTTCCGGGAGGCTGAGGCGCGCATCAGTGTCCCCGAGGAATGGCAGAGGTCAGGTTACTTCAACCTGGTCGTGGAGTTTCCCTCCTTGCGGGCGGTCCCCCTGGAAGGCGGGCTGGCCTGGGCCTATGATGACCCGACCCCCTGCAGGTACAAGTTCGACAAGGTTGAGCTCAGCGAGGCTCAGGGGGGGGCTTCCGGAGCCGGGGCCGAAGCCGCAGCGGCCGAGGCCGGCGCCGGATCAGGAAAAGCCTACAGGAACGAGGAGGGCTAAACCATGTCGGAGACAGGCCCTTTTCTCGCTTCCCTGGCCTCGGCCGGGGCCTTCGCCGGGTTCTGCATGGCGTTCACCCTGTCCCTGGACTTCTGGGGCCGCCTCCTCCTGCGTTCCCTGAAGTCCGAGGACGCGGCCGCGCCCGACGGCATGATCCCGGTCATGGCCGGGGCGGCGGGGGCCTTCGTTCTCTTCCGGTGGCTTTCGTTCTTCAGGCGCTACTTCGAGCCCGCCTTGGCGGCGGTCGTGTTCCTGGGGGCCCTGGGCGCCCTCTGGATGCTTTGGGGAAGGTACAGGGCTATCAGGCTCTCTCGGGGGGGAACCCTGGGGGCCGCAGCCGGGCGGGCCCTCGCCGCGCCTTACGAGTGGGCCGCTTCCGCAGGCCTTATCGCCCTGGCGCTGGGCACCTGGTACTGCCGGCTCTGGCCCACGGGCACCCTTGAGCCTTGCCTTACCCTGGGGATTGACAACTATTTCTGGATCTTCCAGGCGGGCTACTGGATGGGCTATTCGGAGGCCTACACCTTCGGGATAGAGTACATACACCCCTGGAGTACCGACTCCTTTGGGACTTACATCCTGTTCGCCATGTACTCTGCGGCCAGGGGCGTCCCAGCCTACCTGGCGGCGCCCGGCTTCGCGTTCCTGCTCCTGGCCTGGACCGGGGCTTCCTTATACAGGCTTATCCGCGGCATTGCCGGTCTCCCCAGGGCGATCGCGTGGCTCATGGCCCTGGCCTTGGCGGGAGGAGCGCTGTCCAGGGCCCTCGTTTACCTCGGGGTCTACGGCCAGCTGGTGGCGGGGGCAGGTTTTGCGGCCCTCATGGCGGAGGCGCTATCCGGCAGAGGTGGCCCCGCGCCGGGGAAGGTCCGTTTTCTGCGCCTTTTCTTCCCGCTGCTCTATATTTTAATGAGCTACCAGGCGTGCTACCTCATGTTCGCGGCTCTGGCCGGGGCGGCCCTGTTCCTGCGCGCCCTCTTCGCGGAAGGAGCCGGGGCAGCCCCGGGCGCCGCGCCACCGATCGCGCGCCCGACCTTCGCGGCACGCGCCGCGGGAGCCTTCAGGAAAGCCGCGGCCCCGGTCCTGGCCGCCACCTTTCTTGCGGCGGCCGTCTGCCCGCAGGCGGCGTGGCAGGTGGCCGTAAGGACAGTCTCGGCGGCCCTTCAGACCACGGGCTACGGTCTTGGGTTCCTGGACCCGGGGCTTTTCGCGGGCTTTCCGCTGATAGAGGAAACCCCTTTCGGCGTGAAGGCCACGGTCACCCCCCTGGACTGGGTTGCGTTTTTCGGGGCGTACGCCGTCCTGTGCGCGATCGCCCTGAGGAGGCGCGCGGCGGCCTTCCCCGGGGCTGACAGGGCCGGCCTGAAGGCGGCCGCGGCGCTGTTTGCGGCTTGCCTTGCCGCCTACCTGATCGCCTTCGCCTGGAAAGGGGACGTCTACCAGATCTGGAAGTTCGTCACCATGTCCGCCCTTCCGCTCTCCTGCGTGCCGGCGGCCCTTCTGGTCCTGGCGGTTTACGGGGCCGCCGGAGGGAACGGAAAGACGTTCGCGGCGGGCCTCTCCCTCGCCGCGGCTCTCATCGCCCTCCCGAACCTCATGTACTACAACCCCCGGGGGCCACGGGCGTCCTTCAACGACGTCAGATCACTCGTGCCCATGATAACGGTCATGCGGGAGGTCCTGGACATGGACCGCAGGGCGGACCTGATCATCGTTGACTTCGCGGCGAGGGAGCGCAGCTTCTCAGCCGCGGTAATCGCCCAATACAGCCAGATCAAGCGGATGGCCTTCGTCAACGGGGTCTACCTGCTCCCCTCCATGCCGCTGTACCTCAACCAGATCCAGGAGGGGGCGGTACTTTACAGCGACAGGCTGTACCCGGGCCTCTACATGGGGAGCCTGGAGCTCCCCTCCCCTCTTTTCACCGTGTACCGCTACTTTCCTGAGGACATCAGGCGCATGGGCGCCGTGTCCATGGACGGGCTTGAGCCGTACAACCGCAGCGCGGGCCGCAGGATCGTGCGGCTCAGGGTTCTCGTGCCTCAGGCGCTCCGCGGGCGCGACCTGGAGGCCAGGATAACCTTCCCGAAAAGCCTGGCGGGCCTCGAGCCCTCCTGCGGCACGGCCACGGTCCGGGAGGGGCTCGCCACCCCTGAGGACTCGGTCCCTTTCCGAGGGGTTGAGGCGCGCATCAGGGTCCCCGAGGAATTGCAGAAGTCCGGCTACTTCAGCCTGATCGCAGAGTTTCCCTCCCTGCGGGCTGTCCCCATGGAAGAAGGGCAGGCCTGGGCCTATTATGACCCGACCCCCTGCAGGTACAGGTTCGACAAGGTCGAACTCAGCGAGGCGCAGGGAACGGCTTCCGGGGCCGAAGCCGAGCCGGGGCCGGCCGCGGCCGGAGCGGGGCCGGGCGAAGGGGGCGAGCCCTCCGAAGGCGGATCGAAGCCGGCCTTTTGAGAGGGCCCGGCTCCGGCGCTCCGGCAGGCCACGCTTGCCGCGATGGCGCGCCGGAAACTATAATGGCCGGGACTGACCGTGGACATGACGGGCCGCCGCCCTCTCGGCGCAGGCCTGAGGAAAGGAGCCGTGAATTGGAATCCCACCGCGCATTGCCGGGGAGTTACTGCGGCTGGTCCGGACTCCGTCGCGCCTGTACAGGGATAGGGAGCCGGCGGATTCGCTCAAGGCCGGGCCGGGCGATCTGGGGCTTGAGTCCCGTGAGGAAGATGCCGGCGCGAAGTCCTGCGGAGGCGCGGGGAAAGTCATAGCGCCCTGGCAGGGCGGCCGTTTGCTCCCGGCAGTCATTTCTCCGCCCGGGACCGTGCGGGCAATCAGGGCTGGATCGGTCCCGCGGCGCGCGCCTTGAGTGCGGATCACCTTTCGGGATGATTTCCGCCTGCATGGCGACCGGCATCGTCTGCGATCGCCTGGAGATCAGGGGCGATGACAGGACCCGCGACCGACAGGAGCTTAAGAGCTGCCTTGACGAGGTCGGCCGGGCTTTCAGGGAAGGCTGCGGCGCCAGGGGGCCGGGCTTCGGACAGAATTCAAGCCGGAGCTCTTGCCCTTTTCGGTGCCGGAGGGCCTCCCCGCGCTCGCTTCCATGGCTGCGGAAAAGCTTGGGATCGAGCCCGAGGCGATGATAGCCTGGGGCTTCCAGGACGGCAACCTTTATCAGCGCCGGGACATCGTCTCCGTAGGGGCGGCGGCCGGCTGCGGCAAGGCCCGAGCCCTGCGGGAGGAGCAGCAGTTCACGCAGCCCGTGAAATGCAGGGAGCTGGCCCCGGCCATCATCATCGAGGCGGCTTCCTGCGGTTTCTAAGCTGCCTGAAGGCCCTTGGCCACGTCCGGGAGGGGCCCTGGCCCCGATCGGAAGCTCCCTGCGGGAAATTTCCTGGACCAGCGTCGCGGACAATGCTCCGTTCCGGAAGGAGGAGGCCTGAAGCATGCTGGAGACAGGCCCTTTTCTCGCTTCCCTGGCCTCGGCCGGGGCCTTCGCCGGGTTCTGCCTGGCGTTCACCCTGTCCCTGGACTTCTGGGGCCGCCTTCTCCTGCGGGCCCTGAAGTCCGAGGACGCCGCCGCGCCCGACGGCATGATCCCGGTCATGGCCGGGGCGGCGGGGGCTTTCGTCATTTGCCGGTGGCTTTCGGCCTTCAGGCGCTTTTTCGAGCCCGCCTTGGCGGCGTTCGTGTTCCTGGGGGTCTTGGGCGCCCTCTGGACGCTTTGGGGAAGGTACAGGGCTATCAGGCGCTCTCGGGAGGGGCCCCTGGGGGCCGCCGCGGCGAGGGCCCTTGCCGCGCCTTACGGGTGGGCAGCTTACACAGGCCTTATCGCCCTGGCGCTGGGGCTCTGGTACTGCCGACTCTGGCCCACGGGCACCCTTGAACCCTGGCTTGCCGACAGCATCGACTACTATTCATGGATCTTCCAGGCGGGCTACTGGCTCGGTTATTCGGATAGCTACACCTTCGGGATATCCTACCAGTACCCTTGGATAGTCGATGCCTTCGGGACTTACATCCTGTTCGCCATGTACTCCGCGGCCAGGGGTGTGCCCGCCTACCTGGCGGCGCCCGGCTTCGCGTTCCTGCTCCTGGCCTGGACCGGGGCCTCCTTATGCAGGCTTATCCGCGGCGTTTCCGGTCTCCCCAGGGCGATCGCGTGGCTCCT
>JAITRL010000149.1 GCA_031288415.1 Deltaproteobacteria bacterium | reverse complement strand
ATTCAAATCTATCTTACTATTTTATTAGATAAAATTACTGATTATAATTCATCATTTTGTACATGGCATGCATCAGGCGAAAAATTGAGAAATGTATTTCCAAGGCCAGCTATACCAATTATCTTTGATTTTGCTGAAGCTAATCCATTTTCTGGAAAATCAGGAAGTATTTCGAATGCAATTCACTATATTGTTGCGGCATTAAAGAAGTTGCCAAGAAATTCAAAAGCAACTGTTATGTTAAAAGATGCAAAAGAGGAGTTTGCAGATAGAGATCTAATGATTTCAACAGATCCGCCTTATTACGATAATATAATATATTCAGATATTTCAGATTATTTTTATATTTGGGAAAAATATATATTAAGAAATATATATAAAAGATTTTTTAAAACAATATTAACGCCAAAAAAAGAAGAAATAGTAATGAAAAAAGAACAAAATGATAGAAATAACAATAAAAATATAAATTTTTTTGAAAAATCATTATTAAAAGTATTTTTAAATATTAATAATATAAGTAGTCAAAATATTCCTATAACAATATATTATGCATTTAAACAAAATATAATGAAAAAAATTGTAACGGAAAACGGGGTTGAAATAGAGATTGGGTCAACCGGTTGGGAGACCATGCTTGCGGCTCTGATAAAGGCGGGCTTTTCCATATCCGGGACCTGGCCCATGAGGACTGAACTATCAAACAGGCCGCGGAGCCAAAAATCGAACGCGCTTTCCACTTCAGTTGTTTTGGTTTGCAGGAAAAGGCCGCACAACGCGCCTGTATTGACCACGCACGATTTCCTAAAAACGCTTGACAACGAATTGAAAACGTCAGTTAAGTATCTTCAGAAAGCGAATATTTTGCCTGTTGACCTGGGGCAGGCGGCGATAGGTCCAGGCATGGCAGTGTATTCGAGGTATTCCAGAATAGTCGGATCGGACGGATCAGCCATGACTGTGAACAAGGCACTGGTTGAAATCAACAGGGCCCTGGAGCGTTATCTTTCGGAAACAGAACTTGACCTTGATGCAGAAAGCTTATTTTGCCTGAGACTATACGCACAATATGCGTATAACTTTATTCCTTACGGTGACGCGGAGGTCATTGCCCGCGGGCCGAACACCTCAATAGATACAATTGCCGATTTAAAGGTACTGAGTAAGGTCCATGGCAAGGTGAGGCTCCTTGAGAGGAGGGAAATGGACAGCTCGAGGCTTCATGATAGAGGTTGCGTTTGGCAAGTCATGCAACTGATGGTCAAGGCAATGCAGGTTGATGGGATAACCGGTTGCGCTAAAATTTACAACGGAATAACTCCAGGCGAAGCCGAGCAGGCGCGGAACCTGATTTATCGGATTTACGCGATAGCCGACAGGAACAGATGGAGCGAGGAGGCCGTGGCTTACAATGACGTAATAGCATCCTGGAGGCAGATACAGGCTAAAGCCAGCGAATTGAGCGGTCCACCGCCAGAACATGTAGGGCCATTATTCAGGTAAGGATAATACGGATATGCCAGATGACTACCAACAATACGTCCATAAGGGTTTTGTCCTGCTTCTGCCTGTTTTGAAGCGATACATCAGCCTTGAGCTTCACAGGGTATACCGTTCCAGGTGGTGGACTGAAGGGGTTCTGGCTAAGCTTGGCGACAACCAGAAGATTCGTCTTAAGGATAACGGGACGGATGACGAACTGCTGGGACAGCTTGATATTCAGAGGTGTCTTCACCTCATTGAACGGAATTGGAGGGACGTGTTCAAGGACAAGCTCTCGTTCGATCACCTTACATGGGTCAGGGAGCTCATCTCAGCCAGAAACAAGACCGCTCACCTCACGTCAGAAGCGCTTCCTGTTGACGATGTTTTCAGGGCCGTTGACACCATGAGCCTCCTTGCGGAGCAGTTGGATTCGAGCATTCAGCCGAGCCTTGAGGAATTCAAGAACGAGATTTTCCGTATCAGGGCACGGCTTTCTGATTCGCCTCAGGAGACTGTATTGGCTCAGAGCGCCGATCCCGGCCTCAACGTGCCGGCGGTTACTGTAGTTACGCCCGCCCAGGGAGGCAACATGAAGCCATGGCGTAACGTGGTCAAACCCCGGCGCGAGGTGTACGAGGGCACTTACCAGAACGCCGACTTCGCCGCCAAGCTCGACCAGGTGGCAAACGGTTCAGGTCCCGACGAATACAGTGATCCCGCCGAGTTTTTCACCAGGACTTACCTGACAAACGGCCTCTCTGGGCTTCTGGTCCAGTCCCTTAAACGCCTGAGCGGCAAGGGAGGAGAGCCTGTCATCAAGCTTCAGACCCCGTTCGGCGGCGGCAAGACCCACAGCATGCTCGCCCTGTACCACCTCATGAACGGGAAGGCTTCCCCGGACAAGATGCAGGGAATCAGCGAACTGCTTGGAGAGGCCGGCCTTTCTGAAATTCCCAAGGCGAGTATCGCCGTGGTGGTCGGGACAGCCTTGGATCCGGCCTCAGGGCGGCAGGTCAAGAACATTCCAGGCGTCAAGAAAATCAACACGGTCTGGGGCGAGATCGCAAGCCAGCTTGCGGCATCGTCGAGGATGCCGAACCTGTACGATTACGTGCGGGAAGCCGACAAAAAGGGGACGTCGCCGGGCAGCAAAACCTTAAGGGAAATGTTCGACGCGTGCGGATCTTGCCTCATACTCCTTGACGAGGTGGTGGCCTACGCCAGGAAGATTTACGGGGTGGAAGGGCTTCCTTCGGGCTCGTTCGGAAATTTCCTCACGTTCGTGCAGGAGCTGACCGAGGCGGCGGATGCCAGCGCAAAGAGCCTTATCGTGGCCACTATCCCGGAATCCGACATTGAAATTGGCGGCGAAGCGGGACAAAAGACTTTAGACAGCATAGATCACGTATTCGGTCGTCAGGAGACGGTCTTGACGCCAGTTGCCGCAAGCGAGGGGTTTGAGATCGTCAGGCGCCGACTTTTCGAGGAATGCCCGCCGTCCCGCGAGCAATTAAAGGAACATGTATGCGCATCCTTCAGCTCTTTGTACAGGAGCGAGGATAAATCCTTCCCGCTGGAGTCTAAGGAGCTTGAATACAAGCGCAGGCTTTTGAGCTGCTACCCGATTCACCCTGAAATTTTCGATCGCCTGTACGGGGACTGGTCTACTCTTGAACGGTTCCAGAGGACCCGCGGGGTGCTCAGATTCATGGCGGCGGTGATACACCATCTCTGGACAAGCAACGACGCCAGCCTTCTGATCATGCCGGCCTCCATCCCGTTATACGCGCAACCCGTGCGCAATGAGCTGGCCAGGTATCTTCCGGAAACCTGGAAGTCCATCATCGACAAGGAAGTGGACGGGAATAACTCGATTCCCTTCAAGAACGACCATAATAACGCGAGATTCGGGGAGTTCTGTGCTTCCAGGAGGATCGCCCGTACCATACTTCTGGGGAGCGCCCCTACCGTAAGGGGGCAGGAGGTACGCGGCATTGAATCGTCTCGAATTCGCCTGGGCGCAGTTCAGCCAGGCGAGAACATATCCGTCTACAACGATTCCCTTGACGCCCTCCGTGACTCGCTCTCATACTTGTACTCCAACGGGTCAAAAACAAGGTTCTGGTACGACACCAGGCCGACCCTTCAGAAGACCGTCAGGGACAGAATGGCCCAGTTCGGGGAATATGAGATAAACCAGCAGATAATGAGCCTGTTGAAACCTCTGCGCCCTGTCAAGCCGTTCTCGGCAGTGCACGTTTGCCCGACCGCCTCATCCGATATACCTGACGAGCAGGCTCCGCGCCTAGTCGTTTTGCACCCTTCACAGTCTTATCGGCCGGCGGATGAATCGAGCCCCGCCATTTCCGCCTGCAGCGGTTTTGTCATGGAAAGGGGCAATTCTTCCAGAATCAACAGGAACATGCTGTATTTCCTGGCGCCTGACCATGATTCGATCAAACACCTTGCCGAGAGCGCGCGCGCGTATCTCGCGTGGAACTCAATCAGCTTTGACGCCAGGAAGTCCCCCGAATCAGGCGGCTTGAACCTGGATCAGCTGCAGCTCAAGGAAGTAAACGCCGGTCTGGCTCATAGCGAAAAAGCTTTAAAACGCCAGCTCAACGACACGTATTTGTGGATTTTCGTGCCGGAATCAAAACCTCATGATCCGCAAGATCAGTTCATGCTTGAAAGGCATAAGCTCACTTCAGGAACAGACGACCTTATTTCCTCAGCCGTAAGGCTGATCACGGACAAGGGATCGCTCATCACCGCTCTCACGCCTGATGTGCTAGAATTGAGGCTTAGCGAATTTGGGTGGCCGGATGCCTCCTCTTCGGTTCGGATCGGCGATCTTTGGGGATATTTCTGCGCCTACTGCTACTTTCCCAAGCTAGCCGGCTTTGACGTCCTCAAAAACGCAGTCGATAACTGCGTGGCTGCCGGCGTTTATGGCATCGCTGAAGCTTTCAGCTCCGGAAATTTCACCGGGCTTGTCTTCGGCGGCCGACCGCCTCAGGTTGCCGAAAACATGCTGCTGGTAAAAAATGACGCGGCTGTCAGGCAGCTTGAAGCCGCCAAAAAAACGCCTACGCCTGAATCGCCTGACGACGGCGGCCAGCCGGACATTCCGCGTGACGTCGGCGTTAAAGTGTCACAGCTCGGTATTCAGCCGCAGCCCGGCAAACCTGCTCACACCAGGTTTTTCTTGAAGGCTGACATTAATCCTGCAAGACTACCGAAAGACATCGATACGCTTTTCCATAACGTCATAGTTCATCTGCAAAACGAGTCGGGAGTCAAGATTTCCATAACCCTTTATTTAAATGCCGAATGCGATGATCAATTTTCTTCCAATACAGAGTCTATTGTCGATGAAAACTGCAACTCCATCCCAAGCGTCAAAGATCACGATTTCACCGACTGAAACATATCCCGCCATTCATCATATTTCCCGTGTTCGAAGGCCCAGTTTCACTGAAAACTGCGGTATCCGAGAAGACAATCCTTGGACTCTGAGGCCTGTTCGACCGGTCTTCAGCCGCTGAAGTCCAACCTTTATGAAAACCAGCCGTGCAAACGGGAAAGCCCGGTCCCGGCGCCCAAGGCCATGAGGCCTCAGGCGCCGGATCCGGGCTTTTGCGGTCTTCGGGCGGCTTTCGACTCATCCGCCGTTTATCACGTCCATAAGACAAAATGCACAAGCCGTTCCGCTTGCGGGAGCCTCAGGCGGCGCGGCGCGTTTCAGGGCGCCGGTCCGGCTCTGCGCGCGGCCGCTAGAAGATGGTCTTGTGCCCGTTGTTCTTGAGCAGGGCGTCCAAGTATCCCAGGTGGTAGAGCGGGTGGGCCGCGAGCAGCGCCAGCGTATGGGCGATCGTCCAGTCGAGCTTGACCGCCTTGCTGGTAGCCTCGTTGACCGCCGCGAGGTCCTTGTCCTCGAGGGAGTCGATGAAGCCGCTCACCTTCTTGCGCACCGCCTCGAAGTACGCCGTGATCTCGTCTTTGGACACGGCGGAAGTGCCGGTCCTCTTGAGGTGCAGCTCGTCGTCTGTCACGTTTTTGGGCTTGGGCACGCTTTCGCCGGGGGTGAAAAAGTCCTCCGCGCTGATGGCGTGCGCGACGTGCTGCCAGGCCGTGTACCCCCCGGTGACCGCGCCCCAGAGGTCTTCGGGGCACTCCAGGATAAACCTGTGGATGAGGATCAGGGCATGGTCCACAGGCGGCTTGAGTGACTGGGCGATGGTCTTTTCTGACATTTACTCTCCTTTGTTTTCGCTCGCGGGCGGGCGTGAAGGAAAGCCCGCAGCCAGCGTGTTCCCGAAGCGTAGCTGGCGATGACGGAGGGCCGCCCTGCGGCCCTCCGTCATCGCCACCCTTCGCGGGCCCGCCTTGGACCCGCCAAGAAAATCCTTCGCAGGTCTCCCCTTGGCCACGCCATGAATACCTGCGGGGCCACGGCCTGGCCCTCTAAAATGCCCCCTAAATTGCTCGGGAATCCGTTTCTTGCCGGTCGTGACAGGTGTTGGCGCGCTTCAAGGCTCCCTGTGATTTCGCCTGCGGGGGCCGGCTTCGGCCGCTCCTGAGCCCGCGCGGCTCCGGCCGGCTGTCCTTGTCCGCCGAAGCGGGCCCGGGCAGGAGACCGTAGCGCCTTCAGCGGGTCCTCGCCGCCCAGTGGGCCAGAGGGAAAGACAGCTGGGCAGCGGTGATGAGCGACACTGAGATCTTGTCCGCGACCTTGTACTCCGGGTTGGACATGTAGTCGTCCCACGACTGCCGCAGGGCGCGGGCGTCTTCGGCGTAGGGGGTGGACGGCTGGTCCAGCACGAGGCACATCATGGCTGTCAGGCTCCGGGCGTTGTTGTGGTAGAGCAGGTCCATGCGGGCCTGGTGATGGATGTCCCGGCGCTCGGAGACCACCTCGGCGTTGTTGATCAGATCATCCGTCACGTCCTGGAGCGCGGCGGCCTGGTCAGGGGCCAGGGCCTTGGCCATGAGCGGGAAGAGCACCACCAGCCTGTTGGACCAGAAGACCTTGGCCTCGGCTATCTTGGCGGGCTCCGTGCGGGCCCTCCCTGACGACACGCCATGGCGGCTGAGCACGCTCTCCAGATCCTCCAGGGCCTCGTCCGAGGAGTCCTTGGAATACCAGAGGGCCGTAAGGCGCGACCAGACGTCGTCGCAGAGGCGCATCGCCCTGATTTCGCGCTGGTCCCACGAGGTCTTGGCATCGGCCCACATGAGGTCAGTCTCTTCGAAGTTGCGGTCCCGGAACTCGCCGTAGCGCTTGGGGTCGGCGGCGGCCACAGACTCCAGGAAGGCGAGCCCCATGGCCTTCCAGGAGGCGGCCCTGGTGACGCGAGGATCGCGGCTGCCGACAGCCTCCCTCTCGAATTCGGACTTTATGAGTTCGATGGAGCGCTCAAGCGCGTCGGGAGCGGATGGCTGCTGGGCCCGCGCGCTTTGCCCGGCGCCTGTCCCGCAGGACAGGGCGGCCGCCATCAGGAGCGCCGAGACAAGGACGGGAAGCGGTCCCTGGAGGGAAGACCGCCCCTGCTTCCCGGTATTTCCGCCCGCGGCGGCGAGCCTCCGGGGCTCAGCCGGGGCCATGCTTCCCGCGGCCTTAATAAAACCGCTGTCTGGCGCTGTATCGGAGGCGCTGCAGGATTTTGCGGGTTGTCCCGGTCCGGTGGATCCGGAGGATTTTTTGGATTTCCTGAGTCCGGAGGTTCCGGGGGAGCCTGCGGATCTTCCGGATTTCCGTGATTTTCCGGCTCCGGAGTGTGCGCAGGTTGTGGAGGCGCCGGCGGATTGGCCGGAATTTTCCGGTCCGGAGATTCCTGCGGTTCCGGCCGATTTTCCGGCAATACCTGAGCCGGCGGGTATCGGGAAGTTCCCGGCACCGGCAGGTTTTATGGATTTCCCGGTTCCGGCGGATGCCTGGGAGCTCCAGGCTCCTGGACGGCTAAGTCGGCTTTCGCGGGCGGTAGGGCAGGAGGCGCCCTCAGGTCCGCCGATGCCTGCGCCGCCGGGATCGGCTTGGCCGCAGGCATCGGCCCGGCCGGCTGCCAGCGCGGGCGACCCGCCGCCGGAGTGAGGTCTGGTCTTCATCTGGTGCCGCTCTTGGCGGGCGCCCTGGCGCGGTCCGAGGCTGGCGGTCAGGTGCCCTCTTTCCAGGAGGCCAGGTAGGCCTCCTGCTCCGGAGTGAGGGTGTCGATCCTGAAGCCCATGGCTTCGAGCTTGAGCTTCGCGATCTCGCGGTCGATGTCCTCGGGAACCGGGAAGACGTCCAGGGGAAGCTTGCCCTTGTTCCTGACGATGTATTCCGCCGCCAGGGCCTGGTTGGCGAAGGACATGTCCATGACGGCCGAGGGGTGGCCCTCGGCGGCCGCCAGGTTGATGAGGCGGCCTTCGGCGAGGATGCAGATCGTCTTGCCGCTGGACTTGAGGGTGAACTCCTCCACGTAGTCGCGGATGAGCCTCCTCTTCGAGGAGATGGCCGCCAGGCCCGGCAGGTCCAGCTCCACGTTGAAATGGCCCGAGTTGCAGACGATGGCCCCGGATTTCATCAGCTCGAAATGCTCCGGCCGGATCACGCTGATGTCGCCCGTGACGGTCACGAAGAAGTCGCCCAGGGGCGCCGCATCCTTCATGGGGAGCACCTGGAAGCCGTCCATCACGGCCTCCAGGGCCTTGAGGGGCTCCACCTCGGTCACGATGACCCGGGCCCCCAGTCCGTCGGCCCGCATGGCCGCCCCCCGGCCGCACCAGCCGTAGCCTGCCACTACGAAAACCGAGCCCGCCAGGAGGCGGTTGGTGGAGCGGATCATGCCGTCAATGGTGCTCTGTCCGGTGCCGTAGCGGTTGTCGAAGAGATGCTTGGTGAGGGCGTCGTTCACCGCGACCACGGGGTACTTGAGCGCCCCGTCCTTGGCCATGGCCTTGAGGCGGATAACCCCGGTGGTGGTCTCCTCGGTCCCGCCGATCAGGTGCTCCAGGAGCTCGGGCCTCTCGGAATGGAGGGTGGAGAGCAGGTCCGCGCCGTCGTCCATGGTCATCTGGGGCTTGACGGCCAGGACGGAGTTGATGTGCTTGTAATAGGTGGCGTGGTCCTCCCCCTTGATGGCGTGGACGGGGATGCCGTCGGTCTTCACCAGGGCCGCGGCCACATCGTCCTGGGTGGAGAGGGGGTTGGAGGCGCAGAGGTTCACGTCGGCCCCCCCGGCCTGCAGGGTGCGGCACAGGGCCGCCGACTCCGTAGTGACGTGGAGGCAGAGGCCCAGGCGCAGCCCTTTGAGGGGTTTTTCGATCTCGAAGCGTTTCTGGATCATGGCCAGGACCGGCATGCTCCTGGCGGCCCATTCGATCCTGTCGTTCCCTTTGTCGGCGAGTCCCAAGTCCTTTACGTCGTGGTTCACTGCGGCTGACTCCTTATGGGGCGTATTTGAGGCGCGCGCGGAAGGGCCGCGCGTAGCGGGAAAAGGGACCGCTGGGGGCGGAGTAAGGGGCCCGAGCGGGGCTAAGTGAGATGCGCGTCTGCGGTTCGGGGCACGTTGCGGCAGGCTCTCCGGCTTTAGCGAGCCCCGGGCGCGGGCCGAAAAAAAAGGGTGCCCGGCCTGGAAGGTGCGGCTACGGTTCCCAATTTTCAATATATGGTATTAATCCGGGGAAGGCAAGGGCCGGGTTCGGCTCGGCCAACCCGAGGCGGCAGACGACTGCTGTCTTTTAGTGTCATGATAGTATTTTTTAGCTGCATGTGGTGTTTTTTTTGTGCCTTCCTGGCCGATCTGGAAGGCATGAGTGCCGGAAGCCGGGGCGAGCGGACCGTAAGGCCCCTTTTCACGGAGCGGGTTTTTCTTGACGTTCTGAGCCGTATTTTTCCTCTCCCTGAAGTAGCGTACCTGCCGCCCGGATACGCTTTCGCGCTCCCTGGGGCGGCGTTTCCGACAATCTAAATCTTTCTCTCTCTCTCTCTCTCAAGTGGTAAGGTTCCTGTTTACCCGGAGCCGCTTTCTCAGTATCCCAGGTGCCGCCTTCTCGCCGCCCGGAACGGCTTTCAGCAGCCAAGGGACCGCCTTCCCGCATTACGGAGCCGATTTTCCTTCTCCCTGGGGCTTTGTTCCCGCCTTCCGGAGCCGTTTTCCCCTCTCTCAGCGGTCGCCTTCCCGCATTACGAGCCGATTTTCCTTCTCCCTGGGACCTCGTTTTCGCCTTACAGAGCCGTTTTCCGATCTCTCAGCGGCCGCATTCCCTTTTCCGAAGCCGTTTTTCCTCTCCCTGGGTCCGTATTCCTGTCGGCTTGATTTCCATATTTTCTTCTCCAAAGGCAGCGTTTGGGCTTTGGCCGGAGCCGCCTCTTAACGAGTCCTGGACCCGCGTCTTTCGTTGCAGCTGAGCTTTCAGTTCCTGTAACTTGCTTGCTGGGGCGCTGTCCGCAGAGGCCCTTCCGCCGGTAAGGGCCCCTTGGGAACTGATTTAGCGTATAGTCGGCTCCCGGACGGCGCCGCAAGCCCGTGAGGCGATTTTTTGTCATGACAGGTTGTCTTTGCGTGCGTTTTTTTTACTGACTGCCCGCGGGTTTTTCGCTTGACCGATTGCCCTGGCGCTTATCCTCCGGCCGTATGCCGTTGCGTGTTTCGCCTTATCCGTCTGCGGTTGCCTGCACGGCTTGAGGCGCTTTCCCTTACTGTTGCCCTTGAAAATATGACATCGGGATTCTCGCCCGAAACGTCTGCCGGTGCGGCAAATCCTGAAGCTCCTGCCCTTGCGGGCGAATCCTGGAGCTCCTGCCTGTGCGGGCACGCTTGACCTGTCAGCCGTTAAAGGGCTCGCCTGCTGTGAACTTTGCCTGTCTGTCTGGTCTCTTCAGCGTCTTCAGTGTCTACAGTGTCTTCAACATCAACAGTGTCTTCAGTACATTTTCTGTCATAAGTACCTTCTTTTCCTTCAGTATCTTCAGTATCTTCAGTATCTTCGCTTGTTCAGTTTGGCCTCGCTCAAAGCGAGCGGCGTCTCTGGCCCGGGGGAAGCTGCCGGCACGGTTTCACGGTCAGCCGCTCTGCGCGGGAAAGGCCTGAGGAGGGTTTCAGGTCCAGGGCGCTGGCTAAAGCGAGCCGAAAAGGGCAGGCGGCAAGCGATCCGGTTCGGCGGCGTGATTGTCAGGAAACGCCGGCGGTTCGGGGTGCCCGCGTAGGGCGGCAAGGTCAGCGGCATTATCCTTGGAGAGTTTTCCGCTTCCGCGGGGGAGCTGCGCTTGCGGGCGCGTTTGCGGGCCCGGAACGGGGAAAATGACAAAGGCTAAGACGCCGGCCGTCCCTGGCGGCCCCCAGAGGGGCCTCAGGGAGTCGGCTCCCGAGGGCGGGCTTTCCAAAAACCGCGGCAAGACCGTATAATGCGCACTTCAGGCCGCAGAGGCAGGCCTCTTGACGGCAAGTCCGGGTACCACCGGCCAGGCGACCGTTACGGCGGCCTGGTCCTGGCCTGTCCCGCGTCTCTTGCGGGAGGCGGGCCGCCCGCCCGTTGGCGAACTCCGGCGGCGGCAGCCCGTTGCCTGAAGCGGTTGCGGGCGCGGCTGAGCCTAAGGCCGGCGGGAGCACGCGTGAAAAGGCCCTCCGCCCGGCGGCGGAGGGCGGGCTGCCCGTTACCGCGAGACGAAGTCAAAGCGGGCGGAGGTAAATGGCTGTCCGGAGGGGGGTGAACTGTTACGCGTTATTCGGGTCAAATAGCTGACCTTGACCCCCAAGGCGGGCTCCTGGAACTGGCGGGCCTTCCCCTCCCGGCGCTCGCCCGGCAGGTGGCCGCGCTCATGGAGGGGCCCTTCAAGGGCAGAAAGCTCGCGGTGGTGACCCCTTCGGCCGTGGAGGCCGAGGACTTCCTGGGGGATCTGAGGTTCTTCTGGGCGGGGGGCGAGTGCCTGCTCATGCCCGGCTTCGACCGCAACCCCTTCATGCAGAAGTACTCCGGGGCCGCCGTCTCAGGCGACCGCCTGGCCGCCGCGAGGAGGATCGCGGGGGAAGGCCCGCTGGTGCTCGTGCTTTCCATGCCGGCGGCCATCCGCAGGCTCCCTGCGGCCGAGGAGATTGAGGAGCGGTCCCTGACGGTGGACCAGGGCGAGGATCTGGACTTCGCGTTCCTGACGGCCTTTCTTTCCGAGGGCGGCTACCAGAGGGTGGACCAGGTGGAGGGGCCGGGGGACTTCTCGGTCCGGGGCGGCATCGTGGACGTCTTCCCGGCCGGGCGGGAGACCCCGGTGAGGCTCGAGTTCTTCGGGGACCGCGTGGACTCTATCCGGGAGTTCCGGGTGGAGGACCAGAGGTCCGCTGGAGCGGCGCCCCGGGTGGATCTCACGCCCTTCTCCCAGGCGCCGGTGAACGAGGCGACCGTCGGCCGCGCCTACGAGGCCTTCCAGGAGCTCGCCCGCGGGCGCGGCTGGCTCGACCTGCTCTGGGAGCCAGTGGCAAGAAGCTTTCTGGAGGGGAGGCTCCAGGCCGACTTCGAGAACTGGTCCCCGCTGTTCGCCGACAACCTCACCGGGTTTTCCGAGTTCCTCCGGGGCGCGGGCGCGCTTCCGGTCCTCTACGAGCCCGCGCGGCTCGCCTCCGCCGGCGAGGCGGCCTGGCTGGGGCTCTCCAACCACTTCGCGCGGCTCGCCGCGGACGAGCGGCCGCACCTGCCCATGGAGACCCTCTATGAGAGGCCGGAGGTCTTCCTCGCGGCGGCGTGCCGCGCCCCCGCCGGGGTTCTGGCCGCGCGGGAGGCCCCGCTTCCAGGGACGGAAGGCGAGCCCGGAAGCGCCTCGGGCCGGCCGGGCGCGCGCTTCCTCGTCTTCGACACGGAATCGCCCGGCATCCTCAAGAGCCTTCCCGGAGGGGCAGGGAGGACCGCAGGCTTCCTGGACCCTCTGGCCGGGAAGATCCGCTCGCTTATGGGCCGCGGCTTTCGTACCACCCTGGTCATGCGCAACCCCGAACAGAAGCGCAGGCTGGTGGAACTCCTCTACGACCGCAACCTCTCCCCGGCCCCGCCCGCCGGGCGGCAAGGAGGGGGGGCCCGCGCGGGTTCCCCAGGTTCGGCGGGATCTTCCGGCTTTCCGGGTTCCTCAGGGCCGGCGGGATCAGCAGCAACGGCGGATTCCGCAGGAACATCAGGTTCCCCAAGAACTGCGGGCCCTGCCGGGGCCGCAGGCTCGGCGGGATTTTCCGGCCGGCGGGGCGGGCTCGCCGGGCCGGGGGTCTGGACAGGCCCCTCCAGGGCGGCGCGCCGCGGCGGCGGAGGGCTCTCTTTCGCGGTGGGGCAGCTCTCCAAGGGCTTCGTCGCGCCGTACGATTTTGAGGCCTACGTCACTGAAGAGGAGATCTTCGCCTCCCGGCGGGTGAGGCGGACCAAGGCCTCCGAGGAGTTCCGGGGCCAGGGGAGCCTGTCGGACCTCTCCCCCGGCGACTACGTGGTGCACGCCTCCCACGGCATCGGCCAGTACCGGGGGCTTTCCTCCCAGACCATGTCCACGGGCTACCGGGGGGATTTTCTGGCCATCGCCTACAAGGGCGGCGACATGCTCTACGTGCCCGTGGAGAGCTTCGGGGTGGTGAGCAAGTACGTCGGCGCGACCGACCGCCCCCCGGCCCTCGACCGCCTGGGGGCGGGCAACTGGGAGCGGGTGAAGGCCAAGGTCAAAGAGAACGTGAAGGCCATGGCGGAGGATCTCCTGAGGCTCTACGCCCGCAGGAAGGCCTCCGAGGGGTTCAAGTGCTCGCCCCGGGACGGGGATTTCCTGAACTTCGAGGCGGCCTTCCCCTACGAGGAGACCCCTGACCAGGCACGGGCCATCCGGGAGGTGATGGCGGACCTGGAGCGCCCGGCCCCCATGGACCGCCTGGTCTGCGGGGACGTGGGCTTCGGGAAGACGGAGGTGGCTATTCGGGCCGCTTACCGGGTGGTCGCCGACAACCGCCAGGCCGCCGTCCTGGTCCCGACCACCATCCTGGCCGAACAGCACGAGCGGAGCTTCCGGGAGCGGCTGAAGGACTGGCCGGTGACGGTGGACTCCCTCACGCGCCTCAAGAAGCCCCACGAGCAGCGGGAGATCCTGGAGCGGCTCAGGGGCGGATCGCTGGACATACTTATCGGCACCCACCGCATACTGCAGAAGGACGTGGAGTTCAAGAACCTCGGTCTCCTGGTGGTGGACGAGGAGCACCGCTTCGGCGTCAAGGACAAGGAGAGGCTCAAGAAGATGCGCGCGAACGTGGACGTGCTTTCCATGAGCGCCACCCCCATCCCCAGGAGCCTGTCCATGTCCATGCGGGGCATCAGGGACATGTCGGTCATCCGCACGCCTCCGGTGGACAGGCTGTCCGTCATCACCTCCCTCATGCGGCGCGACGACGCCCTCATCTGCGAGGCCATCGACCGCGAGCTGGCCCGGGGCGGCCAGGTCTTCTTCATCCATAACCGGGTCCGGGATATCCATCTCTGGGTCAGGCGCCTCCAGGCCGCCATGCCCCTGGTGCGTTTCGGGGTGGGGCACGGCCAGATGAAGGCCGAGGAGCTCGAGGATCTCGTGGAGCGCTTCTGGAAGCGCGAGATAGACGTGTGGGTGGCCACCACCATAGTCGAGTCAGGGCTGGACTTCCCTTCCGCCAATACCATCATCATCGATCAGGCCGACCGCTACGGCCTGGCGCAGCTCTATCAGCTCAGGGGCCGGGTGGGGAGGAGCTGGGAGCAGGCCTACGCCTACCTCATGGTGGATGATCCCGACACCTTGACCGCCGATGCCCGCAGGCGCCTCTCCGCCATCATGGAGAACGCCGAGCTGGGGAGCGGATACCAGGTGGCCCTCCACGATCTGCAGATCCGCGGCTCAGGGTCGGTTTTGGGCTCGGCCCAGCACGGGCAGGCGGCGCTGGTGGGCTACGAGATGTACACCCGCCTGGTCGAGGAGGCCGTGGCGGAGCTCAAGGACGAGCCCCTCAGGGACGACTACGAGCCGGAGATAGTTCTGGGCACCCCGGCCTTTCTTCCCGATTCCTATGCCCCGGATACCCGGGCGAGGATCATGCTCTACCGGAGGCTCTCACGGGCCGCCTCAGACCGGGAGATAGCGGGGATCGAGGAGGAGCTCCGGGACCGCTTCGGGCCGCCGCCGCCCGAGGCCCGGAACCTGCTGGAGCTCAGCTCGCTCAAGATCCTGGTGAAGGCCGTGCGGGCCCGCCGCCTGGAGAACTCCTCGGCGGGGCTGAGGATGTCCTTTTTCACGGATTCCCGCAACATGCGCGGGGACGTCCTCGACAAGCTGGTGGCCCTGGCCGGTGATCCTGTCCGCCGCATCACCCTGTCCCCCGATGGAGAGCTCTTCGTACCCCGCTTCAACCTCAAGATCAAGGATCTCGGCCCCGCAGGAGCCGTGAGGAATTTTCTCGAGCATTTGGCCGCAGGAGACGGCGGCGGGGCTGGAAGAGACGATGAGGCTGACACGGGCGAGGACCTGGCCGAAGATGAAGGAAGGGACTTGGAAGAGGTCAGGACCGGCGGAGGTTACGGTGACCTGGGCGGCGACGACGGCGCTTACGATGACGATGACGGCTATGATGACGGTGACGGCGTGGAAGATGAACACGAAGATGAAGGCGATGGGGAAGATGGATACGATGACGAAGATGACGAAGATGACGATGAAGAAGATGATGATGATGATGACGATGACGATGAAGATGACGATGAAGATGACGATGATGACGATGATGACGATGATGACGATGAAGATGATGAAGAAGAAGAAGACATTGAAGACAATGAAGACGATACAGACGAGGAAGATGATGATTACGAGGATTACGAGGATGACCGATAACGGCCGAAAGATAACGGTTTCGGGTTAACTGCAGGAAGCTGAGGGACGGTGACAGCTTGTTGAAGTCAACGTCCGCGGGAATTCAGCCGTTCAGTTCCTCGTCAGGCGCCGGGCCGGCGTCCGAGCCCAGGCTCCCGCGGTTCAGGGATTTCCGGCGCGGGCTGCCCAGGGATTGTTTTCCTGACATCCCGCCGCTGAAATGTTCAGGGGAAGGCATCGAGCCTGGCGTTGAACTCCAGGTTTCCCTTCCTGCGCCTCCCTCCGGCATCGGCTTTCGGCCTAAGTCGCTCTGCCCGATGCGGGAGCTTCCCCCCCAGGCTTCCGGCTTGGCGGAAGATCCTGCCGAGGGGGGCGCGGCCTCCCGCCCCGTTCCGCATGTCCGGCCGGAAGGCCAGCGGCCTTTTCAAAACCCCCCTCATGGGCTATCATCGGAGCGGCCCCGCGCCCGGAGCCGAAGGGCTTTTTGTGCGGCCGGCCATATTTCGCCTTGCCTCCGGCGCCTGTTTACAGCCGCGCGGCCTCTTTCTTTCTAAAACTCCCTTGCCCGGCATCGCGGCCGGGCCTTCCAGGTGAACCCCTTGCCCAGGCCCCTGAGGCTCAGGAAAGCGGCGCTCGCTGCCGGGGCCGTCTTGTTCGCGGCGGCCCTCCCTGTGCTCGGGGTGTACCTGTTCCAGGAGCATTACAAGAAGCAGCTCTGGGACCCCGGGCACGCGGCCCTGGTGAACGGCAGGCCTATCCTCAGCGAACAGGTGGAGACGGTGCTCAAGGTGGGGCTCTACCCGCCGCTTTCCTCCGAAGGCGGCAAGCCCGGCACCGTCAGCATGCGCCAGATCCTCGACAAGCTCATCGAGGAGGAGCTGGTCCTCCAGGCCGCTGAGCGTTCCGGGCTCACGGTCTCCGACTCCGAGGTGGAAAACTTCCTGGAGGCGCATCTGAAAGCCTGGGGCTGCGGTGAGGGAGCCCGCGCAGGGTACATGTGCAGGCTCCCCAAGGGCGAGGAGCTGGAATCGCTTACCGCGGCCCTGCGGCAGCGCCTCCTGCTGGAGAAGGCAGCGGCCTTCGCGGCAGGGTCAAGGGGGCGCCGAGCCGCCAGGGAATGGGAGGGCTTCCTGGAGGAATGGGTACGCGCGCATGCCGTGCCTCGGGCATACGAGGTGCGGGCCCTGCTCGCCGAGAAGACCCCGGCCGCCTTAAAGGCCCTCCGGAAGGCGCGGGGGCGAGCCGGCGGCCTGGATGCCATCGAGGCCGCCCTCAAGTCCGCCGGGGCGGGTTGCGTGCTGTCGCGGCCCCTGGCGCTGGATCCCGTAAAGGCGGCGGGGGTCTTTTCCGGGACTCCTGACCTTGCGGCGGCCCTGACCGGAGCCGCCGCCGATCCGGCGCGGCTCACTCAGGTTCTGGAGCTGCAGGAAAGCTACGCTGTCCTGGAGGTCCTGACCGAGCTCGCGCAGCCCTCCCCGGAGGAGATTGTCCGTGCTGCCAGGGCCGGATACGAGGGCAGGGTGGCCGAGGCGGCCTTCCGGGTATTCCTCGATGACCTCTACGCCGAGGCGGACATCGAGATAAACCCCAACTTCCCGGGGGCCTCCCCCGCCGAGACGCGTTCCGCCGGGACGACTGGGCAGACGGCCTCTGCCGCAGGGCCCGCGCCCGCCGCTGCAAGTCCGGGCGGGAGCGGCGGGCAGGCGGCTTCAGGAAGCCATGCGGAACGTCTCCGGTCCGCAGGCTCCGCTGAGCCTGCGGCCGGGGCCGCATCCGCGGCCCGTCCCCTTGCCGTGCCCGTCGCCCGGGCGGCAGGGGAGGGCGCTTCCGCCCATGAGGCGCGGCAGGAGGCTTATGGGGTCGCGGGCCAAGGCGCGGAAAGCCTTAAGGGCGCGGGGGAGACGGAAAACCCGCAGGCAGCCGGGAAGACGGAAAGCGCGAAGAGCGCCGGGGAAGCGGAAAGCCCGCAGGCGGCCGGGGCGGAGGCGGCGGTGTCCCCTCAGGGGTTAAAAGCAGCCCAAAGCCTTGCCGAGGAAGGAGCCGCGGCTCAAGGGACCCTGAAAAACCCGGCGGCTGCCGGTCAGGAGGCGACCCGATCCTCCGAGGGCGCGGAGGCTCTAAAGCCCCCTCAAAGCGTTGTCGCGGCAGAGGAAACCGCTCACAGGGCCGCTGAAGGCGCGGCGGAAGCCGGGCGCGGGGAGCCTGCCGGCCAGAGGGGCGCTGAGGCAGCCCGGAAGGAAGCCGCGGCACGGGTTGCGGCCCAAGATCCCCCTGAAGGATCGGTTGCGGGGAAGGAGGGCCTGGCCGCGGGAGAAGGCGCCGGACCAGCTCAAACCGTTGCTGCGACAGAGGAAGCGGCTGAAGAGGCCGCGGCGGCCGGCCAGGCCGATGCCGGGGGAGGGGCTTTAGCGGCCGGGGAAGGCGCAAAGGCGGCTCCAAGCGATGCCGCCGCTGGGGACAAGGCTCAAAAGGCGGCTCAAAGCCCGGCCCCGGCAGGCCAGGCGGCCGCAATGCCGGCTCAGGGAGCCGCCGCCGCGGGAGAAGGGCTTGCCAAAGGGGCGGCCGCCGCGGCGGGGGAGGCTTCAGGTTCCGGGGAGGAGTCCCCGGCGCCGGAGGTTTTCGTCGAGGACGGCGTAGAGAAGGTCCGGGGAACCCTTTGAGACATGCCGGAAGCGGGGTTCCGGGAGCGGGCGGGCCGGCCCCCAAAGAGGCCCGAGGCGCCCTCGGGGGCGCCCGGGGGGCGGGCCGGAGATATGGTTTGACAGGTTCAGACGGAACATACTAGAATCAAGGCGTTAGCGGAAAAAGCAGATCTTTTGACGGGGGCGGGGCCCCCGGCGGGGCGGCGGCGGGCATACCCGGAATTGCCCGGGCCGCGCCCGCGTGTTCTCCTGATGGCCGGAAGGGGCCTTGTCGGACAATGACTGATCCGGCCGGCAGCCGCAGCCTTCCGCGCCGGCCGCAGGCGCCCTGCGGGGCCCGCATACGCGCGGGCCTGCCGCCCCGGATCGGGGCCGCAGGGCGCCCTTCCGGGGGGGCGCCCCCTTTTCCGCCAACCTGCAAGGAGGAAGCGCTAGCCAGGCGGGCCGCCGCGCCGGCGGCGCCGTAAGGCGCCCTCGGACGGCCCAGGGCCTCCCCAGCGTTTTTTTGGATGACCTACGACGGCACCGAAAACAAGAACGGTGACAACGGCATGGCAGACGTCCAGAACCGGACGGACACCAGGCGCATCAAGATCGACCAGGTGGGGGTCAAGAAGATCCGTTACCCGGTGAACGTGAAGGACAGGGACAACGGTTCGCAGAGGACGGTGGCCTCGGTGAACATGTTCGTGGAGCTGCCCCATAACCACAAGGGCACCCACATGTCCCGCTTCATCGAGATCCTCGCCAAGCACCGCCACAGCATCTCGAGTTCCACCATCCCCAGCATCCTTTTGGACATGAAGGAACGCCTCCAGGCCGAGTCCGCCCACATGGAGCTGTCCTTCCCCTTCTTCATGGAGAAGAGGGCCCCCGTGACCGGGGCTTTGGCCCTCATGGAGTACGGATGCATCCTGTCGGGGACCCAGGCGGCCGGGGCAGAGCCCGACCTCACCGTCGCCGTGGTGGTGCCCGTCACTACCCTGTGCCCCTGCTCCAAGGAGATCTCGAGTTTTGGCGCCCACAACCAGCGCGGACTCGTGACCGTCACCGTGCGCTACCGCCATTTCTTCTGGATCGAGGATCTGATCAAGCTGGTCGAAGGTTCAGGCTCCAGCGAGGTTTTCTCGCTCTTGAAGCGCACCGACGAGAAGTTCGTGACGGAGACCGCCTACAACAACCCCCGCTTCGTCGAGGATGTGGTCCGCGAGGTGGCGGTCAAGCTCAGGGCGGATGACAACTTCTTCTGGTTCTCGGTGGCCGCCGAGAACTTCGAGTCCATCCACAACCACAGCGCCTACGCCTTCCTGGAGTACTCCCGGGACGAGCATGCGGAAGACGGGCTCCCCGCGGGCGGCAACGGCGCGGAACGGGCTCAGGCGGACCGGCAGGGCGCCCTGGACGCCCAAGGCGCTCCATCGTCCGAGGCGGGCTCCCAAGGCGCCTCAGGCCGTCCGGAAGCGGAACCCGTTCCCTGCGGGCGGGAGGCCTGACCCTTGGACCGCCTTTCTGTGGAAGGGGGAGCCCCCCTCTTCGGCAAAGTGCGGGTGAGCGGCGCCAAGAACGCCGCGCTCCCGATAATGGCCGCCTCTATCCTCGCCGACGGCCCCCTGGAGCTGTCCAACGTCCCGTCCTTGGGCGATCTCAAGACCATGGCGCGGCTCCTGACCTTCATGGGGGGGGCCGTGAAGGCCGCCTTCCTGGGCGACGGGGGCCTCGGGCCCGAGGAGTGCTCCATCGACATGACGGGGCTTTCCCTCCCTGAGGCCCGCCACGAGCTCGTCAAGACCATGCGCGCCTCCGCGCTGGTCCTGGGGCCGCTGCTGGCCCGCCGCGGGAGGGCGCAGGTGTCGCTCCCCGGGGGATGCGCCATTGGCGTTCGCCCCATAGACATGCACCTCAAGGCCCTCAGGGAGATGGGGGCGGACTTTGACCTCTCCGGCGGCGACATCGTGGCCAGGGCCCCGGAGGGCGGCCTCAAGGGGGCGGCGGTCAGCTTCCCCTCGGTCACGGTGACCGGCACCGAGAACGTAATGATGGCTGCCGCCCTGGCCCGCGGGGAGACCTGCATCTCGAACGCCGCCAGGGAGCCCGAAGTGGTGGATACGGGACGTTGCCTCGTCGCCATGGGCGCGAAGATCGACGGCCTGGGCACGGGCGAGATCACCGTTCAGGGCGTGCCTTCCCTTTCCGGCTGCCGCTACCGGGTCATGTCCGACCGCATCGAGGCCGGCACCCTCCTGGCCGCGGTGGCCCTGGCCGGCGGCAAGGTGACCATCGAGGGCGCTCCGCTGGCCTCCATGGGGGCCGTGCGAGACAAGTTCGGGGAGGCGGGGCTCTACATGAGCTATGAGGGGGATGACCTGTACATCGAGTCCCCCGGCGGGCGGCTCGAGGCCGTCAACCTCGTCACCATGCCCCATCCCGGCTTCCCCACGGACATGCAGGCCCAGTTCATGGCGGCCATGTCGCTGGCCTCGGGAGTCTCGATAGTGACCGAGACCATCTTCGAGAACCGCTTCATGCACGTGGCGGAACTCAGGCGCCTGGGGGCCGACGTCACCCTCGAGGGCCGTTCCGCCGTAGTCAAGGGAGTCAGGCACCTGTCGGGGGCCCCGTTGACCGCCTCCGACCTCAGGGCCTCCGCAGGCCTGCTGCTCGCGGCTCTCGCCGCCCGCGGCAGGAGCGTCGTCTCGCGCGTTTACCATTTGGACCGCGGCTATGACCGCCTGGACGGCAAGCTCAACATGCTGGGCGCGCGGATCACCAGGGAGAAGGAATAGGCTCCGGCCCCTCAGGCGCGCGGCGGGCAGAGCGCGCGGCGCGCCGCCCTCCGGCGGCGCCCTGCGGCCTTCCCTGCGGCCGCGCGGCGCCGGAGGCGCCGGTCAGGAACGGCTTCGCCGCGGCCCGGAACGGCCGGGCCGGAAACGGAACCGCGGCCTTGCGGGCCGTGAAGGGGAGGAACCGCTCGGGCCGGCCTGAGGGCCCGGAACGTCGAGGGCGCGTGTTCGGCAGGCCGCGGAGCTGGCCCGGAACGGGGGGTGGCAAGGCTGGAACAACGTCCTTGAGGGCCAGCGGCGACGGGGGAGCGCGGGTTTTCCGGCGGCGGCGCGAGGCCCGGAACGCGAAGGGCGCGGGGCCGGAACGCCCGAACAGGCGGGCGGGGTTCAAGAGCCCGCGCGGCGGCGCTTTACTTCCCCGCGACGCTGAAGAACTCCACCGAATTTCCGCCGATGGTCCGGGGCGGGCTTAAGTCATTGTCAAGGCGCCCCTGGGAGGTCACTCCCACGAAGGCCCCGTCCGGGCTGACGTCAAGGCCGACCGGGAAGGGTGATACGGAGACCCTTTCGGCGGGCCTCCAGGCCTTCGTGTCCACCCTGACAATCTCTTTGGAACCGTGGAGGGCGGCGAACATGCTCTCGCCGTCGGGGGAGAGGGCGACGGTCCGCGGACGTACGCCGACGTTGAGCTTTTCGCCGGGCGGGCCCGGGACTGTCCGTCCGGGGCCGTCGGCGACGCTCGCCAGGGCCTCCGAGAGCCTGACTCTGCCCACCAAGCCCAGCCTGGAGTCGCTGGCATACAGCCAGTCCCTTTCCGGGTCGACCACGAGGTGCCGGGGGCTGGGGCTGAAGGCCGAGAAGCTGCCCCTGTATTCCCCGCCGGGCACGGAAAAGACGCTGATCCCGCCGCCGGCCATGCGCCCGACGAGCAGGTAGCGGCCGTCCGGGGAGAACACTGTCCCGCGCAGGCACTTGCCGCAGTTGTTGTCGCGGTTCCCGGAGATGCCCCGCGTATCGAGCCGGCTCACGTCCACGAGGTGCTTGACGTAAGTGAAGTCAGCCGGGTCGTCGGAGGAGACGTCGATGAGCCCTATGGTGTTGTCGCCCCAGTGGGTCACGGCCAGGAGCTTCCCGTCGGGCGACGCGGCCACCATCTTGGGGAGCGGCCCCGTGGGCATGACCCGCACCAGGGAGTCTGTTTCGGTGTCGATGATTCCCACGGCCGAGGGGCCGGAGGCGTTCCTGTCGTAGTCCCTGCGGTAGTACGGCGCCCAGAAGTAGCGCCCCCCGTGGGAGAAGGCCCCCTCGACGGGCTTGCCGGAGAAGACGTTCTTGTCAGGAGACGCGCCGCGGTGGTAGTAGGCGTAGCCGAAGATCGTGGTCTCCCCGTCCTTGAAAAGGCCCGCCTGGGCGGGCCCGAAGGTATGGCGCACGGCCGCGAGCCGCCTGAGGTCCGGCCAGGAGTAGACCAGGGTCTCGAGGCCCTCCAGGGCATTGACGTAGACCTTTTTCCCGCCGGGATGGAAATTCACCGATTTGGGGGAGACGATGTGCTCGTCCCGGATATAGCCTGGCTGCAGGACAAGGCCCTCCCTGTCAGGGAAGGCCAGCTGGCTGACCGGGGTTATCGTCGCCTCGTCGGCCACGGCCGCCGGCGCGAAGGCGGCAAGCGCCAGCGGGTGAGCGAGAAAGAGAAGGGGGAGGAGGAAGAGGCGGAAGGCGGAAGCCTGCGGCGGGCGTCTGAAGGGATTGGACATTTAGCGGCTCCCTGGCGGCGTCCGCGGACCGGCCGCCGCGCGGAAAATGGCGGGGGTTTAGTACGGCCGGTTCCGGGGGAAGGTAACGCCTTGCCGGAGCGCCGGAATCTGGAAGGAAGGGTCCAGGCAAGCATCCAGCGGAAAAATTGTCATCCTGCGCCTCCGGGGAGGCGCGGAGACCGGTACGGGAGGCTTTCCGGCCGGCCGCAGGCCGGCCGGAAAGCCCCGCCTGGCCCGGAGGGCCCCACGCGCCGCATGAGACCGCGCGCGCTTTTGTTCCTGACTGCCAAGCCCGGATGTAACTCAAATCAGGCTTTTTGTAAAGCGCAACGGCGCGGCAAGCCCGCCGCCGGACGGCAGATCGGTGATAAACGCAAACGCGCGCCCGTATGCGCTCGGCGGTCCGCCTGGAAGCCGGTGCCGGAGGGGCTTGAGTTTCCCGCCGCGAGGGGCGCGAAAGCCATGAGCCGCGCGCTTTCAGGAGGCGGCTGTCTCTCGCCGCCACTTTTCCGGGCGGCCACGTTCCCCGAAACTTCAGGCCGGCCTGCGGACTGTGCCCGCGCGGCTACGGTGAAGCCGGCCCGCGGTAAGGCGGCCCTCGGCCCTGCGGGTTCTGCGGTTAGGGCGGCCGCGTGTTAAGAAGGCCAAAAAATCCCGGGGAAGCTGACGGCGGAGAGTCGAGACCCGCAAGGCAAAGCTAAGGGAAACGTTCCGCAGCCGAAGGCTCGCAGGCGCCGTCGAGGGAGCCCCCGTTTCCCCGGGCCCCGCGGACCGATACGGGAAGCCTTTGCCGCTGCTGAATTTCGCGCTGGCGGCGGCGGTCTTCCGGCGGAGGCACCGCGAGCGGCGAAGCGGGCGTCTGAATCCCTGGGATCAAGCAGAGGCGATACGCCGCTGCAGCCCGGGGAGCCCGCAGGGGCGGCCATGCCTTTCGCATCCGGTAAAGGGGAGGGGAAAAGCCGGGGCAAGGGCGGTTTTTGCGGCAGGCGCTCAGGAAGGCCCCCGTCAGAGTTTTAAGGCGCTTGCCGGGCCTGCCCCAGGCGGGGAAAACATCCTGAAACCAGCGGCAGAGGCATAAGCCGCATGAACGGCAGGAAATACGGGGGCCCTTGTCGCATGAGGGCTCTTCCGCTTCAGTGCCGCAGTCGGGCAGGGGCCGCCGGGGGGGAAGTCCCGGCATAGGGCGGTCCCGGTCCGGCGCTCAGGCGTCCGAAACTCAGCCGCTAAGCCGGCAAGTCCTAAAATCGTCATTGGGGGAAGCTCGGAGTCCCCTCAGGCAGCCAGATTGGTCGTCGCAAGCCTCTCCAGGGACAAAAACAGGCCTCGAAGCGCGTTCTGACAAAGCAGGGAGGGCCTAAGGCGGCGCTGCAGCGGCTTTAACACCTCCGCGCTGTGCCTCCAAGAGGTGAGAATCAGGCCTCCGGGGCGTCTCCGTCTGCGGCCTGGGAAGGTCTCAGCGGGCCCTTTTTCAGGCCGGGATTGACCGAGCGTGCCCTCTGGCCGCCGGAAAAGCCTTCCGGCGCCTCCCCTCGTCAAGAAAGGCCTCAGGTGGCTTCTCCAAGTGATTAGAAAAGCCTCAGCCATGGCCGCTCAAGGGCTTCCCTAGGGCTTCGGGAGCTCAAAGGCCTGAGGAAAGCCGCCTTCGGGCGCCCCGGAACGCCTTCGAAACAGCATGTCCTAAAGGTGAACGTGGAGGCGGAAACCCCGAAGGCCGGGCCGCTGAAAGGAAAATGACCTTGCCGGTGACCGGCCCGGCAGGCCGGCAGGGAGACCGGCTGGGTTTCGGGGAGGGAGAAAACACCAGATGCGGCCTTTCCGGGGTTGAAGCGGAGCAGGGCGTAGAAAATCTTAAAAGCTAACATGTTGAAATAATTAGGGAAAAAAATAATTTTAAAAAAAAAGGGAAAAACTGTTGACATCGAGGGAAAAAAGCGTAATATCACCTCTTGCCGCAACGGAAGGCACTGGCGAGTTTCAGCGGAACATGTTGAAACCAGTGGACTTCCGGCCCCCCTCAGGGGGCGCGTCGGCTTCCGGAGACCGTCAAGGGCCTCCGGCTCCCCGAAGGTCAAAAAAAAAGACTTGACAGGGAGGTCCGGTTCGGATATATTGTTTATCCGCTCAAAAAACCGGGGAGCTGTCCCCGGTCGGTCCGAAGCGGCGCTCTTTGAAAACTGAATAGCGGACATGCAAGCGTATATTTAGGGCTCAAAAATTGAGTTCCCTGCAATATGCAGGGAAACTCTTCCGTTTTTTCATACACGGAGAGTTTGATCCTGGCTCAGAATGAACGCTGGCGGCGTGCTTAACACATGCAAGTCGAACGAGCGAGTTCCCTTCGGGGGGCGAGCTAGTGGCGCACGGGTGAGTAACGCGTGGGTAACCTACCCTCGGGTTTGGAATAACACCTCGAAAGGGGTGCTAATACCAAATAAGACCACGACGGCTACGGCCGACGGGGTAAAAGGTGGCTGAATCGAAAGATGCTATCGCCGGAGGACGGGCCCGCGTGACATTAGATTGATGGTGAGGTAACGGCTCACCATGTCTACGATGTCTAGCTGGTCTGAGAGGATGATCAGCCACACTGGGACTGGAACACGGCCCAGACTCCTACGGGAGGCAGCAGTGAGGAATTATTCACAATTAGGGAAACCTAGATGGTGCAACGCCGCGTGAGTGAAGAAGGCAGTTTTGTCGTAAAGCTCTGTCGTAAGGCAAGAAACCTGCCGGTAGCAATATGACCGGCAGCTGACGTTACCTTAGAAGGAAGCCCCGGCTAAATCCGTGCCAGCAGCCGCGGTAATACGGATGGGGCAAGCGTTATTCGGAATCATTGGGTGTAAAGCGCATGTAGGCGGTGTGGTGTGTCAGATGTGAAATCTCGAGGCTTAACCTCGAAAGTGCATTTGAAACTGCCTCACTTGAGTCTCGGAGAGGAAAGTAGAATTCCGTGTGTACAGGTGGAATAGGTAGAGACACGGAGGAACACCGGTGGCGAAAGCGACTTTCTGGACGATGTACTGACGCTCAGATGCGAAAGCGTGGGGAGCAAACAGGATTAGATACCCTGGTAGTCCACGCTGTAAACGATGGGTACT
>JAITRL010000140.1 GCA_031288415.1 Deltaproteobacteria bacterium | reverse complement strand
TTATCCGCGATGCCGCTCAAGTCGCCGGCGATCGTCAGATGGCTGTCGGCGAGGTCAACGGCGCCTGCCGTCAGGACGGGCTTTGCGCCGTCGTAGCCCTGCGGGACGACCAAAGTCAGTGCGGTGCCGGAGGCGGAAAGCGACGCGAGGGCGAGGTTGTCTGAATCCTCAATTTCCAGCCTGCCTCCGCCGCCATTCACGGAAATTCTGTCTATGGTGATTTTCCCTTGCCTGTTGTCCACGCCGAAAGTCTTGCCGCCGCTAAGCGCGACATGCGAGATATACGGCCCGAAGCCGTTCGCGGCCTCGGCAGCCGCAGGGGAGGCGACAAGGCTGGTATCGGCGAAATCCGTGTCGCTGACGGTGATCAGGGTGTCCTGGTCGGCTTTAAGCTCGTAGGCATAAAAGTCAAGGCGGGTCGCGCCGCCCTGCGTCAGGTCGATCACCGGCGCGGAAAGCGACTTCAGCGCCTTGAAGGTCGCTCCGCCGCCAAGGGTCGGGCCTGAGTCGGTTCCGGTGCCGACTTTCAAGTCGCCTGTAACGGTCACCTCGTCAAACACGATGGATGAGGCGCCGCCGCCTTTGCCGGTTAGCGCGTCTCCGCCGGACTGCTCCAGGTCACCGCCGACTTTAAGCCGTCTGACGCCTGGAGCTGAAGTAGCCGGATTGTCGACTGTCACGGCTTCGATGCCGGCGGTTCCTCCGGAAGCCCCGGCTCCGCTTGCGGCCTCTACCTTGAGATTCCCGGTGAGCTCGAGGAGAACGTTGCCGAACTTGTATCCTGCGTTGGAGCCTCCTTTGCCTGAAGAAAGCATAACGGCAGCTTCGCCCGCCCCTCCATCTTCGGTCCGAACCGTCAGGTTTCCGGCATACAATTCGGCGTCCCCGCCCGCTAGAGTGGCGACAGCTCCCGCTGATCCGCCTTCCAGGGAAAAATACGCCGTTCCGTCTTTGGCCGTGACGTCAACGTCTCCGACTTCGGCTTTGGCCAGGGCGCCTGCGGCGGTTCCGGAGCCGAATCTGCCGTCGCCGGCCTCTATGGAAACCATCGCGAAAGCGTTTGTCACGGTACCGGCTATATTCAGTTTTTTGTTTTTTTGTATCGTTAAGGTGGCGGTGCCTCCGGAATAAGCGTCTCCGTCGGCTTTTCCGCCACCTAAGGACAAGCCGGCTCCGGCGCCGTCACCCTCAGCCCTGACGTTAACGTCGCCGGTGAAAGTCATGCTTGCGGAGCCGCCGGAGGCGCTGCCTCCGGAACCGCCCTGCACCGATAGGTCGGCAAAGTAATGTTTTGCGGTAACGTCCGCACCTGCAGCCGAAATTTTGCCGGCGCCGCCGCCGCTGGCAGTTCCGCTTGAATCTCCATTACCGCCATATACCATAAGTGATGCTGCGTATCCGCCGGCAGTCACGCTAAGTTTGCCGGCCGCGTTGATTTCGGCTAGTCCCCCGGCTCCGGTTCCGGCGCCGCTGCCGCCATGCATGCTTAAGCCTGCTTGTTTGCTTGAAGACGAAGCCGTAGTATCATCGCTGGTAGCCACGCTGATGTTGCCGGCGTAAACCTTCGCTTCCCCGCCAATGCCGGTTGAGCCTCCGTTGCCGCCAAGTGCTCCTAATACGACAGATCCTCCGTACTCGCCCAGAGAGATGATAATATCCCCTCTGGCGGGATTAACGCCGCCTGTGGGGTCCTTCAAATCAATGGTCGCCGCGCCGCCGTCTGCCGCAGCTGACGTTGCGGCAGCACTCGCCCATAAGACAAGGCTGACATCGCCGCCTCTATACGTATCCGTTCCCTGGCTGGACAGCTCTATGCCTCCGGCGGCAGTGACCGTCGCAGTCCCGCCGGCGGCCGTCGCGGTTCCGCCATAAGCTTGGACTGTGGCATCGGCATTATTCGATGAGCCGGTTTGGTCTCCTGCAGAGATGATCTTCAGTTTTCCCCCTTGGGCGTCGATCAGGCCTCCGCCGGCGGCATTGGAGCCGTCGCCGGTGCCTCCATAGACATCAACTTTAAGCTCTCCCTTTATGCCTTTGGCCACGGAAATGTCAATGCCTTCGCCTCTTAACGTTCCGGTGCCGGCCGCATCAGAGGCAGAGCCGGGGGCTCCTTTAACCGTCACGGTCACCTCGGCGCTGTCCGCGTAGCCTACTGCCGCGATTTCGAGCGGCCCTTTTTCCGCCGACAGGGTGCCTGCGCCGTCAGCCGCAGTTCCGTTTGTGCCGTCAATAGTCACTGTGAGGGCTCCGCCGGTGCCTCCGGTACCTGCGGTTGAAGGCGTGCCGTTTACCCCGCTCGACAGCTTGAGCTTTCCTTTTTCAATGATCAGGCCTGCCAAAGAAACCTCAAGGCTGCCTCCATCCCCCCCTTTTGTACCATTTGTAGCACTGTTTTCCGCGCCGCCGCTTCCTCCACTCCCGCCTATGATTGCTGTGGTTCCGGTAATTTCTCCCGCGACTTTTATTATTGTTCCATTGGCGAGTCCCGATATTTCGACATTGCCGCCGTCGCCGCCTGCGCCGCCGGCAACGGCATCAGTTTGTGAAGCGCCTCCGTATCCTCCCGCGCCGCCGTAGAGTAACAGCTTGCCGACGTTAATGACGCCTGCTGTAGAGATTGTGACTAAGTCATAGGTCCCGGTAAAAGCCACTCCGCCTCCGCCGCCCCTTCCTATGCTAGAGCCGCTGGCGGCCCCTCCCTTGCCGCCCTTGCCGCCCCCGATTTCAATCGTTCCGTAGGCATACCCGACGATTTTTGGGGGATTCGGATAATCAGTTGTTGTATCTGCAGGCGTATAATCTTTTTTTGTTTGAGATGAACTGGCGGTTGCGCCTTTGCCGGCGTCAGCTTCCGAAATAACCGAAGGAACGGTATCCGCAACGTTGGCGTCTGTTTTATATACGCCTTCGGAACCGTCCAGCGGAGTTCCCGCGCCGGCATCGGTTCCTTCCCCGCCTGCCCCGCCCCTCAGTACGTAATCTGGAGGCGGCGCCTGTGCCGACGCCTGGCTTCCGGAAAGTGCGAGGATAATCAGCGCGGCCATGGCGGCAAGCGGCATCGCCGCCACGGGACAGCCCGGCCTTTCGGAACGGTGTTTCCGTCCTTTCATAATCTGCCTCCGGGTTTCTTCAGCAAGTTGAGTGACATTTCAAGCAAAATTTTGTTCATTTCGCGGATCCGACAGGGCGGCGCATGACTCGGCTGTATTCAGGGCCTGGACAACCACCGCCAAACGACTCTCTTTCCGCCTGCCTGCGCGGGGCGGAATGCCTCAGCAAACGGAGCGGCGCCTTGCCGCCTAGGCTGAGAACAGGCATGTCCGGATATCGGCAGGCGATCTCAGTTGCGATTGCCTGAGGGGCGCTCCAGCCTGTGTTCACGGCTTTCCAGGCCGATGCAGTTACGGCTCAAACGCAATAAGCAGATCGGGACTTGCCCTTGCCGGATTTTTCGTCCGGTGTTTTGACGGTTCAGAACTCGCTCGTTATCAGTACAGGTCTTCCTGATTTACCTGACGTACTGTAGCCATTCGCGGCCGGCACAGGCCGTCTTCAACTTTATATCACAGCGGCAGGTGTCAATGACAGCCTTTTTAGCCCAAAAAATTTCAGAAATGAATCTATCTGAAGGTCTGGAGATTTTTTTACAAATAAAATTCAGTATTTTATCCAAATCCCAGCAAAGTTCTGTGCGAACTCCGCTTAATGTTTTATTCATGATTTTCCCCATATTTCGGTGTTTCGCCAGGATACCTAACCAGTGATGCCGAAAGCGGGTAATTATATAGTATATTACAATAGTGATTACTCTTTATCCAGTATGCGTTCTCGGCAAGTTGCTTATGCAACATGCGGGAAGTCAAGGGAGGCGGCCGGTTGCCGCGCGCCGGGCGCATGGGGGAAGCGACGGCCTTCAGTAACGCCCTTCAGCACTTGGCGATCAGGCGCCCTGGCTGTGGTTGCCGCCAAGCGACATGCAAGGGAGCCTCCATCTTGCGGCTCCTGGCCTGCTTGGCAGGGCTTGCGCGTGAGGATCATGCCGGAGGCCTCGGTTCCGGTCGCGCGGCGCGGGAACCGCATCGCGCGTGATGATGAGCGGCGCGCGCGCCTCTCCGAGTTCAGGCGCGAGATGCTCTTCGCCAAGGAAGCGCCGGCCCGCCTGAGGCGCGATAGCGGTCCTGCGAGCCGCGAATTTACCCCGCGCGAGCCGGGCGGATGGGCAGCCTCAACCGCTTAATCCGGCCCGGGTCGCGCTTTTCCGGTCGCGGACTGCAGTGGCCTCAGGCGGATCGCCTCAGCCGAGACAGGCTCCGGCAGGCGCGTCGCGAGCGGTATAAGCCCGGACATTGGCGGCCCTGTCTTCGCCTGCTCCGGCAAGACCGGGCTGGATCACGAGCGCTCCCGGCAGGGCCCGCCCCCTGCCGCGCCGGGATGATCCGCCGGGCAGGGATGTTCCGCAGCGCCGGGAAGTTCCGCCGGGCAGGTATGTTCTGCCGCGCGGACATGGACCCGGGCGGCGCGTGCCAGGCTGGGGCGGGGCAGAACCGGCCCCGGGCGGCCCTAATCTTCGGCCGCCCCCGTGCCGTGAAGTCGGCGGACGGGCCGCCCGGCCGGCTCCGGCTCAGGCTTTTCGGCGCGAGGCATTCGAGTGCAGGGAGCTTCTCAATGGGTGCCGACGGGACCTCCCAAGTTGCCCCCGAGCCTCGCCGGTTCGCGTGAAGAGCCCGGAAGGCCGGCAATGCCTGTTCGATCTCAACGCCTTCCTGACGCCGGCGCATACCCATGCGGAACCGAATGAGTTCCGGCAGAGGCGCTTTCAGAAGGTAACGGCGGAGGCGAGCGGGGAATCGTCAGGGGCGCGTATGATTCCCGAGTGACTCAGGAGCGCGCGGCTCGTGAACGTCATCAGCAGGCATGCGGAGGGCATGCTGAACCCCTGAGAGCGCCCGGTCTCCTGCGGGCCGCCGGAAGGGTGAGCGACAAGGGAAGGCCGCAGGTCAGGAGGGCCTGGGGCAGACAACGCGCCTGCTTACAGCCGCCCGCTCATGGCCTTCAGAGAATGTCCGGCCCGTAAAGGCTTCATGCCGTCAGACGCCTCTCAGCGCCGGGCGGGCCGCGGCCGAAGCGCCCTACGGCAAGCGGGCGCCGCCCCTTGGCCGCCCGGCCCCTGCACAGGCCTCGACCGCGTGGGGAAGGCCCTGCCGTTCCTGGTTCAAGCCACCTGGAGGCATGAAGGGGCCCCTCTCCCTGTGGCTGGGCCCGGCCCCTCTCCCCGCAGCTGGGCCCGGCCCCTCTTCCTGCGGCTGGGCCCGGCTCATCTCCCCGCGCCGGGGCCCGGCTCATCTTCCTGCGGCTGGGCTCGGCTCATCTCCCTACGCCGGGGCCCAGCCCAATATGCCTTTTAATGAGCACTTATATTCAATCATTTTTTAAATCATAAATAAATTTTATTTAATATTATTTTTAACATATCATTATAATTACACCAGGAAATTTACGCCGGACGGGCGAGGCGAACGGCAAGGAACGCGGCATTTCGCCGAGGGACGCGGACTAATGCGGGCCAACGGTTCCCTGAAGACGGAAAGGCCGCGGCTTCAAGGCCCGTCTAAAGCCCTTCGGCCAAAATAAATCCGGGAGCCAGGCTTTCTTTTCGCGAGGTGGCTGAGGGGGCGTGACCGTTTGGCCCCTCCGACGGCAAGGGGAAGCGGCCAACCGGCCTCTTAGGCCGCTCGCTCCCCTCACTGCCGGGGGCCGCGCAGGGAGCCGCCCCGTGCGGGGCGGCTCGCAGGGCGCTGAAGAATTCCTGGAATTCCTTCGCCCCGGGCCCCCGCTCGGGGCGCCTGCGGCCCGAGCGCCGGCCCGCGGCCGCGCGCGGCCCTTCCTCGGGAAGCCGGAGGGCCGCGCCTGCGCTTCAACTCCTCCCGGTGAACATGACCGGCACCGTGATGTTCAGG
>JAITRL010000128.1 GCA_031288415.1 Deltaproteobacteria bacterium | reverse complement strand
CTGCGTTCCCCGCTGCCGCCCGCCCTGCTGCCTGCGCAGGCCCCCGCGCCGGCCCGGGCCCTGGCCGCGGGGGACGCCTGCGCGCCCGGCCTCCCGGAAGGCGGCGGCGGGGTCGCCAGGGCGATCATGGAACGGGCCGCCCAGCGCGCGCGGGAGAGGCGCTTTTCCGCGCGGCCGAGGAACGCCGCGGCCGGGCGGGCCGAGGCCCTGGAGATCGCCGCGCTCCAGGCCCTGGAGACGTTGAGGGGAGCGGAAGAGAGAAGCCGCGAGGCCTTGCGGGCGCGCGCCGGGGCCGCCGCCTTGGCGGCGGCGGCGGCCCTCACCGGAGCCGCGGCCGCGACGGATCCGCTGGGTCCGGTGGAGCGGGCGGCCTTGGAGGAGGCTTGCGCCGCCATAGGCAGGGCCGCCGCCCTGGGCGCCGCCGACGCCGCCCTCGAGGAGGCCGAGGCCCTGGAGCTGGCCGCCGCCTCGGTGGCGGCCGGGGCCTGGGAGGACATAGCCGAACTTGAGGCAGGGACCGGCCGGGCCCGCGCCGCGGGAACGCGCCCGGCAGGGGCGGGGAGGCAGGGGTGAGCGCCGAAGGCAGGGAAAAGGGGGCCTGGTCCTTGTCGGCCTACGCCCGCCCGGACACCGTGCTCGTGGCGCTGGTAGTGCTGCTGGCAGGGGTGGGCCTGGCGACGCTCCTGTCGGCGAGCTACCTCAGGGCCGAGCTCTACGAGTCCTCGCCCTATTACTATTTCCGGAACCAGTCGGTCAGGCTCGCCATCGGGGCTTTCTGCTGCCTTGCGGCGTTCATGGTCCCGATCAGGCTCTGGATGCGCATCGGGCCCGCGGTGGGCGTGCTCACGGTGATCCTGCTCCTCTTGCCGTTCCTGCCGGGCTTCCAGGAGGAGGCCATGGGGGCCACCCGCTGGGCGAAGATCATCTGGGTGAAGATCCAGCCTTCGGAGTTCGCCAAGGCCGGCATCGTGATCTACATGGCCTGGTCCCTCGCCAACAAGGGCGAGCTGGCCCGCGGCTTCTGGTACGGCTTCGTGACCCACACCCTGGTGATCATGGTCTTCGCGGGGCTCATCGTGCTCGAGCGCGACCTGGGCGGGGCCGTGGTGGCCTGCCTCATCATCGGCGGCATGAGCTTCGCCTCCGGCCTCAGGTGGTCCTACGTCTCACTTTACGCGGGCACGGTGGCGCTGGCCGCCTGGCAGTTCGTGCTGGCCCAGGGCTACAGGATGGCCCGCATCCGCGGATGGCTCGACCCCTACGCCGACCCCCAGGGCGCGGGCTACGTGATCCTCCACTCGTTCTACTCGTTCGCCAACGGCGGGATCTTCGGGGCCGGGCCGGGGGAGGGGCTCGAGAAGCAGTTCTTCATCCCGGAGATCCACACGGACTACATCTTCACGGTGGTGGGCGAGGAGCTCGGCCTCTTGGGCGTGCTCCTGGTGGCGGGCCTGTTCCTGGCCTACGCCGCGCGCGGCCTCGGCATCGCGCGCTCCGCCCCCGGCCTTCCGGGCTACTACATCGCGGTGGGGGCCACGCTCGCGGTGTGCCTCCCCGCCTTCATCAACATGGGCGTGGCCCTCTCGCTGTGGCCCGCCAAGGGCCTGGCGCTGCCCTTCTTCAGCCACGGCGGCTCCAGCCTGGTCTCCAGCCTCATCTGCACGGGCCTGCTGCTGCGCGTGGCGGCGGACGGGTGGATGGATCAAGATGCGGCCGGGGCCGGGGCGGAGGCCGGCGCGGGCGAGCCGCAGGGCGCGGGCGCCGCGGGCGCCGCGGGAGGCCGCGCGTGAACGGCCCGCGCTTCCTCATGGCGGCCGGCGGCACCGGCGGCCACGTGATGCCCGCCGTGGCGGTGGCCAAAGGCGTGCTGGCCCTCGATCCCGAGGCGGAGTTCCTGTTCGTGGGGGCGGGGAGGCCCGCGGAGGAGGCGGCCCTGGCCCCCGGAGGCTGGAGCCGCGCGGCCGTCAAGGCCGCCCCCGTCAAGGGCAAGGGCCTCCCCGCGAAGGTCAAGGGAGTCGCCCGAGCCTTCCAGGCCTTCTTCCAGGCCCTGGCGATCCTGCGCCGCTTCCGGCCGGATCTCGTCTTCGGGTCCGGCGGGTACAGTTCAGGGCCGGTGGGACTGGCGGCGTGGGTCATGCGGGTGCCTTTGGTCATACACGAGCAGAACCGCAGGCCGGGCCTCGCCAACCGTGCCCTGGGCAGGCTGGCCGCCAGGATCTTCCTGGGGGATCCGGGGGCCGCCGGGAGCTTTCCCGCAGGCCGGACCGTGTGCTCCGGAAATCCAGTGCGCCCTGAGATCTTCGTCGACGCCCCCAAGGGCGGCCCCCGCGGCGAGGGCGCCCCCTTCACGCTTCTCGTCCTGGGCGGGAGCCAGGGCGCGGAGAGCCTCAACAGGGCGGTGGCGGAGGCCCTCCCCGGCCTCAAGTCCCTGGAGGGGGGAGACGGCCGCGGCCCTCTCCCCGGAAGCGGCGCGCGGCGCGTGCGGGTGATCCATCAGGCGGGCGCCGCGGGGGAGGCGCGGCTCAGGCCCCTCTACGAGGCCTCCGGCCTGGAGGAGTGGGAACTGGGGGCCTTCTTCACGGACATGGCCCGGCTTTACCGCGAGGCGGACCTGGCCCTGTGCCGCTCGGGCGCCCTTACCCTGGCCGAGCTCGCCTCCGCCGCGGTTCCCGCGGCCCTGGTCCCGTTCCCCTGGGCCGCCGATGATCACCAGACCGAGAACGCCCGCGCCTTCGAGGCGGCGGGGGCCGCGATCCTCCTGCCTGAGCGGGTCCTGAGCGGGGAGGCCGTGGTCTCGCTGGTCCGGGGCTTTCTCGCGGGCCCGGACAGGCTCGGCGCCATGAGCCGCGCGGCCATGGCCTTGGCGAGAAGGGACGCGGCGGCCGTCATGGCCGAGGAGGTCCTCCGGCTGGCGCGCGGGCGCAGGGAGCGCCGGGGGCGCAAGGCCGCGGCCGGAGAGAAGATCGCGGGGGCGCTGTAGCGGAGCGGGCTTAGGGGAGAAGGGGTTTGGCCGGGGCGAGGGCTTTTGCGGCGGGAACCGGGCTTTGTCTGGCGGATTGGATTTGCGGCGGGAACCGGGCTCTGTGTGGCGGAGTTGAGTTGCGGCGGGAACCGGGCTTTGTGT
>JAITRL010000293.1 GCA_031288415.1 Deltaproteobacteria bacterium | reverse complement strand
GCCGGCGCGGGCGGGCGCCGGCCGTCCGCCGCCTGGAAATCTCGCGCCCGGCGCCGCGCGGCAGCGTTCCCGCCGGCGCGGCGACCGGCCGGCGGAGGACTTTCAGCGGGCCTCCAGCGGCCTTAAGCGCAGTAATGTTCGCTTAAGGTACCTGTTAAGCGCCCCCGCTCCCGGCCCGGGCGGGCCGCAGGCTTCACCGGACCGGTTACAGGCCCGGCGCGCGCGGCCCGGGGGAACGGAAAGCGCGGCAGCGCGCGGCAGGCTTTTTAAGGATGGGAAGCCGTCTTGACGCTTGCCGCAAGCGCGGCATCGGTCATTGCGGGGCGGTCACGATGCGCGCCGGCGGGAGGATTCCCGGGTCTGTCGCGGAGGCCTTGTCAAGGAAGGCGGAATCCCCGGCGCGCGGGGAAGCGGCTTGAAGGCGTCGGCCCGCTTTTCGCGCAATGAAAACCGGAGAACTTTGTCAGGGAAGCCTCAAGCGTTTTGCGCGGCCGAACCCGTCGGCACAGTTCCCTGAGCCTCGCCGAACCTTTTCGGGGGAAGGCGCCTGAACGGTTACGCGTTATTGGCCTTCAGCGGCTTCTGCGGCGGCCCCGTCGCGCAGCTGGCGGGGTAAAGCCCCGCGGGGAGGCCGGTCACAAGGCCGCGAAGGCCTTGGAAAGGACGGCGGACAGCGTGTCAAGGGAGAAGGGCTTCTCCAGGAAGCCGATGTACAGATCCGGGACGGCGCCCTGGGCCTCGGTCCGGGGGCCCATAAGGATAACGCGGGAGCCCAGGCCGTTGCCGCCGCCTGAGGCCGGGCCGCCGCGGAAGGAGGCTCCGGCGGCCGCCCGGCGGTCCTGGAGGGCCCTGGCGAGCTGGTCCGGCCCTCCCCGGACCTTGACGTCGGCCAGGACAACGTCCGGGGAGGGCCCCTGCGCATCCATAAGGTTCAGGGCCTCCTCGGCGGTGTCGGCGACCCGCAAGTCCAGGAAGAAGTAGTTGAGGAACTCCAGAAGCGCCTCCCGGCCAGGGGTCGCGGGGGCGCAGACCACGGCGGCCTTCCCGCGGAAAGCCATGTCCGAGCCCAGGCGCGCCGCGGAGGGTTCCGAGGCCCTGAAGCGGGCGGTGAAGTGGAAGCTGCTCCCCATGCCGGGCCGGGAGTCGCACCAGAGCCGGCCGCCCATGAGCTCGACGGCCTTCTTGGCGAAGGCCAGGCCCAGGCCCGTGCCCCGGTGGCGCCGGGCGGCGGAGCCGTCCACCTGGCTGAAGGCGGAGAAGAGCCGGGAACTCTCGCCCGGCGAAATGCCGGAGCCCGTGTCGTTCACGGTGAAAAGCAGGGCCACCGAGCTGGAGTCCCCGGCCCTCTCCTCGGCCAGCAGCTCGGCGGCCTCGACCGAGACGTAGCCCCGGTCGGTGAACTTGACGGCGTTGTCCACCAGGCGGTCGAGCACCTTGTAGAGCAGCGCGAGATCCCCGGAGAACACCGCCTCCCGCATGGGGGGGATCTTCATGAAAAGATCGAGGCCCTTGGCGTAGGCCGCGGCCGCCCGCCCGTCCAGGGCGGCCTTGAGGACCTCCTCGATCCTGAAGTCCGCCTGCGCGCGGCCCACGTTCCCCACGTCTATGGCCGAGTAGTCCAGGATGTCCTGCATCACGCTCGTGAAGCGCATCGCCTCATCCTCGGCCTTGGCCAGGCGCTGCCGCTGCTCGGACTCCAGGGGACACGACAGGACCATGCGGATGAGCCCCAGGATGCCGTTCATGGGGGTCATGATCTCGTGGCTCATGTTGGCCAGGAACTCGATCTTCGCGGTGGCCGCGGCCTCGGCCTGCTCTTTGGCTTCCCGGAGGGCCTCCTCGCTGCGCTTCTGGCGCCTGAGGTCCCGGATATAGGTCAAGAGGCAGTCGTTGCCGCGCAGGGTCACGGGCAGGTGGGTCAGCTCCACCGGCACCTGGGTCCCGTACTTGGAGGTGAGGGTGGTCTCCTCGCGCACGCTCTTCTCGAAAGCGGCCATCTTCGTCACCTCGGCCAGGCGCCTGGCCGAGAAGCCGAAGCGGCGGTGGCCCTCCAGGAACTCCTCGCGGCCGTCCAGGCCCAGGAGCTTGAGGGTCATGGGGCTGACCAGCTCGACCCCGCCGTTGCGCCAGACCACGTAGCCGTCCAGGGAGGCTATGAAGACCGCGCGCATGATCTCCTCGATGTCCTTCTTGGCGGCGGCCTCAGCCTCGAACCTGTTGGCCTGGCTGTAAAGGTCCCCGATGCGGCTGCTGAAGCGGTCCAGGAGCCTGGCGAGATCGGCCACCTCGCGCACCCGGATGACCGGGGCCGGGGTGTCCAGTATGCCGTCCTGGATCTCCTGGAGCTTGCGGGAGGTCCACTTGAGCGGCTTGGACATGAAGACGTACAGGAGAGCGAAGTGGACGGCCAGGAGGGCTATGAGGCTCGCGAACATGATCAGGGTGTTGCGGGAGGCCCGGCGGGCCGCCTCGCTGATCCGGGAGAGCGCGGACTCCACGTTGGACTCCCCGCCGATCCTGATCCTGTCGCGCATGCCCCTGAGGATCTGGTCGATCTCGAACCACTGGTCGTTGAGGTCGGTGTTGGCGGCGTCGATGCGCGCGAGGGACGCCTCGATCATGTGGAGCGAGGAGTCTATGTTGCGCATGGCCCCTTCCAGGGCCGACTGGCCGGAGGGGCCGAGATCGGGGGCCAGGCGGTCGCAGACCAGCTGCACGTCGCGGATGTGCTTCTGGAAGGCCGAGGACGCCTCGGAGTGCGGGCGCACCGCGAAGTCCTCCCTGGGGGAGAGGAAGAACTCCAGAAAAAGCCCGAACACCGTCTGGCGGTCCTGGGGGGTCCTGAGATAGGGGCCGAGGCTCTCGAGGGACTGGAGGTAGATGACGGAGGAGCTCTCGATGGTCTCCTGCTCCTTTTCCAGTCCCGTGCGGAGGCGCACTATGTTGTCGATGATCCTGGAGACCCTCAGGGCATCCTCGTGGAGGTCCTCGGAACTGATGAAGATCGTCTCGGCCACGATCTCCCTGGCCGACAGCCGCGCCTCGCGCCGGGACTTGGAGACGCGGGAGACGTAGGCCACCTCCGCGAAGCGCCGGAGGTTCTCGATGCTCAAAAGGAGCTTCTGGGTGTCCACCAGCTCCGGGAGGCTCGCGCTGGTGATGCCCTCCACGGTCTCGCGCACCGAGGCGGAATTCCTGAGCTCAAGGGCCCCGGTCGCGGCGACGAAGCTCAAGAGGAGCAGGAACGTGAAGCCGGCGAACTGGGTGAAGCCCGCCTCGAAGCGGGGCTTCGCCGCTGCCGGTCCTTTTTCGGCGCCTGTCGGCATTATGCCCTCACCCTGGACAAGCGGTCTCCTTAATCAAGCCGTCGCGCGAAATGCCTGAGCGGCGGCGGCGGGCGGGCCGGGGCCCCGGAAGCCCGCGGCCGCCGAGGGCCTCGCCGGGCGGGGCCTGAAAAAGCCCCGCTCCGGGGAAGGCCGGAAAACGGCCTTGCGGCCGGACCGGGAAAAACGAGGGGGGAAAAGGCCGACGCGGGGGGGAGGCCCCGCGCCGTCGCCGGGAGGCTCCTGACCCGCCGGAAGCGACGGGAGGCTCCGGAAAATCTTTTGGGGGTGGAGGGCCTCGGGAGGCTCAGGGAGGATCTGGCAGGGGGCGGCAGGAAAGGGAAGGTTCAAAGGGTCAGTAGACGCTGAAGGAAAAGTACCTGCGGTTGATCTCGTCGTAGACGCCGCTCTGGCGGATCTGACGGATGGCCGCGGAAAGAGCCGCGTTCAGGGCAGGCAGGCTCTTGGGGACGACCATGCGGGCCTCGGTTTCCAGCGGGTAAGGATCCCCCGTTATGTCGAAGCCCTCGCCTGCCTCGGACCTGATGAAGGTGAAGCCGGCCAGCCCGTCCACCAGGGCCATGTCGCACTCGCCCGCCCGCAAGGCCGCGACGGTGTCCTCGAAGCTGACGTAGGAGAAAATCTCGGCCGCGGCGGAGAAGTGCTCCTTGGCGTAAGTCTCCTGCTGGGAGGCGGACTGCACCCCCACGCGCTTTCCCCTCACGTTCACGGGGCCCGAGGAGGCGGTGGAGTCGCCGTACAGGATCATGATGGTCGAGCTCCGGAAATACCTCTCCGTGAAATCCACGATGGCCAGCCTCTCCTCGGTCATGGCGAAGCCTGCGGCCCCGATGTCCTGGGTGCCTCCCACCACCGCGGGGATGATGTCGTCAAAAGGGAGCGGGGTGATCTGGCAGCGGATGCCCGCCGCCTCACAGAGGGATCGGCCTATCTCCACGTCGAAGCCGGTGCGCTTCCCGTCCGGGTCGATGAACGAGAAGGGATGGTAATCGTCTTCCACCGCCATGCGGTACGTGCGGGAGAGGTCCAGTTCCTGGGCCGGAGCCTGCCCGGGGAAAAGAAGCGCGGCCGCGGCGGCCAGGGCCATGGCCGAGGCCCAAAAGCCGGGATGCGCGGACGGGACGGGGAGCGGCCGCCGCCTCGCCCCCCCGCGCCGGCTCCCGCGGGATTTCGCCGGGAGGCCGCCCGCCGGACCGGGGGCGGAAAGCTTGGCATCCCCGTCATCAGAATCGATTTTTTCCATAACCACCACCGTAGGGATTTTTCATGGCAGGCGCGGCCAAGAGGCCTGCCCGGGGGCGCATCGGGCCGGGGGGAGACCCTTGTCCCCCGACCCCCTGAAAGCGGGGCCGGCCCTCCCGCCCGCCCGCCGAGGGAACCGCAGGCTGCCTTTAAGATTGCATCGGACTCGACTCATTCAGATTTTAGAGCAGCGGCCCCCGGTTTTCAACATAAAGGTGACCCGCCGGCTTGAGAGCCCGCCGCCGCCTCTTCCCGGACCCTCTTCCCCTCTCTGGAGCCTATGACCCGTCTGGCCTTCAGGGGCCTTGCCGAATCCCCGGCCCGCTTCCTGGCGGCCCCCGGAACCCCGGCGGCGAGGGCCCGCGAGCCCGCGCGGCGGCCTGGATAAGGCCGGGCGCGGCGACGTATAATCGATTCGCGCAAACGATCCCGCCTGCCCGCAAGTCCGGGCCCCTCCCGCCCCAGTCCCGGACGGAACCGGTCCCTGGCGCGGAACAAGGCCCCGGCGCGGAACAAGGCCGGTCCCGGCCCCTGGCCAGGAGACTTGCCCTTCCGGCCCGGAGCCCCTGAAGCAAAGCGGCCCCAAAGCCCGGAGACGCGGCCCCCCGGCGGCCCGCAGGCCGGGAAGCCTGCCAGGAAAGCCTTCCTGGGCCCGGCCGGCCGCGCCCCGCAAGGAGCACGCCTTGAAGCACGTCTTCATCGGCCTGGGCCGCATGGGCTCCGGCATGGCCCGCAGGATCCTGGACGCGGGCCTCCCCCTCGAACTCTACAACCGCGACCCCTCCAAGTCCGCCCCTTTCAGGGAGGCCGGGGCGACCGTCCACGCGACCCTCCCGGAGGCCCTGGATGGAGCGGGGGCGGTCTTCACCATGCTCTCCGACGACGAGGCTCTCAGGGAGGCGATGCCCCCGGAAAACCTGGCCCTCCTGGCCCCGGGCGCGGTCCACGTGCCCATGGGCACCCTGGGGGTGGACTGCGTGCGCGAGGCGGCGGCCCACGCCGCGGAGAAAGGGGCCCGGCTCGTGGGGGCCCCCGTCTTCGGAAGGCCTGATGCCGCGGCCGCCGGGCGCCTGCGGGTATGCGTCTCCGGGCCGCAGGCCGCCAAGGAGGCCGTGAGAGGCTACCTGGAGCCCCTGGGGGAGATCTGGGACTTCGGGGAGCTCCCCTCAGCCGCCGCGGCGGTCAAGCTCTGCGGGAACTTCATGATCGCCTCCCTCATCGAGTCGCTCTCCGAGGCCTTCTCGTTGGCCGAGAGCAACGGGGTGGCCCCGGAGGCCTTTTTCGAGATGATCTCCGGGACCCTCTTCGACGCCCCGGCGGTGAAGACCTACGGGCCCCTCCTGCTCAAGGGGGACTTCGAGCGGCCTGGCTTCACCGCGGCCCTGGGCGCCAAGGACGCCCTGCTCGTGAAAGACGCGGCCCGGCGCTCCCGGACCCCCATGCCCTTCGCATCGGTCCTGGAGGACAGGTTCCTGCGGGCCCTGGCGCGGGGCTGGGCCGGGAAGGACTGGTGCTGCGTAGGCGCCCTCCAGAGAGAGGACGCGGGCCTCTGAACCTCCGGGCGCGGGCTCCATGCGCCTCAGCGGCCTTCCGAAGCCTCCGTCGCGGGCCCTTGAGCCTCCCGGGCGTCACTTGAAGCCTCTGCCCGCGACCCTGAGGCCCCGGATCGGAAAAGCCCCGCGCGCCGCGGGGTTTCTCGGGGGCGCGCGGGGCGGGATTCTCAGGCGCCTTTGACGCCCTCTGGCGGCCTGCCGGGGCGAAAAGCTCCTCAGTCCAAGGCGGCGTCGGAAGAACCGGTCCCTCCGGAAGCCTCGTTCCAATTCAGGTCATAGCCCGCGAAAAGGTCGCCCTTCCTGAGATAGGCCGCCTGGGGCCTGAGCCCCGCCTCCCGGAGGGGCGCCAGGACAAGATCGCGGTCATCCTCGAGGAAGCTGATGGCGAGCCCGCAGTTGGGGTTCACTTCCTTGGGCACGGGCACCAGAATGAACGGGAGCCCCATTTCCTCCAAAAGGTCCTCCGCCTCCAGGATCCTGGTGTTGGAAGGGAAGACCAGGATGATTTCCCCTGAAGCGCCGGTCACGCGGCTCCTCGCGGCGCGCCCTGGCCCCGAAGGGCCTCAGGCGGGCATAAGCTGGCTTGGGGCGGAAAGCGCGGCAGCTCCCGGCGGCCTAAGGCGTCGCGGCGGCGCCGGCCTTGACGGGTCATGGCGAGCCTCGCGGGAACGGCCTCGCCGCGCCCTGCGGAACGGCGGCGCCCTGGCAGAAGGGCCCGGCGGCCTTGCGGCCCCATGGCGGGCCTGCAGGAAAAGGGGTTCAGCTGAGCCCGGCGGCCCGCGGCTTTGCGGCTATCTCCCTGAGGGCCCCCGCCGCGGCTTCGGCCTCCTGGAAGGTATTGAAATAGCCGAACGAGAACCTGACCGAGCCCCCGGGAAAGCTCCCGCAGGCCTGGTGGGTCAGCGGGGCGCAGTGGAGGCCGGCCCGGGTCATGATACCATAGCCCTCTTCCAGGATTCTCGCGAGATCCGAGGAGGAATACCCCTCCAGAGTCACGGAGACCGTGGCGACCCGCCGCCTGTCCCCCGGCTGAGGCCCCAGGATCCTCAGGCCGGAGGCCTGGAGGGCGCCTGCCATGAAAAGCTCGGCCAGCGCGAGCTCGTGCTCGCGTATCCTGTCGATTCCGGTCTCCAGGAGGAACTCCGCCGCGGCCGCCAGGCCCGCGAGCCCGTGGGTGTTGTGGGTGCCGGCCTCCAGGGCGTCGGGGAGAAAGTCCGGGTGTTCCAGGCTCTCGGAGCGGCTCCCGCTCCCCCCCACGGCCAGGGGCGAGAACCGCGCCCCCTCCTTGACGCACAGCCCGCCGGTGCCGGTAGGGCCAAGAAGGCCCTTGTGGCCGGTGAAGCAGATGAAGTCCGCCCACTGCCCCATGTCGTCCAAGGGGACGGACCCGGCCGTCTGGGCGGTGTCCACGAGGATGGGCACCTCCCCGGCGGCCTCCTTGATCTCCCGGGCCGGGGCCAGCGCCCCCGTCACGTTGGAGGCATGGTTGATCACCACGAGCCTGGTCTCGGGCCGCAGCCGCCTCCGGAACTCCTCCGGATCCAGGATCCCGTCGGGGCCGGGGTCCACCCTCTCCCACGCTGCCCCCCGCCCGCGCTCCAGGCGCCTGAGGGGCCGCGCGGTCGAGTTGTGCTCAAGCGCCCCTGAGAGCACATGGTCGCCTTCCTTGAGCCCCAGCCCCCAGAGGGCGGCGTTGACGGCCCAGGTGACGTTCGGCGTGAAGGCCACCCGCTCGGGGTCCTTGACCCCGAAAATCTTCGCTATGCCCTTGCGGGCCCGGTGGACCGAGCGGGAAGCGGCGTGGGCCGCCTTGTGCCCGCTCCTGCCGGGCGAGGCCGGGGCGCGCAGGGCCTTTTCCACGGCCTCCACCACGCTCTCGGGCTTGGGCCAGGAGGTAGCCCCGTTGTCGAGGTAGATCACAATGGCCCTCCCGCGGGGGAGGCGCCCCCGCCCCTTCCGGCCTCCAGCGGCCCCAGGGCCGCGGCCTCCGGAAAGGCCCCCGCCTCCAGGGCCTCCAGGGCCCGGAGGACGTCCTTGACGTTGGTGAGCTTCATGTTGGGGCAGAACATCTCGGTCTCCGTCGTCCGGAAGACGCTTCCGGGGTGCCTCCCCTCCAGCGTCTCGGACAGCCCGGCCTCGCAGAAGAGCACGTACTCGCGGGCGGGGAGGGAGGCGACCAGCCTGGCCAGCCCGTCAGAGTCCCCGGAAAAGTCGCACGCCTCGCGCACCTCCGGGAGGCACAAAACGTTGGCCCCCAGAAGCGCCCCGGGGTACGTGGCCCGGGCCCTCGCCGCCTCCTCCGCCGTCGTCTGGGCGTGGATGGCGCAGGCCGGGGCGATGCCGCAAAGCCTCTCCCCGGGGGCTTCCCCTTCGGGCCCGCCCGTGAGGCCGGGCAGGATGGCCACCCTGCGGGAGGCGGAGCCTGCCGAAGCCCTGAGGTGAAAAGCCGGTGCCGGGGCCGGGGAGAAAAAAACGGAATCCGGGATGCGGATGCCTGAGGAGGGGGCGCGGAAGCCTGCGGCGGGGGCGGAGTCCAGGGAAGCGTCGGAGGCCGCCTCCAGCGAAAGGTCGAGATCGCAGTGGGCTATCACGTCCGGGCGGGCCTTCAGGCCTGCCGCGAGGATGAGCCCGGGGTCGCGCAGGCGCGCCTCGCGCGCCAGCTCAGGGCCGGCGGCCCTGCTGTAAGGGCAACCGGCGTCTTGTCGGGGGGCGATCACCGGGAGGTCAGGGCGCAGGCGCGCCGCCGCCGCCGCCATGAAGTCCACGCCGCAGACTATCAGGGCCCGGGCGCGGCTGACTGCCGCCCGACGGAGGATCGAGCGTGATCCCCCCACGAAGTCGGAGAGGCCCTTCACCTCGGAGCGCTGGTAGTAATGGGCGAGGATCTCCGCCCCCAGGATCTCCTTGAGCTCCATTATACGCCGGACCTGGATCTTTTTGCGCTCGCTCAGCATCGCCCCGCGCCCTGCCCTCCCGCTCCCGCCGGCGCCCACGCTCCCGCAGGCGTCTGTTTGCCTTCCCGCGCGAGCCAGTTCAGGCTCCCGCGGGAGATTTTCCCTGTCCGCGCGCGCCTGCTTCAGCTCCCGCAGGCGTTTTCCCTTCCGCGGGCCTGCTTACGCTCCCGCAGGCGCCTGTTTGCCCTCCGGCTCCCGCGCAGTCCCCCGCCGCCGCGGCATTTCACGCCGGCGCGCCTTCCTGGCGCCTGGTTCTTCCCCTGCCCATGCCCCTGGGCGGGGAGCCGGGCCGCGGACGCCGTCTACCACCTGAATCCGACGACCATGCTGTAGGCGCCGTCCCCGGACTTGAAGCGGCCCACGGAGCGGATGGACACCAGCGGCGAGTAGTGCTCCCGCAGGGACAACATGTCCGGGAAATGCCTGATCGAGCCCTCCTTCTCGGCGCGCGGCATCGAGAAAAGGAGGGGCTTGCCCTGAGGGACCGTCTCCAGGAAGCCGAGGTCGTCCTCGATCACGTCCAGGACGTTGAGGAGCAGGTAGGCCTCGTAACGCTCGTACTCCTGACGGACCTTGGGATCGGTGAAGTCGCCGTAGATGAACTTCCAGCCGGGGTAGGCCGCCTTGGCCACCTTGATCCTGTCGTGGCTCATGTCCACGCCCAGGTAGACCTCCTGCTTCTGGCCCCTTTCCGCCATCACCCCGGTGAAGTTGCCGCAGCCGCACCCCAGATCGGCCACGTTGGCTATGCTCATAAGCCCCAGCCTGCCGTAGGCATCCCTGTACATGGCCTTGTCGTAGGGGGGGGCGGGCACGGGGGCGGCGGGCTCCTGGGGCTGGAGGGCGGCTTGGCCCCGGAAGGCCAGGTAGCTCGCGGGGTTGTTGAGAAGCTGGTTGGGGTTGAAAGCCATTGTCTTTTGTCCTCGAGGTTAGTTCGCGGGACCGGCCGCGCCTTTCGGCCTCCGCTCCCTGCGGGCTCCGCGCCCTGCGAAGCCGCTCCCTTGGAAGCCGCTCCTTTCGGGCTACGCCCCGTCCGGGGCCGCCGCAGGTTCCGCTTGGCCGGCGCCGGCCCGCTTGCCGGCGTCGCCTGCCGCGGCAGGCCGGGGCCTGCGGCCCGGACTTCCCGCGCGCGGGCCGCGCCGCGGCTCCGCGCTCAGGCCCGCGGCCTGAGGAGGGGCCCGGAGAGGGGCGGCCAGCCGCGCGCTAGACCAGGACCGCCCTCACCACGTGGCAGTCGCAGGGGCCCACGTTCGCCTGGAAATACTTGAGCGTCAGGTCGATGTCGTACTTCCGGAGCTCGGGGATGCGCTTGAGCACCTTCTTGGTCTGCGTGAAGTCGCCCAGGCAGCCGCCCTCGGCGCGCATCTCGGCCTTCAGGGCGGCGTGGAAAACCTCCCAGTCCCCGCTGTCGCCCACGGTGAGGATCAGCTCGGGGCCGCTTTCGGCCGAGGCGGACCAGAGGCTCTCGGGCTCTTTGTAATAGAAGTTCTCGGAGAGGCGCTCGAGCGTGATCTCCCTGCCGGTGTCGGGGTCGGACCCCACGAGCCTGAAGGCCACGCTCCGGCCGTCCTGGCCGTCGATGAACCTGAGCGTGGCGAACATGAGCTTCTCAAGCCTCTCCCGGACCGAGAGGCCCTCGGCCATGGAGTAGAACTTGATGCCCAGCCACAGGGAATCGATGAAGGCCTTGACGCCGGCCAGGCCCTCCGATCCTTCCAGGAGCTCCTTGGCCTTCTCCGGCTCGCCCATGTTGACGTAGAACTGGGCCAGGCGCTTGAGGGCAGGCAGGTCATCAGGCTTGAAGGACAGGACCCGCTCCAGCTCCTTGGCCGCGCGGGACCATTTGCCCTCCAGGCCGTAAAGCTCGGCCAGGTTGAGCCTCCCCTCCAGGAAATCGGGCTTGATCTCCACCGCTGTCTTAAGGTGCCCGGCTGCGGCCTTGCGGTCTCCCCGGGCGAGAGCGGCTACGGCGAGGTTGTTCAAGGCGTGAATGTTGCCGGGGCACTCCTCGACGGCCTGCCTGAAGAGCCTTTCGGCCCCGTCCAGGTCCCCTGCCGCGAAAAGGGCCTCCCCGGCCTTAACGGGATCGGCGGCATCCGCCTGGCCGGGGGCCGGGGGGGGCGATGCTGCCGCCCCGGCAAGGGCGGCTCCGGCGGCGAGTTCTTCATCGGACATGGCAAGTCTCCTTGGCGCGGCTCCTTGTCCGGCCCTCCCCCCGGCAAAATGTGCCGGGTTCGGGCGGCGGGGCAAGGGCGCGCCTTTCCAAACAAAGCAATAATCGGGCCGCTCCCCCCTCTTCAGCTCCCGGCCGCCCTTGCCTGCCGCAGGCAGGCCTTCCTGCGGCGGGCCTCCTTGCGGAGGCGGGCCTTCCTGAGGCGGGCCGCCTTGCGAAGGCGGGCCGCCTTGCGGAGGCGGCCAGGCCAGGGAGAGGCTCCGGCAACAGCCGCCAAAGCCCCTAAGTCCGTTACCGGCCTCCAAGCCTCTCCCGGCGGGCGGCGCCGCCTTGAAAGGGAGGGGCTGGGTTGAGGGATCGCCCCTTGACGGGAAGCTTCAGCAAGAGCCATGCCACAAAGGGAGCCTGACGTGAAGCTCCGGGGCAAGCAAGACGTCGGCCCTGCGGAAGGTCCCTGCGGATGCTGCCGACCCGCCGCGGACACCGCCCGCAGGCCGGCTTGGCAGGGCGGCCTTCAGGCCGTCCATACTCCTATCGGCTCCTCTCGCCTGACCGGCAAGTCGCCCCGGCCGGATCGGCAAGGCTCCCCTCTTGAGCCGCAAGTCCCTCCGATCGGATCGGCAAGGCGCCCTGCTTGCGCTGCAAGCCCCTCCGATCGGATCGGCAAGGCGCCCCCCCTGCTTGAGCTGCAAGCCCCTACGGCCTTGCCGGACAAAAGCCCAAAGCTTCAACCGGCATCGCATTTCTGATAGGATCAGTCGCCATGCCCGCCGCGACGTCCCGGAACCTGACGAGACGCCCTCCGCCCCGGCCTCCGCGCTTTCCGCGGCTCGCCGGGCCCGGCTCCCCTTACGCCCCCGGGCGCGGCCCGCGCGCCCCAGCCAAGGAGACCCATGACCGCCTCCCCCGGCCCCGACCGGAACGGAGGCCGGGCAGGGAGCCCGGCCGCCGTCTTCGATCTTGACGGCACGCTGCTCGACACCCTGCCCGACCTCCACGGTTCCCTTAACCGTACCCTCGCCGCCGCGGGCCTGCCCGCCCATACCCTGGCAGAGTGCCGGGCCATGGTGGGAAACGGCCTGTCCCGGCTCGTCAGGGACGCCGTGCCGGAGGACCTGCGCGGCGACGCCGCCCGCCTGGAAAGCCTGAGGCGGGCCTTCAGGAAAGACTACACCGCGCACCAGCTGGAACTCACCCGGCCCTACCCGGGCATCCCGGAACTCCTGGAGGCTCTCTCCGCCCTGGGCTGGCCCATGGCGGTCCTGTCCAACAAGGATCACGGGAACACCCTGGCGGTGACGGGCCACTTTTTCCCCGGGGCCTTCAAGGCCGTCCTGGGAGTCGCGGAAAGCCGCCCCCCCAAGCCTGATCCCCAAGGCGCCCGCGAGGCGGCGGCCATCCTGGGGAGGCAGGGCAGGGACGTCTTCTACATAGGCGATTCGGAAAACGACATGCGGACCGCCGCAGTCTGCGGGTTCACGCGGGTGGGGGCCGGCTGGGGCTTCAGGACCCGGGAGGCCTTGCTCGCTGCGGGGGCCGAGGCCGTGCTGGACAGCCCCCTGGATTTCCTCGGGATTTGGGAGGGCCTCTGATGGACAAGCCGCCCCCCAGGCCTGAGAAGCGCCCTCCTGAGCCTCCGCCGCCCCCCTGGGCGAGCGATCCCGACGGGCTCCTCAAGTCCCGGCCGGGATCGGTGCGGCTGGCCCTCACCGGCGGGGTGGCCTCCGGCAAGTCCACCGTGGCCGAGCTCTTCCGGGCCTTCGGCGCCGAGGTGATAGACTTCGACCTGCTGGCCAGGGAGGCGCTCGCGCCCGGCGGGGAGTGCCTGCCGGCGGCCGCGGCCCTGTTCGGGCCCAGGTCGGTCCTCAAGGACGGGACCCTCGACCGCGCCTGGGTTGCCAGGCGGATCTTCAAGGATGACAAGCTTCGGGAGGCCCTGGAGGCGGAAGTCCATCCCTACACCTGGCGCCGGATGCTCTCCGAGCTCTCCTCCCTCCGGGAGGCCCCGGTCATCGTGGTGGACGTGCCGCTCCTCTTCGAGGCCCGGCTCAACACCCTCTTCAGGCCCACGGTGCTGTGCTTCGCGAGCGCCGCCACCCAGCTCAGGCGCCTGAGGGAACGCAACCCCGATCTCTCCGGGCGCGAGGCCAAGCGCGTAATCAGGAGCCAGCTCCCCCCCGCCGAGAAGCTCAGGCTTGCCGACTGCGTCGTCTCCAACGACGGGCCCTTGCGGGAGACCATCCGCCAGGCCAAGGCCCTGTGGGACCGCCTCAGCTCCCCCGACGCCCTGACCGGCGGCTGCCGGGGAGGCGGGGGGCCGGGCCCCCTTCCCTGAGGCTTCAGGCCAGACTCCTTCCCTGAGGCTTCAGGCCAGACCCCGCCGAAGGAAGCGGCCCTGCCCCCCGCCCTCCTTGGCTCCGCCCCTGTCCCCCGCTCCTGGCTGCAGGCCCTGTCCGGACCATACCCTTTCCCGGACCATACCCTTTCCCGGACCGCAGGCCTTTTCCGGGCCATGGTCTTTTCCGGGCTTCAAGCCTTTTCCGGGCCATGGGCTTTCCCGGGCCTCAAGACTTTCACGTGCCTCGGCCTTTCACGGGCCGCAGGCTTTTTCAGGACTCGGCCGCGCAAGGACTCCCTCATGCCCCTCTTCCCGCCTCCCGGCCCCCAGGGCGATCCAGACCCCGCGCCCCCGGCGGGCAAGGGCCCGGCCTCCTCCGGGCCGGGCGGGCCGGAGGAGGCCCTGGCCCCTCTGGCCCAAAGGCTCAGGCCCAGGACCCTGGACGAGTACGCCGGCCAGAAGCACCTGCTGGGGGAGGGCAAGCTCCTGAGGCTCCTCTACGAGAGCGGCCGCGTGGCTTCCCTGATCCTCTGGGGTCCGCCCGGCACTGGCAAGACAAGCCTCGCGCGGCTCCTCGTGCGCAAGGCCTCTGCCGCCTACGTGGAATTCTCGGCCGTGCTCTCGGGCATCAAGGACGTGCGCGAGGTGGTGACGGCCGCGCGGAACTCCAGGAAGCTGGCGGGCCGCGCCACGGTTCTTTTCGTGGACGAGATACACCGCTTCAACAAGGCCCAACAGGATGCCTTCCTGCCCCACGTGGAATCGGGACTTGTAACCCTCATCGGCGCCACCACCGAGAACCCCTCCTTCGAGATCATCCCGGCCCTCATCTCCCGGGCCAGGGTCCTGGTACTGGAGCCGCTCTCCCGGGAAGACCTGGACGGCATCGTGGACCTCGCCCTCTCCGACCGGGAACGGGGCCTGGGGGGGCTCGGCCTGAGCCTCGAGCCCAGGGCCAGGGACTTCCTCATCGGCAGCTCCGGCGGCGACGCCCGGTCGCTGCTCAACGCCCTGGAACTTGCCGCGACCCTGGCCGCCGGCGCCGCCGGCGGAGCGATAACCGAGGGGATAGTCGCGGAGGCGGTCCAGAAGAAGGCATGGCGTTACGACAAGGGGGGCGAGGAGCACTACAACCTCATCTCCGCGCTTCACAAATCCCTGCGGGACAGCGACCCGGACGGGGCCCTCTACTGGCTCTCCCGCATGCTCGAGGGCGGCGAGGACCCTGTCTACCTGCTCAGGCGCATGATCCGCTTCGCCTCCGAGGACGTGGGCGAGGCCGACCCGGAATCGCTCACCCTGGGAGCCGCGGCCCTGGAGAGCTACCGCCTCCTGGGCTCCCCGGAGGGGGACCTGGCGCTCGCCCAGCTGGCGGTGCACCTCGCCTGCGCCCCCAAGTCCAACAGCGTCTACGCGGCCTTCGGGGCCGCCAGAAAAGACGCGAGGGAACTCGGGCACCTTCCCGTGCCCCTCCACATCCGCAACGCCCCCACCCGCCTCATGAAGGAGCTCGGCTACGGGAAGGGCTACCTCTACGCCCACGGCTTCGCCTCAGGGGAGACCGACCAGGAGCACCTCCCGGAGGAGCTCAGGGGCCGGGAGTACTACTCCCCCACCTCCCGCGGCCGCGAGAAGGGGCTGGCCGCCCGCCTGGGCGAGAAGAGGCGGCGCATGGCGGCCGCCAGGGCAGCCGAGGCGAAGGAAAAGGCTCGGGTGACCGAGGGCGGCGCGCCGGCCGGGCCGAAAAGCGCGCCGGCCGGGCAGGGAAGCAAGCCGCCAGGGCCGGGGGGAGCTGAGGATCCGTCCGCAGGAAACGGGCAGGCCTCCGCAAAGGGACCTGCCGCCGCAGGGCCGGAAGGAACCGGCCCGGGCGATCATGGCGCCGCCTTGAGCCGTCCTGACGGCGCCGGAGGCTTGACCGATGCCCGCGAAGACCTTTTTCCGGAGGACCCGCCGGATGATTTCCCCTTCGGCCCGGAGCCTGAAGGCGGGCCGGAGGAAGGCTGACGGAAAGCTTCCGCCCGCCCGAAATCGGCTTGCGGCCGGTTTGGCGCGATGTTATTGTGATCGAGTTCCCCTTGGGACGGGCTGGAAGCCTTAGTCATGAAGCGTGCCGAGGCTCATGCCTGCGGGGAAAACCCGGCGGCGGTTTCGGCCAGGCCGCGGCGCGCTCCGTAACGCCTGCGGTCCGCATGGCAGGATAAAATCAGCGCGCGGCCTCGGGCCAGGCCGTTTTCTTTTTTTTCTCGCTGGTTTCAAGGCTTAACCGCCGAAGGCGAGGCTGCCGTGCATCCGTAAGGCGGATAAGTTTCGGAAATCTCGAATGCCTTCCAGAACGATGAGCGGATACCGGCCGTCTTTTCAGCTTACGGAAGAAAAGGCTCACCGGCTTCCAGGCCTGCCTGCGGGCAAGGGCCGCCCGAGCGGCAGACGGCCGTTCCGCTGCCCGGACCTGCGGCGCGCCCGGCGGCGGCCACGACAAGGATACGCCTCATGAGCTCCGTGCCTGCCGATATCGCCTCCAAATTAAGCCTGATAGACGCGAACAAAGCCCTGATAAGCGGCCGTCGTCCCTTGAGCCCGCAGGAGGCCGAACAGATTGGCATTCAGCTTAAAACTGACTTGACTTACACGTCCAACGCGCTGGAAGGCAACTCACTCACTCTGGATGAGACCAGGGCCGTTTTAGAATACGGAATGACGATCAGAGGCAAGCCGCTTCACGACGTTTTCGAGGCGGCCGGCCACTCGGAAGCCTACGATCTCATGGCGGAAATGGCCCGAGGCGGGGCCGTCGACTTGTTAACCGATAAAATTCGCCGGATCCACAGGCTGTTTTACCAAGACATAAATTACGTCGAGGCGGGAAATTACCGGCAAAACAACATCTGGCTCGGAGGCGCCGCCTACATTCCGCCTAAGCCGCTGCTGCCGGCGCCGCTGATGTATGAATTCGAGAAACAATTTTACGGCATCCAGGGATCCGTGCATCCCGTCGAGCTTGCCGCCTTCGCCCACATGAGGCTGGCGGACATACATCCTTTCGTGGACGGCAACGGCAGGACATCGCGCCTTCTGATGAATCTGGTCCTTCTCGACAACGGCTATCAGCTGGTCAGCATCTCCCCTGAAATCCGGACCGAATACATCGATGCCGTGAAAGCATCCCAGAACTCCGCCGATTCCCATGACACCCCCTTTTTCCGCTTTCTGGCCGATGAGGAAATCAGATCCCAGGCCCATTACATGAAATTACTGGGCATCTCGCCGTCACCTCCGGATCATGACACGCCGGGGCCGCGGCCAGGCTGAGCGGGCCAACGGCCCGCTCAGCCGTCAGGCTTTCGCCTCGGCAAGCCGTCCCTATATCGCGGAATCGCCGGTTTCGCCCCGAAATTCACGGCATCAGCCGGCGGAAGACAGTCAAACGAGGCCTTGCCGATGCCGGATAACATGTCATTGAGAGAAAAGCTTGACCTGACAGCCGCCAACAAAAGGCTCATAGACGCCGACGGTCCCTTGCATCCGGTCACCGCGAAGCAGCGGGATCTATGGTACAAGATCGAGCTCGCTTACACATCCGGCTCGCTGGACGGCGGCCCGCTTTCGTTGCTCGACACGGAAATGGCGCTCCGGTACGGGCTCTCGGTGGAGGGCAGACGGGTCCATGAGCTCTTCGAGACCGCAGGGCACGGCGAAGCCTTCGAGTACGTTCTGAAGTCCGCCCGCTCAGGGGACCCGCCGCCGCTCGCGGAAGCCGCGCGGCATATCCATTTTCTGATTTTTCACAGGTCAAAACGCGCCGAAGCGGGGAATTTCCGCCGCGGCGCCGCCGCATCCCCGATCCCGGGGCATGTCCCTCCGGAGCCTTCGCGGATAGCCCCGCTGATGTCGGAGATGTCCGAGCGGTTCGCGGCCGCGCGGACCGCTGCCGGCCCGCTGGAACTGGCGGCTTTCGCCCACCAGGGAATCATGCGCGCGCAACCTTTCGCCGCCGGCTCCCCCAGGGTCGCCCGCCTGCTGATGAACATGGCGCTTATCGGGGGCGGCCTGGATCCGGTCAGCATCCGGCCGGAGCTTCGGGAAGAATATCTTGAGGCCGTCCGGTCATCGCTTGATCAGGAAGAAGATTACGGCACGCCGTTTTTCGCTTTCCTGCTTGACGAGGAGCTCAAGTCCCAGGAATTTCGCATGAGGATGCTGCACATCATCGAGGACCCGGAGCCGTCCGGGCGGGCGGAAACCCCTTGACCGGCTCGCGGCGGCCGGCCCGCGGCGCCTGAGCGCGCGCTTCGCCGCCGCGCCGCGGCTCCCTGAGAACCCCCTTAAGGGGGCGGAGCGGAGGGGCGGCCGGCCGGCGCGCCTCCGGAACATGCCCCTGCGGGCGCCGCGGCAGGCCGCGCCGTAACCGGCAGGTCCGGAGGCCGTAAGGCGGCCGCTGGGGAGGAACAAGCCCTGAACCTGCCTCCGGCGGCAACGCCCCCGCCTAATCCGGAGGCGAGGCCTCCCGAGGAGCCTGAGCGGCCCGCCCGCGTCAGGAGGCTAATACGAGGCGGCCGCCCCGGCCGGCAGGAATCCGGAACTCCGGCCGCCGGTTCGGAATCAATGTACTTAAGCCCGCTTCGGCATTACAATTAGGGCGGGGCGCAAGCCCGCGCCGCCTGCCCCCTTCCCCGGGAGGCCCGCCCCGCAGCCCCTTGCCGGCCGCAAGCCGGCTCCCGCCCTTCCCCCGGGAAGCCCGCGCCGCGCCCCTGGCCCTTTTCCCCCTCAAGCCCGCCGCAGGCGCCCCGACAAAGTTCCGGAGACTTTTAGGCCTTATGACTTCAAGCCACCGCAAAACTTCGGCCCCTGAGGCCGTATTGATCCCTGAGGGCGTCGGCCGCAGGGAGATCCGCCTCCGCCTGGGCGGGGACGGCCCGCCCTTCGCCGACGCTTACCCGCAGGCCTTCGAGGCGTCGAGCGTGATAGACGCCGCCCTGGAGTCGCTGGCGCAGGCTGCCCTGGCCGCGTGGCCGGACTGGTTCGAGGAAAGACAGATCGGGGGCAAGGACCTGCTCGAGTCGATCGTGCCCTTCGACGAGAACACCATTGACATGCTGAGGGTTATCCGCCTCTCTTTCCGGGAGGAGGAGGCCGACCACGAATGGCTGAAGGAGGCGGTCTCCCAGGGGGTTTTCCGCGGCCAGCCCCCGTACTTCCGGGACTTCCCGGCCGAGCTGCAGGCCCGCCAGCTGGGGCTGATCCTCATGGGCAAGTACCGCTTCCTGAGGATCTTCCCGCCTCAGGACGCCTCCCCCTCCCCGTGGGGCCTCAAAAGCTACGCCAGGGGGGCTGAGTGGATGGCGACCGAGGCCGGCCTCAAGGTCATGGTCATCCTGCCGGAGAGCCTGCGCGGCAGCCCGGATCTCTCCTCGATACTTTACAGGCCCCGCTCCCTCCCCGGACCGGGCGGGCGGCTGGTCCTGGAGGACTCCAAGGACCCGGGGGACCCCGCGCCCGCCCCCCCCGGCCCGGCCCCTGCCCTGCCCGCCCCCGCGCCCTTCTCGCCTGCCCCGGCCGCCCCCGATCCTTTCCTGCCCGTCACTATCATCGCCGCGCCGGGCGGCGGCCCGGCTGCCGGCCTGAGGCCGGAAGCGGGCCTCAGTCCCCGTGAAGGGGCGCCCGCCCCCGGAGCGCAAGAGGCGGAAGGCGCCGAGGGCGCCGCCGGCAGAGGCGCGGGCGGGGCGCTTCATGCCGCAGGAAGCTTCACTGCCGCCGGGTCAGAAAAACTCCCGGCCCCTCCCTCCCGCCCTGAAGTCCGCTCGGCCGGCAAGGGGGCCGCGCCCAAGGAAGGCGGCGGCCAGGCCGACGGAAGCCCTCAAGCCGCCGGAAGCCTCGCGGCCGCCGGAGGCCCGGAAAGCTCGGGGCCGCCCTCCCCTGAAGGGCCAAAGGCCAAGCCGAAGGCGGGCGGCAGGTTCCCGAGCTTCGAAGGCAGGCCCAACCCCACCAGCCTCGGCGAGAACATCCTGGCCGAGCGCATAGGCGCCGAGCCCGGGCTGGCGCCGCTGTTCGCCTTCAACGCGCCTGTCCGGTCGAGGTCCGGCCAGAAGTTCATCGTCGATCTCCTCTGGGAAGAGGGCAGGCTCGTGGTGGAGATCGACGGCTACTCGAACCACTCCACCCGGGACACGTTCAACGATGACCGGGATCGGGACTTCGAACTGCTCGTGTCCGGTTACCGGGTGCTGAGGATCCCGCATTCCGAGGCCCTCGATTCGCCGGACAAGGCCCTCTGGAAAATCGTCAAGACGGTGGAGTTCATCAACGGCACCATGAGCTGAGGAGGGCCGCGGCCGCCGGTCGCCACAGGTCTCCTTCCTTGCCGCCTTCCGCCCCCGCAGCCCTCAGGCCCTCGCCGCAGGGCGCCGCGGAATCCGGCCCCGCAACCCTCTGCCATTTGCCGCTGGGTCTGCGGAAGCAGGTCCTCGCAACCCTCAGGCCTTCGCGGCAGGAGTCTGCGAAAGCAAACCTCGCAGCCCTCAGGCCTTCGCGGCAGGAGTCTGCGAAAGTAAACCTCGCAGCCCTCAGGCCTTCGCGGCAGGAGTCTGCGAAAGTAAACCTCGCAGCCCTCAGGCCTTCAACGTGGGCTCTGCGGAAGCATGTCCTCGCCGCCCTCAGGCCTTCTCACCAAGAGTCTGCGAAAGCTGCCCTCGTAACCCTCAGGCAGTCGGCGCGGGGCTCGGCGGAAGCAGGGCCTCGCTGCCCTCAGCCCTTCGCCGCAGGGGCCTGTGGAAGCAACCCTCAGGCCGTCGGCGCGGGGCTCGGCGGAAGCAGGTCCTCGTTGCCCTCAGGCCTTCGCCGCAGGGGTCCGCGAAAGCAACCCTCGCAACCCTCAGGCCTTCGTCACAGGGGTCAGCGGAAGCAGGTCCTCGCTGCCCTCAGGCCTTCGCCGCGTGGCTCGGCGGAAGCAGCCCTCGCAGCCAGGCCTTCGCCGCAGGGGTCAGCGGAAGCAGATCCTGACAGGCATATGGCGCGCCCTGCCATGGCTGGCCGGGTCTCCCGCGGCGCCGAGCCGTACAGTCGCCAGAAAGGGCCGCCAGGAAGCCGCCCGGGACCGGAACCCGCACGGCGATAACCGCCAGGGGTTCGCGGGCCCGCGCCTGTCTGGCGGCGGGAACCGGGGAAGCCGCGCGGAGGCTTCGTCCGGGAGACGGATACCCTGCCGCAGGCCGCGCGGGGGACTCGCGAAAAGCACATGGGCCGCCAATTTCCGAAAAACGAAACGCGCCGGGAAGCGGCCGTCCGGAACCTCCCGCAGGCCGAGCCCCCGGCGGCTCCCGCGCCGCGGAAACGCAGCTTGACATGCGTTCAGAGGGGCTCTATCTTGATTCAGTCAGTCACCAATCCAATCGCCGCGTCCTAAGACCCGAAGGCCGCCTGAAAACGGCCGCCGCCGAGGGCCGCCGCGGCGCCTGCGGCGGCGGAACATGAGCACCGAAAACATAGATCAGGTCAAGGCCCTCGCGGCCTTCTCCAACCACCGGATCTTCCACTGGGTAGCCACCCTCAAGGACAGCCCGGCCCCCGACGTCCCGGAGGTCAACTCCAAGGCCAGGGAACACCTGGCGCGGGAGATAAGAAAGCTCAAGCCCGCCTCCCGAGGCTCGGCGCTGGTGCAGCCGCTCCTGGGTTCCCAAGGCTCCGGCAAGACCCACGTCCTGAACAGCCTGGGCCGGCTCACCCTGCGGGAAGGCGGCTTCTTCATCCCGGTCGATCTCACCACGGCCAAGGATCTGCACCAGATAATCTGCCGGGCGGCCGCGGACTCCTTTTACGGGCCCTCTGAGGCGGGCGAGGCCCCGCTGAAGACCCTCCTGGACAACGTGACCCGCGAGGCGGGCCTTCCCCCTCTTCCCTGGCCGCAAGACGGCAAGCCGCGCCTTCCCCGCGCCGAGGCAGAGTCCGCGTTCAAGGCCGCCCGCATGGCCCTGGCAAGGAAGAACGCGGCCGAGGCCATGAAACACATGGAGATCCTGGAGGCCGTCTTCAGGCTTGCCTCGGAAGACATCGAGGACATGGAAAGCGGCCGCTCCCGCATCCTGGCGGGCGAACCGGACCACCTCACCTCACTGGAATCCCTCACCTGGATCATGTCGCTCGGCGGGGCCTTCACGGTCCTGGCGATGGACCAGCTAGACGCGATCATCAGCAACTACACGCAGGACAGGAACAACCCCGCCAGGGTGGCCCTCGTCCACAAGATAAGCATCGAACTGGGCTCCCTTCACGACCGCACTTTCCGGACCCTGCCGGTCCTCGCGCTCCTGGACGGGGCCTGGGAGTTCCTGCACGAGGTGGGGCTCGGCTCCTCTTTGGGCCGCTTCGCCCGCCCGGTGGCCCTCTCCCCCGTGTCGGACCCGGCCCTCTTCAAAAGGATCGCCGAGCTCAGGCTCGGCCGGGCCTACGAGACTGAAGGCTTCACGCCGCCCTACCCCGCCTGGCCGTTCCCGGACCGGTTTTTCCAGACCCTCGCGGACAAGTTCCCCCGCGACGCCTTCACCGCCTGCGAGAGCCACCTGCGCCGCTGCGTCGAAGAGTGGGTGGCCAGGGAGTGGGTTCCTGAAACGGAGTCGGCGGCCACGGTCCACGAAAGGCCGGGCAACGTCTTCCCCGAGACCGAGACCGAGACCGAGACCGAGCCCGAGACCGAGACCGAGCCCAAACTCGATCTCGATCTCGACCGCCTCTTCGCCAAGGCCCAGGAGGACAGCGGGAATTTCCAGGACGGGGAACAGTCCTTCTGGGATGAGGCCCTGCTGGCCTACCTGGAGTGCTTCGCCGAGGAAGTCCCCCCTCCGGTGAGTTCCGTCCTCACCGTCAAGACGGGCGGAGGCTACGGCACCCGCATCTGCCGCTTCTCCCGCGCGACGACCTCGCCTCCCGGGCCGGAGCGCGTCTTGACCGTAGGCGCCGTGCTCAGGCGATGCGGCACGGGGTTCATGAACGAACTGAGTTACCTTATCGAGGCTTCCGGCGTAAGCCTCTCCTTCCCGGAAAGGGAGATCGCCGTGGCCCGCCCGGCCGGGCCACCCAAAAGCGGAAAATCCCTGGACCTGTACAAGGATTTCCTATCCTTAGGCGGCAGGCTCGTTGTCCCGAGCGAGGCTGACCGGGGCTTGCTTAACGGCATTCACGCGGTCATCCGCAGGTACCCGGACCGCTGGAGGCCCTGGGCCCGTTCCCGAGCTCATGCAAGCAAGATCAGGCTCTTCCAGCCGGAACTGGCCAGGCTCGTCAAGGGCTTG
>JAITRL010000020.1 GCA_031288415.1 Deltaproteobacteria bacterium | reverse complement strand
CCGCACGCCCGCCCGCCCCCCCTCAAACGCCTTGGCGGGGGCGCAGGGGCCTTTCCTGGCCCTGGTGCCCCGCCGCCGCCCGGAAGCCGCGCCCTGCGGCGCGGCATCCCTTGCCCTACTGCTTGAGCTGGCTGTGGTCCGAGCCGTGCCGCCCGGAGATCATGTGGAGCCCCTTGGCCTCGCGCTCGAAGTCCTCGAGCCCGAAGTTCTTGTAGACGGAGGCGAAGCGGATGTAGGCCACCGCGTCGAGCTTCTTGAGGAAGTCCACCACCCTCTCGCCGATCTCGCGGGTGGGGATCTCCTTGTAGTTGGCCTCCTGGAGCTTGCGCTCCAGCTCGTCGATGAAGGCGTCGATAGTGGAGACGGCGATGGGCCTCTTCTGGACGGCCATCATGATCCCCTTCTTCAGCTTGGCCCGGTTGTAGGCCTCGCGGCGCCCGTCGTTCTTGATGAGCATGGGGGTCTGCTCCTCCACCCTCTCGTAGGTGGTGAAGCGGTGGTTGCAGGCGGTGCACACCCTCCGCCTGCGGATGGCCGAATTCTCCCGGCTGAGCCTGGAGTCGAGCACCTTGTTGTCCAACTTACCGCAGTATGGGCACTTCATGACAATCTCTCCTCGGAGATGGAACGGCGGGAAACACCCGCATCTTGGAACGGCGCTCCCCGCCCGGCGGCGGCCGGTCCGGGGCATGGCGGGATATGGCGGGCAATGCGCCTGGGGTGAAAGAGCGGAACTGAACCTGAAGGCTGGAGCTGGAATCCGGCGGGGCGATCCGGGGGGGCCCGCCGCGCGGCGGGCGCGGATCGGCCGGGGAGGGGCTCCCAGAACTTGCCTGGGAAGGCCTTGCGGGCCTGGGCCGCCTTAGCGAAGGCAGGCCAGGAAGGCAGGCCTGCCGACGGGCCGTAATACCCCCCGGCCAGCCGGAGGCGGCCGCCTGCGGCGGGCCTGTCAAGGGACGTGCCGCAGGCGGCTCCTCTTAAGCGAAAGGGCTGACCGGAAGGTCCCGTGTCCGCCGGGGGCAAAAAAGCCCCGCAGAGGGCTTCCCCCCTGTGAGCGGACCCGCCTCTCCCGGCCTTCCCCTGGCGGGGCGGCCACGGTCAGCGGGCTTTTCCGGCGGATTGCAAGGCGTCCTTAAGGCCCTTGATCTCCCGAAGCGGGGTCCCCTCCGGCAAGCAAAGTCCAGGGGACCCCGGGGAGGCTCCCGAAGACGGAAGGACCGGGGCGGCACAGTGAGCCGCAGGGCGGGCCTGTCAGGTCGCCTATGTGCCTCTACGAGGCTAGATCAAATTACCTTGAAGCTAATTATCCACAATTAGCTGTATGATGCAACCATATTTTTGGCTTGATACTGTTTAATAATAATTTTACTCTGAAAATGATCAAAGGCTCAAACTTGAAAGAATTTTCTTTGACCGTATTCAGATCCCTTTATATTTAACGATCTTCCGTGATTTACACGCCTTCCGGAGGCGTCCGGAGCAGAGCTTTAATTATGGCAATAATATAATAATATATTATTATAATGATATACTAAAAAACCTCAAATTTTTTCTCAGCTTTTTTTTAATTTTTGTAACCATTCAGGCACCCTTTCTGGGCATCCCGGAATCAGGATTGCCCCGCCTGAAACAGCAAAATTCGAAACGCACGCGTTTTTCTTGCGGACGGGTGAACATGGCGCTACACTCCCGGACATCAGTCAAGCCTGCCGCGGGAGCCGCCCGAAGCCGCGCCTCCGCCGGGCGCCGCCTGCGGCTTTCCGCGGCGGCCCGGCCCGCCGCCCCGCAGCCTCCGGGAACTCAAGGCCCACCCCGGGACAGCCTGTCCCGGACCGCCCCCGGCAGAGGCGGCCCGCCCGCGCCGATCCGGCCTGCGCCGCCTGCGGGCGGCCGCGGCGGGCAGGGGTCGGCCGCTACGCTCGGGCGCCAGGTCCGCGGCAGGGATTTCCCTTTGCCGGGAGGCGCTTCCCGCGCCTTGCCCAAGGCGGAGCTTCAGCCCGGCCTAAAGCTTCACGGGGCTTCATGGACAGCGCCTCTCCCGCCCGCTTCCCGGACGGCGGAAAGCGCGCCTGCCTCAGCCGGCGCCGTAACGCCGCAGGGCCTGCGGACTTAAGCAAAATTTTTCGCGCGGCCCCGAAGGCGGCGGCTCGTCCAACGCGAAGCCGTCGCTCAGGTCACGGCTTGACGGCTTGACGGCTTGACGGCTTGACTGCCGTCTTGCGTTCTGATTTTCGCGGCAGGCCCGTTTCCCCCGGGCCCCCGGCTTAAGCGGCCCGGCCAGGGACGAACGGGCCGGCCGCCCGGCGCAGGACTGAACGCCTGCCCTTGCGCCACGCGTGTCCTTCACGGCCCGTGCCCAAGCGGCGGCTAAGGCCCCGCGCGCGGCCGGCGGAAAAGCCCGGGTTCCGCAGGGCGAGGACGAAAGCGTGGCCACGCGGAAGGGGCCGGGTCCCCGTGAAGCGGGCCTGCTGGCGGCAGGACATGCCTTAAGCGGCGCAGGGGCGGGTTTGGCTGAACCGATGCGCCTTTGAGGCGCCCTTCCTCTCGCGGGCCCTCGGCGGGTCGGCCCGATCGGCGGGGGTTTCTGGGGGATTGTCTTCCTGTCAGGCCGGCAACCCCGCGCGGTTGCGGCCCCGCCCGAAGACGGCCCCCGCGCCAGGCTGGGGCCGCCCGGAACGGAAGCCTCCTCCCCGCCGTGAGTCAAGCCGCCGCCCTGCGGCGAAGGATCAGGCGGAAAAGAGGCGGGCCCGGGCCTTCCGGGAAGCCTTCAGGGCGGCGGCTAGCTTCCCTGCGGAAGCCTGGCCGCGCTTCTTCGGGGGATGCGCGGGTCGCCCAAAAACAGGTGCACGATGCCCAGCTCCTCGATCTCCCTTTTGACCATGTCTCCCAGGACCTCCTGCAGCTCCCCCGCGAAGCCCTCGGTCACCTTCTCCAGTTCCTTCGCGAGCCCGGCGCGCAACTCCTCGCGCACCTTGGCGACGCTTGCCTCCGTGATGACCGCCCTGGTCACGAACCCCGGAAGGCTCTGCCTCTTGATGAACTCCAAGAGACGCTCCCTGCCGACGGCCAGCCCGATGCCCCCCAGGGCCGCGCCTCCCAGGGCCCCCGCCACCAGGCCGGCCGGCCCCGAGGCCAGAAGCGCGAGCCCGGCCCCGCCGCAGACCGAGGCGCTCACGGCCGCGGCCAGGGCGTACACCAGTCCGGAGAACGCGCCGAAGAGCGGCTGGGCCAGCTCATCCCCCACCGCCAGCCTCAGTTCCAGGCCGGAAGACGCCTGAGACTTCCAGGGGGGGGCGGGCGCCGCGGCAAGCCCGAAGGTCGCAAGCCAGGCCCTGGCCTTCTCTTGGGAGATCGAATAGATGACCCTCGTCTCCTCGGCCAGCATCGTCTCGAGCCTCCCTTTGATCCCGTGCTCACGCTCCCGCCAGAGGGCCTCGGCCCTCCGCTCGACCTTGTCGAGGGTCACGGGCTTTCCCGCGAAGCTCAGGAGTTCCGGGGCCAGGCTCTCGTCGAAGAAGCCGGCGAGGACCTCCAGGGTCATGCGCCCGGAGCATTTCCGCAGCGCCTCGCGGGCGTGCCCCATGATGCCCTCCCGGAAGAAGGCGTCCCTGGCCTCCAGGATGCGGTCCTTCTTGGCGCGGAACTCCTCCTGGAGCGCCGGGAGAAGGGAGAGCCCCTCCGAGATCGTGCCGAAGGGGTTCAGGCTGCTCAGGATCCGGGACTCCTCCAGGGGGAGGCGCCTCGCGCACAGCTCCCGCACGAAGAACCAGCGGGAGCTCCCCCCGGAGAGGGAGACCGCGCCCAATTCCCCCGGCTCCCCCAGGCCTCCTTCCCCGCCCGCCTCCTTAAGGCCGGCCTCGAGGGCCTCGGCGAACCATGCGAGCAGGTCCACGCCGCCTTTTCTGAGCCGCTCCGAGACCGGGACCCCGAACTTCTCCTGGTAGCCGAGAAAGGACCGCGAGGGGGTGTACGACCTCGCCCTCTCCAGGAAGGCCTCCCTGGTCATGTTCCTGATGGCCCCGTAGCGGCCCACCTCGGCGGTGACCTTGGCCTTGGGGTTGCGGCTGACCGTCTCGGAGAAGTCCTCCTTGAGCCTCCGGCACGCGTAGGACCAGACGTAAAAGTCCCTGCGGGAGTCGGCTATCTCCCGCATGGCGGAAGGGTTCTCTTCCCCGAACCACTGGTAGAAGAGGTCGTCGAAAAGCCTGCCGCCCAGTTCCATGTCGCCCCAGGAGCGCACGACCTCCCCCCGCCGCATGAAGGCGAAATCGCAGGTGCCCCCGCCGAAGTCCACGGCCAGGTAGCCGGCGAGGACGTCCGACAGCGGGAAGCGGCCGCTGCCCAGGTCCGTGAGCAGGGTCCCCTTGGGCTCGTCCATGACCTCGACCTCGCCCAGGCCGGCCTGCGCGGCCACCTTCCTCAAGGTGGCCCTGAACTCCTCTCCCGCCTCGCTGGGCGCGCCGATGATCACGCGGCTGCCTTCCGGTTCCAGGGGGGTGCCGTTGAGCCGCGCATCCCGCAGGACAGCCCTGAAGAAGTCCGCCGCGAACCTGGCCGCCTCCGGGTTCCGGGCGATCCCCGGCTTGAAGTTCGCGTGGTAGGAGTATCCCTCGCGCTCCGCCTCCTCGGGGCCGGCCTGGCCGTAAGTGACGGTCGCCATCTCCCCGATCACGGGGAAGACGTCCGGGTCCGCGCCTTCCCTGCCGGAATAAAGGATCACCGAGTCGACCGCAGGGCTCTTCCCGCTCAGGTACAGGGGGATCTTGTTCCCGGTCCCGGCGGGGCAGAGCGTGATGTACGTGTTGGTCGTGCCGAAGTCGATCCCTATGGTGTCCCTTTTCCGCATCTTCAGCTCCGCGGCCCCGAAGGCTCCGGTCGCCCGTTCCGGCCCTGCGGGCCCCGCCGCCGGGGACCCGTCACCTGCGGGCCACCTGGCCCTTCCTCAGCACCTTGCCGTCCCGTACCACCGGCTCCTCTTCCACGACCACGGCCTCGCCGCGCCGGATGTAGCCGAAGGTCTCGTAGAGATCCGCCCGCGCAGGGTCCCAGGGGAACTCCTCCGGCCCCTCCGGGCCGCCGGCGGGCGAGGCCAGCTCAAAGCCCGCGTTCTCCAGCCTGCGGGCCAGCCCGGACAGGCGGGCATCCTCCAGGGCCCCGGGCCCGGACACGAGCTTCCTGACGTCGGCGGCCAGCCCCGCCAGGAGCTTCTCCTCGCCCTGCGGGGCGAGGCCGGGGCGCCTCTCCCGCGCCCTGAAGAGGAGGACCGCGGCCAGGGACACGGCGGATTCCAGGCGGCTCCGGACCGCGCAGTCGACCTGGGCCCGGTGCGCGGCGCAGTCGAAGGCCCCCTTGCCCTTGAGCGCGACCAGGGCAAGCGCCGCCCCGGCGTAGATGAGGGCGCGCTTCCACAGCGGGGACTTGGCGCCCCTGAACGGGTAAGGCAGGAACGCCCCGGAAGCCAGGCTGACCGCGGCGTCGGCCAGGGCGATCCCGGCGGTTGCGGCCAGGAAGGCCCTGCGTCTCTTCTCGCTTCCGCCTGCGAACAGGGCCAGGGCCGTCAGGAGCAAGGCCCCGGCGGCGGCCCCTGCCAGGGCCCCGGTCAGGGCGCCGTGCCCGAAGAACCCGGCCAGCTTCCCCCCCGCAAGGTGCCCGCCGGCCGCCCCGGCGGCGGAGAAGAGCCCGACCGCCCAGACCCTGGGCGCAAGCTCCGGGGGAGGGGGCGGCGGGAGCCGGATCTCCGGCATGAGTTCCCTCAGGTGGGCCGAAAGAAAGGCCGAATCCTCCGGGGGCGGGGGGTTCTTCCCCGCGCAGAGCGCGAACAGCTCCCCCGAGCGCAGACTCCCGTCCAGGGCCAGCGCGAGCCTGTCCCTGGCCGCGGAAAGCCTCTCAGGGCCGGGAGGGGCGCCTGCGGAGGTTCCCTCGCCCAGGGCGGCAAAATACCTGTCTACCGCCTCTGCCCGGCTTTGCTCCAGCCAGCGGGAGAGGCCCTCGCGGTCGGCCTCTCCCAGCCACTGGCCCGGGAAAAGCCCTCGGGGCAGGGAGAGGCCCTGTACGCCGCCGGCGGCCGCGGCCCCGAAAGGCCGCAAGGAAGCAGGGCGAGCCTCCTGCCCGGACGGCGCGCCTGCGGACCCGGCCCGCCGCCGGGACCGCAGGGCCCAGGCCGCGAGGGCCAGGGCCAGGACCGCCGCGGCGCCGATCCCGACGGCCGCGCGCGGCCGTTCCCTTACCCGCCCGGCGGCGGCTTCCCAGAGCCCGCCCGCGGAAGAGAAAAGCCCTGCCCCGGAAGACCGGGCCGCAAGAGGCGGGAAAGCCGCGGCCGGCGAAGGAGGCGAAACGGCCGGGAAAGCCGCAGGAGCCGAAAACCGGGCCGACGTAAGCTCCCCGACGTTCTCCCCCGCCCCTGCCGCCCCTGCCGCGAGCAGCAGAACGGCCGGAAGCGAAAGCATGGCAAGGCCGGCCGCCTGACGTCCCGGAGGCCCGGGGGACGGGCTGGGCTTGTGGTTGTGCCTTGACGGCTTCATGGAGTCCAGTAGCACGGCCTTCCCGCGGAACCCCTCGGCCGCTCGCCGCCTGAGGCCCGCGCGAACCGCGGCGGAAAGCCCGGCGCGCCCCGGATGTTAGCATTTCCGGCCCTGGACGGCAAAACGGCGGGCACGGCGGCAGGGCGCCCCGGCAAGCCGGCGCTCGGCCCGCCCTGTCCGCCGCCGGCAAAAAACGCCTGGCGGGGGGGCGGCCGTTCAGGACCGGCGCAAGCCTCCCGGCCGATTGGTTCCTTGCCGTGTCTCTTCCCGGCGCCTCCGCAACAGGGAATATTCCGCGGCCTTGACGCCTCTTCCCCCATGAAGCCGGGTTTGCGCGGCAGGAAGCATGCCGCGGGAGCTTTGGAGCGTGACCCGCGCCGCGGGGGAGCGCTCCGCGGGCTTCCGCTGACCGGCGCTCCCCGCGCCCTGCCCCCTGACGCCTTTCCCGCCGGGGGCCGCGCCGGTGAACTGCCGCGGCGCGGGACCGTCGCCTTTTCTCGTTCGGCCTTGGGCCACGGGGGCTCCCCTGCTCCCGCTTTCCGTCTTGCGCCGCCGCGATCATCCGTAATAATCCGTGATCTCCCGTGATCACCGGCGACGCATGGGCCTCCGCGTTCTTCCGTGATTTCCGGCTTCGTGCCTGGTTCCCGCGATCTTCCAATGATCTCAGCTTTAGTCCCGGCCGGCCGCGAACATCCGTGAGCGCCGCTTTCGGCCCGCCCGGCAGCGTATCAGCGCGGCCGGCTTTCAGGAGTTGATTTTCCGCTCCCGGCCCTCCGCCTGTGACTGTTCCCGTCCGTGCCTTTCCGCTTGGGGCGTCGGGGGACGGCCCTCAAGCCCCGCTCTCCCTCGGCTGGCCTGTACCCTGTAATCCTGCGCATCCGGCCGGAAGTTTGACATTTTCCCGTTCAGCTCTTCCAGCTTTGCTCTTCCGTCTTTGCTCTTCCGTCTTTGCTCTTCCGTCTTTGCTCTTCCGTCTTTGCTCTTCCGTCTTTGCTCTTCCGTCTTTGCTC
>JAITRL010000018.1 GCA_031288415.1 Deltaproteobacteria bacterium | reverse complement strand
GCGGGCGGCCGCCTCGGGTCAGGACGGCTATGGCCGGCCCGCGCATGAATTTCCGCTCGTCACAAGGATGCCTGCCCGGGGAGGGCGGCGAGCCGCAGGGACGCGCCTCACGGGCCGCAGGCGCTCAGACAGGCCCCCGAAACGCGAGCCCTGCGGAACGATGGCCCCTGATCCCGCCATGACGGAAGAGCATCCGCCGGAGGGGCAGCCAGAGCTGGAAAGAAGAAAGGCGCCGCCAGAGGCTCCGGGCGTATCCGGCGCCAAAACATACGGCGTCTTGAGCCCGGAGGGAATATGCCTGGTGAGACGGCGCGGCCGACTCGCGGGCGATGACCTGGATTCCGCGGATAAGCCGGCGGACATGGCGGGATTACGCGTGAAACCCCCGGAAGACGGGGTTGCCCTGAACGCCGGCGGCAGGATAGGCATCCGGGATTTTGAGCCCCTTGCCGGGCGCCGGTCTCCGGAAACTGGGAATCATTCCCTGGCCTGTCAAGGCCCATATGTTCGCCGCGCCAACGCCGTTCAAACGGCGCTTCGGATGTTGAAGGCGGGATCGCGGCGGCTTGCTTGCGGGGAAGGGGAGAAGGGGAGAAGGGGCGGGCTCGCCGGCGAGGCGGGCAGGAGCGCCGCGCGGCGCCGCGGGGGCAGGGAGATTCGCGCTTTACAGGGAGACTAAGGCTTCCGCGAGAGCCGCGGCGAACGGCCGATGCCCGCCGCGGCGGCGATTCCGCTTCAAGCCGGCTTCGGCGGGCCGGCCGGACACGGCGAACATGCGGTCCGGCGCAATGTCCGGAGCGGCGTCGCGGCACGGAATCCTCAATACGCGGGGAACCCGGAGCGGGGCAAAAATATTCCGCGGAGAAAACGATGTCGGCTCCAAGCTTTCTGCCGGCGGAAGCTGGAGGCGGAGGCCGGCCGGCTCAGGAATATTTTAATTGGCCCGTGCGGCTGAGCGCGGGAAACCATTTCGGCGGGTTTTTCCGCTTGGCCGGATTATGCGGCAAAGCTTGATTCCATAATGGTTTTCATGCTTTAATCAGGTTCAGGCACAGATCATCGCCGAAGGCCAAAACGGTTTCCCATCCCTCATTGCCCTAAGGACTGCCCCGTCATGTCATCATTATTCCATAAAACCGCCGTATTCCTTTTTTTGCTTTTCTGCTTTGCCGCTTCCCAGGCTTCAGCGCAAAACGAATCCTCGACGACGACGGCTTTGGAAAATTATAGTTTGGATTTTCCGTTATTCGTCTGGAACAGTTATGCATACCATAGCGATAACAGTAATTACGATATTAAAACATATATTTTTACTATCGATCATTCTCTTTTATTCAAAAGCAATATAACAACAATTAATAATATAATTTTTAAAACTAATTTTGGTGATATAAATTTTAAAGAACCATTGAATTTCCAAAATAGTCAATTCATTACAGGAACATTAGTTACAGATAAAATAGTTACACAATTTAATATAACCAAAGTTTTTGGCATTATTGACGGCAAACAAATAGATCTAACAGATAATTTTAGATCTCCTGACTTTACATCTATACCTATAGAAATTTTAACGCCAAGTACTGTAGGTTGTCCAACTAAAGTGCTGGATTTTCAGGTATATGAAGGTATTTACTCAGAATTTGCTATAGGTGATTATCAACATGCGATAATTGAATTTGGAGGACAATCTAAAGTTTTCCTTTTTGATGATAACGTTTCATATTTTTTTGAAAATGAAAATAATATTAATAAAAAAGTGAAAATATATGTAGAAAAAACTCAAACAACTTTTTCATCTGGTGAAGATGCAGATAATACAGAATGTATTAACGTAGAAGTCATTAAAAAATTTATTGAAATAAAGTGAATAAATTTATATAATTTTTTTATTTATATATGTTATATTTCTTTTTAAAAAAAATATTCATACAACTAATGCTTTTCGAAAAGAAGGCCTGCAAACAGCCCGGAGCAGGCAACAGGGTTCAGGCGCGGCCATGACCGCAACGCGTTTTCCGGCGGCCGCCTCCTTCCCGCGGATTCCTGCGGGCGTTCCCGCCTTCCCGCAGCCCCTGCGGCCGCGGCCGCGCGCGCGTACCGGCGGCCTTGCCTTTTCCGGCCGGGCCTGCCTCTGATTCCATACCCCGCCAGGTGCCACATGGAGACAATAAGCCGCGAGTCGGCCTGGGAGATTCTTACCAAATACAACAAAGAGCCCTTTCATCTGCAGCATGCGGAGACAGTGGAGGGCGTCATGAAATGGTTCGCGGACGACCTGGGGTTTTCCGCCGACCGCGACTACTGGGGCGTGGTGGGCCTGCTCCACGACGTCGACTTCGAGATGTACCCCGACCGGCATTGCCTGAAGGCCCCCGAGCTTTTGCGCGAGGGCGGCGTGGGAGAGGACGTGATCAGGAGCGTCGTCAGCCACGGCTGGCAGCTCACGGTGGACGTGAAGCCGGAACACGTCATGGAGAAGGTCCTTTATGCCGTGGACGAGCTCACCGGGCTCGTCTGGGCGACCGCGCTCATGCGCCCCTCCAAGAGCGTCCAGGACCTGGAGGTCAAGAGCGTGCGGAAGAAGTTCAAGACGCTCAACTTCGCGGCCGGCTGCTCCCGCGAGGTCATCAGCCGGGGGGCTGAGCTTTTGGGGTGGACCCTGGACGACCTGATCGCCAAGACCATAGAGGCCATGCGCTCCGTCGAGAAGAAGGGCTAGGCCGCGGGCGCGCGTTCCGTGCCGGCCTTCCTGCAGCAGGGCCCCCGGGCCCTCCGGAGACCCGATGCCCAGTTTCTTCCGCCCGTCCGGGAACGCCCGCCCGGCGGCCCTGGCCGCCGTTTTCCTGGTGACGGCCTTCGTGAGCCTGGTCCTGGGGCATTTCCACGCCGCCGCGACTTGGCTTTTCCCGGACACGGGGTTCAGGGCGGCGGCCTTCGCGGCGTGGCTCGCCGGCTCAGGAGGCTTCGCTTCCTGGGCCGCCCGCCTGTTCCGCGTGCGCGCCCCCGTCAAGGCGGGCCTCGCGGCCCTGGCCGGGGCCTGGTGCGGCATGTACCTGGGCTGGTCGGCGCGCCTGGAGCTCGACCTGGGCTTCGGCTGGAACGCCGTGACCTTCGCGGAGCAGCTTCTCTCGCGGGGAGCCGCCGCCTTCCGCGATCTTCCCCCCGGCCCCAGGCTCCTTCTGGGCCTGATCCGGGCCGATGCCTCCGAGAGCCTTTACGCCGTTGCAGGCGCGCGGCTTTTCGGCGCCAGGCTGTGCGCGCTGTGGACCTTCTGTTTCCTGCTTTTTTCAGCCGCGGTCTGGCTGAGCGCCGCCGGCTCCGCCGCGCTTCCCTTCTCGGAGGCCGGCCGGGCCTGGCTCGTGCGGCTCAAGCTCAGGGGACGCGCCGCGGCGCTTCCTGAAGGCTTCTGGGAGCCTTTCGCGCTAATGGGCGATCCCGGCCGCGGCAAGCCCCTGCAAGGTTATGGGGACATTGAGAGCGGCGAGTCCCCGGAGGCTTTCGGGGCGCCGGACCGGAATCCCCCTGAGGACTTCCGGGCGCTTACCCGCGGCGGTTTTCCCGGCTGCGCCGACGGCCTTTACGATAACGGGCTCCCTTGCGGCAGTGAGGCGCCTGAGCGCCATCAGGCTTCCGAAAACTTTGCCGCGCCTTTCGGCCCGCAGGATCAGGAAAACATTGCCGCGCCTGACGGCCGACAGGCTAGCGAAAGCCTTGCCGCGGTAGAGGTCCCTCAGGATCCAGAAAACTTTGCCGCGCCATTCGGCCCGCAGGATCAGGAAAACATCGCCGCGCCTTTCGGCCCGCAGGATCCGGAAAACATTGCCTCGCCTGACGGCCGACAGGCTCTCGAAAGCCTTGGCGCGCCTGAGGGCCCGGCGATGACGGAGGTGCGGAAGGCTCTTGCGGGTCTTGAGCCTCCCGAAGGGAGCGAGGATTCCGGCGCGCCCCAGCCTTTCCGCCTGGACAGGGACTCGGGCGGCGAAGGCGGCACGGGACAAGATGAACCCGCCTACGGCGCGTTCCCCGGGCCTTTCGCCCAATCCGCACCTGAACCGGGCGGCAAGCTTTCCTCCGGGTCTCTTGCCGAACCGGGCGCGCCTTCCGCAGGGCCTGCGCCGGAACCCGGCGGCGAGCCGCCGTCACTGCCCTCCTCCTCCTCTGCCGCCGCCGCCTGCGCCCCCTCTGAAATCATCGCCGGAACCGAAGGCCTTACGGTCCTGGACGCGCTTCTCGCCGACCTCCGCCGCGGGGAACTAGGTTACTTCGCCCGCGCGCCGGTGATCGCGGACCGCGAGGCGCCTTGCCTGACCGTAGAGCTTTGGGCCTCTGTCCGCGCCCCCGACGCCGTGGCCACGGTGCGCCTCCTGCGCCGTCCAGGAAGCCCACGCAAGTCCGAGACCGTAGTGAAGGATGTCCTCATACCCAGGGACCTCGCGCTTTTCATCGCCGGGCGCCTGGCCTGGTCTCCCGTGGCCCCGCCTGGGGCCTGGCCGGCCCTGAGGCGGAATCCCCCGCAGTGCCCTTGCCCGCTTTCAGTCCCGCGCCCGCGGCAGGGTCAGGGGACGACGTGATGACGGCCGGGCGCGGGGAGGCGAAGGAGGCATGCGGGCTTTACTCGCCCTCCGGGGGCATTCGGCCTGAGGCGCCGGTCCTGATCCCGTCCGCGGCCGCCCTGGCCGCCGCGGCCCTCGCGCAGTTCCACTCGGCGGCCGTGGCCGGGGCCGGCCTCCTTTCCGTCGCGGTAGTCATGGCCTTCGCTTACGGCTGTCTGACTGGGCTCCTCTCCCGCTGGGCCGTCAGGGCCTCCCAGGCGAGGGCTCCCTCGTTCGCCGCGGCCATGGCCTTCCTGGGCGGGGCGGCTGGCTTCTGGCTCTCCTTCTGCGCCTACGCCGGCCGCTTGCGGGGCCCGGGGGGAGGGGAGGGAGCGGGGGTGCCTCTCCTTTTCGGCGGCGGCCTGGAGACGGCCCTCCGGCTCGCGGCCAGGCCCGTTGAGGCCGCAGGGCTTGTCCTCAACGCTGGCGCCTCCCCCTGGTCCTTCATGGGGGTCGATCTGGAGGGAGCCGGCGCCCTGGCGGCCTGGGCCCTCCAGTGGATGGCCTTCTCCGCCGCCCTGGCGCTTGCCGTCGGGGAGGCGGCGTCAAGGCCCTACAGCGAGGAGGCCGGGGTCTGGCTTGAGCCGGGGCGGCCGGGCCGCATGCTCTTCTCCTTTCCGGAAGGGTCGCGGTCCCCGTCGCCCGAGTTCCTGGCCGGGCTCCGGAAGGGAGATCTGGGGCATTTCCTCTCGGCCCCGCCTCCGGAAAAAGGCCAGGCCTGCCTGGGGCTCGTTCTCTTCCTCCACCCCGAAGCCCCCCTGGCTGCGGCCGCTGTCACGCTGCGGCGCTCGCCCCGCAGGCTTTCGGGCGGGAAGGCCTTGGCGAAATATGTCCTTGCCCCGCGCCCGGTGGCGGAGGCGATAGCCGCGAGGCTGGGTCCGCGGCGGCGGCCAGGCGCCCGCTGTCGAGAAAGATTATCCGGAAATCCTTGATCTCTCCGGGCGGGAGGGTGGACAGGGCCTCCGCGGCGACGAGAGACAGGCAGGCCGCCAAAGGCCGGCCGGCGGCGACGCGGAGGAGGGCCTTGAGCATTCCCGGCGCGGCGGCGAGGTCCGGGACGGGCTTCTCCGGCCCTGCCTCCGCCACGAGCGCGGCAGGAAGGACCGCCGCGAGGCGCGTGGCCCTCGCCCTGGAGGATCCCCGGGTCCTCCAGGGAGGCGGCCGCAGGCTTCGCGCAGGTCAACGCGGGGCACGCCTCGGCGAAATCCCGGCTCCGGGCGGCTCTCTCCGGCAGCGCCGGGGCCTGGACATCCCCTCCGGTTCTTGTCACGGTCTCCCGCGCGAAGGACTTAGGCCGCCTCCAGCGGTCCAGGCGGATAGCGGGAAACGCCGCGTGGCAGGGCGGCTGGCCGCGCGGCCGCGCTATCCGCTCCCCCAGGCCCGACCGACGTGCTGACTTCCAGCCCTTCGGCGGCGAGGGCATAGTTCAGGCGGATCTCCTCGCGCGTCATGGGCTTTGACTTCACGCTCCCCGCCGCCCCCGCCTCAGACGCGGCGGCGAGCGCGAGCCTGCGGCGTCCCTGGCGAGACAGACCTTGGCGCCCTTGGCCTCGGCCTTCGCCCGGAAAGCCTCGTAAAATCCCATGAGCCTGGGGACGGGCCTCATCCCTGGCGCGGGCGACTGGCGACGGCGAGGGTCTCTCCGAGCGCGGACAGGATGCCGGAACCGGAAGAGGCTGCCCGGGTTCGAACGCTTAGGAAAGAGTTCCCGATCTCTCTATTCCGGTTTCTTGCGAATTGTAGACGAATAATGATATATTGTGCCGTTAAGGGAAACTGAACGCGCGCTTGGGGATGGCCTCCCTGAGCATCGGAGAAGGCTTTTCATGGAACGACTTCCGATCGGAATACAGTCCTTCAGGGCAATCATCGAGGATGGGTTCCTTTACGCCGACAAAACGCGGCTTGTCTATGATCTGGCATCAAAGAAAGGCGCGTATTTCCTGTCCAGGCCCAGGAGGTTCGGCAAGTCGCTGCTGCTTGACACGTTTCAGGAGCTTTTCAGCGGCCCGCCCGGCCAGGACGGCGACCCGCGGGGTATTTTCGCGGGCCTGTGGATCGGCAGCTCGGATTTCGACTTCACAATGAAGTTCCCCGTCGTGAGCCTGTCGATGGCGGCAGGCACCGAGTCGTTGGACGTCCTCAAGGATTCCCTGACTAAACAGCTGAATAAAATCAACCTCCGCGAGGGCCTGAATCTTGACTTGACCTTGCCGACCTCGGCACTGCCCATGGTCATCGAAAACCTGAGCTTCAAACATGACACTCGCGTGGTTGTACTGATTGACGAGTACGACGCGCCTCTAAGCTCAAACCTCGCGGATCCGAAGCTTGCCCTCGCCTTCGGAAATTTCCTGAAGAGCTTTTACGCCTCCCTCAAGGACATTGACAAGTACCTCCGCTTCGTGTTCGTGACAGGCGTCACCCGCTACGCCTTCATGGGGCTGTCCGCAGGGCTCAACCAGCTTGAAGATCTGACCCTCGACGGCCACTTTTCCGAAATCTGCGGCTTCACCCCGCAGGAACTCGACAGGTATTTCGGCAGGCTTATGCCTTCTGTCCTTGACGTCATGAAAACCGAAGGCCGCATGCCAAATGAGGCCGGCCTCGCCGATCTGCGGAAACTCCTCATGGACTGGTACGACGGTTACAGCTGGGACGGCAAAACAAAGGTTTTAAACCCATGGTCAGTCCTAATGTTTTTCAAAAAAGCCAGGTTTTCCGCTTATTGGGGGGAAATGGACAATTCATCGTCTTTTCTGTCCTCGCTGCCTGATAACTATGACAAGGACCCGCTTGCCCTGGCCAAGGACAACTTCGAGCTCATCCCCCAAAAAGCCGTCAGCTCCGCGGAGGCCGGAAAACTAAAGACGGTGCCTGCCCTTTTCCAGACCGGTTACCTGACGGTCGACAAGGCCGAAGACGTCAAGTACCGGGGCGTCTTCTACACCCTGAAAAAACCCAATCTGGAGGTGCGGATCCATTCTCTTGATCTCTTTTCCGAAAGCATGTTCTCCATCCTGAAAAGGAATCCGCAGGCTGAAAGCGACGGCTTCAGCATGGCAGTCAGGGAGAAGGATGCCGAGAGGCTGACGGACGTCTTCAGCTCGCTTTTCGCCGGCCTCGATCCGTCGCATCATCAGCCTACTGAATCCTTCTACAACGCGCTGGTTTACGCGTACTGCAGCAAACTGGGCCGGATCGCCCTGTCCGAGCCGCGCGGCTCTAAAGGCATGCCTGACATGGCCCTGTTTTTCCAGACGCCTTCATCATGCGTCTGCGCCGTGATCGAGCTGAAGTTCGACAAGGGAGAGACGGCAAAGGACAAGCGGAAACTCGTCTCCAGGCTCGCCGATGACGCCTTAAAAGCCATAGAAACCAAAGAATGCTGGCGCCCTTACAAGGCGCAGGCCGATCTTCTCGTGAAGATCGGCATCGGCGTCGCTTACCGCGGGGAGTGCCTGGTCAAGACGGCGGACTGAGCCTGGCTATGCCGCGCGAACGCCTTGCATGTTACAGAGCCCGTTTTAAAGGCGCCGTTTCAGGCGGCGCCGGTGCGGCCTGCCGTTGCCGGGCGACGGGCCGCACCGGGCCTGTAACCGGTCCGCCGAAGCCTGCTGTCCGCCCGGGCCGGGGGAGGGGTTGCCGAACAGTTACCTTAGGCCTCGGTACAAAAAAAAGTTTACATCTTTAAAAAATTATGCTATGGTGCTTTTTGTGGTATTTTGAAAGGGAAGCACCAATGGATATTGAGACTGTCG
>JAITRL010000345.1 GCA_031288415.1 Deltaproteobacteria bacterium | reverse complement strand
CGCGCCAGGGGATCCCGGCGGAGGGGACGTCAGGGTCCGGGGCGCAAGCGGCGCGGGCCCGGCAACGGGAGGCGCCTCAGGCGGGGACGGAGGAGCCTGGCCGAACGGGAGGGCCTGGCTCTGATCTTGCGGCCCCGGAGTCGGCGCGCCGAACGGGAGGCCCTGGCTTGGCGGCGGAACCGCCGCGCCGGGCGGGAAGGCTTGGCCCTGGCTTGGCGGCGGGGCCGCCGCGCCGGGCGGGAGGGCCTGGCCCTGATCTTGCGGCCCCGGAGTCGCCGCGCCGGGCGGGAGGGCCTGGCCCTGATCTTGCGACCCCGGAGTCGCCGCGCCGGGCGGGAAGGCCTGGCCCAAAGAAGACGCCGGCGCCTGACCTGACGGAGACTGCCTTGCCGGGGAAGGGGGGGCGGCCGGTTCCGGGCTCAGGGGCGCGGCCGCTCCAGGGCCCGGAAAAGCCGGAGGCCCCTGGCCCGGAGGGGGCAGGGGGCCCTGGCCTGAAGGAGCTTCCGATGCCAAGCCGGAAGGATAGCCCGTACCGGAATCCTGAGACGCGGCAGTCCCGGAGCCCTGCGGCGGGGCCGACACGGCTCCTTGCGGGGGGGCCGGGGACGCTTCCTGCGGCAAAGCCTGTGCCGGGGTTCCGGAGAAGCCCTCCGCCCCGGCCTCCGGGAGCCGCCGGGAAAACGGCTCAGGCTCGCCTGGCGGCGGCAGGTCCTGCTCCCTGATGCCCGCAAAGCCTCCCGCGCCCCTCCGGGAGGCCTCCCTTCCCGCAGCAACACGCCCGGCCGCTCCGGAGAGGCCTGCGGCGCCGTCCCTTTCCGCGCCGGTTCCAGCCTCTTCCTCAGCGGATCCCGCCTCTCCCGGCGCGCCTTGCGCGGCGGGCCCTGGCCCGGCCAAAGAGGGGGCCTCCTCCTCAAGGGGCCCTCTTTGGGCGGCCAGCGGGGAGGCGGAAGCCAGCAGCACGGCCAGCGCGGCCGTAAGGAACGCGGCCGCCGACGGCGCCGGGTCACGGAAGCGGGCGAAAGAAAAGGGCCCCGGCGCGGCCCCGGCATTCGCCGCGGCCGCAGGGGCCCTGGAGGCATCGGAAAGGCAGGAAGAAGCGGAAAAAGCGGCCGCGCCGGAGCGGCCGGAAGGAGCGGGGAGGGCGTAAATCCCCGAAAGGCCGGCAGGATCCGGAAAAACTGAAAGAGCGCGGCGATCGGGCGGATCGCAGAGGCCCTCAGGCGCGACAGGCTTAAGGGGGCCGGGAAAGGCGGGGGGGCGAAGGCGGCCGCAGGAGAAAGAAGACCCGGGCGCCGCAGGGGCAGGCACTCGATATGCGGGCACGGCCGCCTTCACCGGAACCTCCGGCGCCTAGCCCTGGGCCCTGAAGAATTCCGCCAGCAGCTCCGCCGACTTCCTGGCGACCCCCAGCTGGGCCTCCAGGGTGGAGGCCCCCAGGTGCGGGGCGGCGATGAAGTTGGGGAGGTCCAGAAGCGGGCTGCCGAGGGGGGGCTCAGCGGCGAACACGTCAAAGGCCGCCCCGGCTATGCTCTTTCTGGAGAGGGCCTCGAAAAGGGCGGCCTCGTCCACGAGCCCGCCACGCGCGCAGTTGATGAGGCAGGCGGTCGGCTTGAAGGAGGCGAGGACCCTGGCGTCCACGAGGTTGAGGGTGTCCTTGTTCTTGGGGAGGTGGAGGGAGATAAAGTCCGCCTCTTTCCAGAGTTCCTCCAGGGAGACGGGCTCGGCGCCCGCCGCCCTCGCCTCCTCCGCAGGGACCAGGGGATCGCAGGCCAGGACCCGCATGCCCAGGCCCTTGGCCTTGGCGCAGACCAGCCTCCCCACATGCCCGAAGCCCACAAGCCCGAAGGTCTTGCCGGAGAGCTCGAAGCCGGAGAGGGACTTCTTTTCCCAGCGGCCGGCCTTGAGGGTCGAGTCAGCGAGGGCAAGGTTCCGGGCCAGCATGAAGGCGAAGGCCACCGTAAGCTCGGCCACCGCGTTGGAGTTCAGGCCAGGGGTGTTGACCACCTTGACGCCCAGGCGCCCGGCCGCCTCGACGTCGATGTTGTCGACACCCGCGCCCGCCCGGCCCACTATCCTGAGCTTGCCAGCCCGGCCCTTCTCCAGGACCTGGGCCGTCACCTTGGTGGCGCTCCGGACGATGAGCCCGTCGTATTCCGGGATGGCCGCCAGAAGCTCCTCGGGGGGAAGGCCGGGCTTAAGGTCGCAGGCTATGCCCGCTTCCCTGAGCGCGGCGGGGCAGACTTCCTCAATCTTGTCGCTGATGAGCACCTTGCGCGCCATGTCGAGAGCCTTTCAGCCGTTCGCGGCCTGGAAATCCTTCATGAAGGCGATGAGGGCGTCCACTCCGGCATCGGGCACCGCGTTGTAGATGGAGGCCCTCACCCCGCCGACGGAGCGGTGGCCGCCCAGGCCGCAGAGCCCCTGCGCCTTGCCCTCCTCCAGGAACTTCTTCTCGAGCTCGGGGGAGGGAAGCCGGTAAGTGACGTTCATGAGGGACCTCGAGTCCTCGCGGGCCGTGCCCCTGTAAAAGCCCCCGGAAGAGTCGATGGCGTCGTAAAGCCGTTTGGCCTTGGCCTCGTTGCGCAGGCACACGCGGTCGAGCCCGCCCTGCGCCTTGAGCCACTTGAAGACCAGGCCGGCCACGTAGATGCAGAACACGGGGGGGGTGTTGTACATGCTGTCGGAGTCGATGTAGGTCCTGTAGTCCAGCAGGTGCGGGAGGCCCTTTTTGCCGTTCAGGGCGAAGTCCTTCCTGACGAGAACTATGGTGAGCCCGGCGGGGGCCACGTTCTTCTGGGCGCCCGCGTGCACCAGGGCGAAATCCGTCAGGTCCAGGGGGCGCGACAGGAAGTCCGAGGACATGTCGGCCACCAGCGGCGCGGGCGGCCTGGACGGGAAGGCTTTCCACTGGGTGCCGCGCACGGTGTTGTTGCTGGTGAGGTACACGTAGCGCGAGGCGAGCCTGAAGGAAAAGGAGTCAGGTATATAGGTGAAGCCGTCGTCCTCCGAGCTGGCGGCCAGCCGCGCGTCGGCGCCCACCAGCCTGGCCTCCTTGTAAGCCTTGTCGGACCACATGCCGGTGTTCACGTAGTCGCAGGGGAGCCCGTCGGGGGCGAAGTTCATGGGGATCATCGCGAACTGGAGGCTCGCCCCGCCCTGGAGGAAGAGGACCTTCCAATCCTCGCCCAGCCTGAGAAGCGACTTGAGATCGTCCTCGGCCTCCAGGGCCATGGCGACGACCTTTTTGTCGCGGTGGCTGTTCTCGAGTATGGACATGCCCGTGCCTCTCCAGTTGAGAAGCTCGGCCGCCGCCTCCTCGAGCACGGGGAGGGGCAGCGCGGCGGGGCCGCCGTTGAAATTGTAGACGCGCCCGGCGGGCTGGGCCAGCCCGCCGGGGATCCGGCTTGGTTCCGGTAATGCCATAACAAAGACCTTTCGCGGAAGGGTCCTGCCCTTCCGGCTCGCGGAATCGCCCCGGCCCTGGCCTGACAGGCTAGGCTCCGGGGGCCCCTCATCCTAAGCGGGCCTATCATGTTAGGACTTTTCCGGCCAAAAATCAATTTGCTGCGCGCACTTGCGGCAGGCCGGGAACCCTCCGCAGGGAACCTCAGGCCCCTTGCTGTGGAATAGCGCCGGCCTCTCCCCTCCCCCCTGCGGAACCTGCATCCCGGAACTGGTGCCGCTAAAACATGCTAAATTAAACGTTTTTCGGCATACATCCAGACAACCCCCCTGCGGGAGAGCCGTTTTCCTCGCAATGGACGACGGGCTTTCCTGCGGCCGGCCGCGCGGGAACAGAGGCGTTCCCTGGGCCTGGCCGGCTCTCCGCCGCGGAAAGCTCCAGGTAATTTTTTTTAGAGCCGCCCGCAATATTGATGAAGGTGCAAAAAGCCGCATCTGAAAAACAGGGGCTGAAACCAGGGCGAGGCTGCCGCGGCGATCACAATCTGACGATTTCCAGCCTGTTGCGAACTTTTCTCAACAGGCAGGAAAAAATTCGCAGCGAAACTTGACTTTTACGGCCCGTCAGACATTTTAGCCCCCTTTTTCCCGAAACCCTTGCGGCCAGCCTCATTTTCACTTGACAACCCTCGCGTTTTGCCTGATGAACCGCGCGACACTCCATATGTTGAGGGCCAGCGCCTTAAGCCTGACTTTCAGGTCAACCTTCCGCAGCCACCTGACCCTCAGCCGCTTTATCCCAACTGTCCGGCCGCTGGGTGTTCGCGCCCTCTATGCCGCTCCGTATCCCGTACGCCGCCTAAAAACCCGGCGATTGCTCCCCGGACCGCCGCCGGGCCGTTCTCATCTGCTTCCTGCCGCAGCCGAGGCTGGCCTTGGACTTTCCCTCCTTCACCGGGCAGAGTCCCTTTTTGGGGCGGGCCTTGCGGACGGCAGGGTCAAAAGCGGCGCGGAACCCGCTTCCGTCCTCGTTTTCCGGCGTCTCCGCCTTCTGCCACGCAGGACAGGACGTCACCGCGCCCGACTCGCCGGAGTCAAAGTCCGAAAGCGCCAGTTTCGCGGGGGCATCCCCCGCCTCAGGCCCCCCCCTGATCCGCCGTCGGCCTTCTTCACGCTTCCGGGCGTGGGCGAGACTAGCTTGACGCCCGTCTTTTCAAGCCCTGGGCGTTCCCGTCGCTGCCGCAGGAAGCGTCGGCGATCATCGTCAAGGGGCCGAGAGCCCTTTGTCCTTCGGCTCTTTTACGGCGGGGAGCAGGGAGCCTCCGTCATGGTTATGCGCCCCTTCCGCCCTGGAGCACAGGGGCAGGGAAAGGCTTCTCTTCCCGTCTTTCCCCCCGCAGCGGTCTCGGGTCTCGACCGGCCGGGCCCGGCAGCCCTTGCCTTTAAGGCCGTCGTAACCGGAGTCTGGCTCGGAAGGGTTCCGGAGGGAATCCGAGGGGATCTCCTTGGGAGCCTTGAGCCTGACCGTGGCCTCCGGGCTTTCGCCTGAAGCGGGCGGCGCCTCGCGCTGCCCCTTCAGTATCCTTCTTCAGGGAGCGGCATGACTCCAAGGCGGCGACCCTTTCGTCGCCGCTGAACAGCACGACGAGGAAAAAAAATCGCGGGCCATGGACTCCGGCGCCGGCTGCATCTCAGCGGGTTTTCTCGGGCGGGCTAGGGCCCTTGACGGCAACGGCGGCCTTCCGCCGGCGCCGGAAGGCTTCATCTGCCGTTTGCCGCGCCGGATGCCCCCGCTCTCCAGGCTTTCCGGAAGCCGTATTCCGTTCCAAGGCCGCCATCAGGTCAGGAACCCCCGCCAGGCCCGGCTGCTGACGCATCCCCGGGTTCGCCCACGTCCTCCGGCCCGCCTTCCGCCTCAAGCCCTGCCCCGTCCTCCGGCCCGCCTTCCGCCTCAAGCCCTGCCCCGGCCTCCGGCCCGCCTTCCGCCTCAAGCCCTGCCCCGGCCTCCGGCCCGCCTTCTGTCCCGTGCCTTCCGTCTGCTCCGGGATGCTGGCCCGCGGCAGGGTCCAAGTCATTCTGGCCTTCGTCGCCTTCGCCGTTCAGGAACAGCCGCACGTACCCCTTCTCCTCCTCGCGGTTCCCCACCAAGCCGTCCAGGCGAGCCCGGCGCAGCACTTCCAGGGCCTTGTGGAGGCCTGGGCCGGGCCGGAAACCCAGCCTGATGAGATCGTCCCCGGTCACCTCAGGGCGCACGTGGCGGTAGCTCGTGAGGAAGGCCGCCCCCGCGCGGGCCAGCGGCCCCGTGCCGGCCCTGGCCATCACGTAGAGGATGCCCGGCCAGGAAATGTTCCCGAAGAGGGAGTCGGCCAGGCTCGGCTTGACCGGCCCGTCCTGGGGGAGCTTGGACGCGGAGGCCAGGACCCGCTCCAGGGCGGGCCGCTCGATGACGAAGGCCCGGAGCATCCTGCGGCCGTCCTCCAGTCCGTCCGCGAGGCGGAAGGACTCGCCGCGCCCCAGCTCGAAGGTGAGGGCGGCGAACCACACGAGCCACATGGGCGAGAAGCGCGAGGCGAAGGTGAGGCGATACCAGTCCCGGACCCGGAGCACGTTCCTGAAGAGATCCAGGTGCCTGCGGGTGACCCGCAGGTCGGGGGATATGCACCTGAGCAGGCCCAATCCCCCCATGCGCTCGAAGACGGCCCCCGGATCCTCTTCCTCGCAGATGATCCGCAGCTCCCCCATGAGGCGCCGGAGGGACAGGGTCTTCATGAAGCCCCCGGAGACGGCGGAGGCGATCAGGCGGCCCGTCATGCGGCTGATGCGGAAGCCCAGCCGCCGCTCGAAGCGGCAGGCCCGGAACGCCCGCGTGGGGTCCTCCACGAAGCTCAGGCTGTGGAGCACGCGGATGAGCCCTTCCTTGATGTCCTGGTAGCCGCGGTAATAGTCCAGGAGCCTGCCGAAGTCCTCCGGGGCGAGGCTCACGGCCAGGGTGTTCACGGTGAAGTCCCGCCTCTGGAGGTCAAGCTGGATGGAGGCGTGCCGCACCACCGGGTAGGCCCCCGGGTACTCGTAATACTCCACCCGGGCGCTGGAGAAGTCCAGCCTCGTGCCGTCGGGAAGGTTCAAGGTGGCCGTCTTGAAGCGCGGATGGGTCCTGAGTTCCCCCCCCAGGCGCGCGGCCTGGGCCTTGATGAAGGCCGTGAGCTCCCCCGTGACGGTCATGTCCAGGTCCCTGATGGGCCTCGACATGATGAGATCCCGCACGGTGCCGCCCACGAGGTACAGGCTGACCCCGAAGCTGCTGGCCTCGTCGCCCAGCCCCCGCAGGATCTCCAGGATTCCCTTAGGGAGCCGCTCCTGCATGGGGCCGGCCAGGTTCCGGTCGAAGGGGGCGCGCGGGCTCTCCGCCCCCTCGTCCCCGCCGGCCTCCGCCGCCAGGAGATGCAGGAGATCCGTGCGGGTCACCACCCCCAGCGCCTTGCCTTCAGGATCGGTCACGGGAAGGATGCGCTGCCTCTGGTCGACGATGACGCGCTTGACGTCGTGGAAGGAGGCTTCCGGCGAGGCCGTCTCGAAGTCCGTCGTCATGAAGTCCCTGACCGGGTACGCGGTCAGGCCGTGGTACATGGCCCTGGCGACGCTCTGCTCGCGGATGATGCCCGAGACCCTGCCCTGGGCGTCCTCGGCCAGAATCACGTGGAGGCCGTAGCGGGCCATCATGTCCGCCGCCTCGGACAGCGGCCGGGTCTCGGAGAGGCTGATGGCGGGGTGCACCATGATGCTCCCGGCCCGGAAAAGCCTCCCCTCGTACTCCCGGATGCTCTCCTCCAGGGCCTGCCGCACCTTCTCGAGCGGCTCTCCCTTGACGGCCGCGGCGGCGGCCCCGTGGTGGCCGCCGCCGCCCAGGGGCTTGAGGATCTCCCCCACGCTGAAGCCCCCGGCGCGGCTCCGGCCCGTCACCTGGACCAGGGCCTCCATCTGCACGAGCAGGAAGACCGTGTCCAGGTCGAGCATCTCCATGAGCCTGGGGGCCAGGACAGCCACGTCCTCGACGTGGCCTTCCCGCCTCGCCATGGAGACGGCCAGGGTCATGCCGCGCACCTCGCGGGTCTCCGCCGCGCCGATGAGCTCGTTAAGGAGGGACACCTGCTCGGTGGAGAGTTCCGTGGAGGTGAGCTGGGTCACGGTCTCCAAATCCGCGCCCCGGCTCAGGAGCCAGGACCCCGCCGCGAGATCCCTGGCCGTGGTGGACCCGAAAGTGAAGGACCCGGTGTCCTCCCACAGGCCCAGGGCGAGCATGGTGGCCTCGTCAGGATCAGGGGAGATGCCGCGTTCCCGCATGGCCTCCGACAGGACGGTGACCGTCGCCCCCACCGGCTCGCAGCGCAGGAGCGAGCCTTCCAGGTCGCCGGGGCTGTCGGGATGGTGGTCGAAAAGGTGGATGTCCAGGCCGGGGTTCTGGAGTATCGGCCTCGCGAAGCCTATGCGGTCGGGCCTCCGGGTGTCCACCACCACCAGCCGCTCCACTGCGGCGAAGTCAAGCTCCTTGGGGCGGACGACGGCCCGGGAGGCAAGCGCCCCCTTCACGAAGGGCCCGGAAAGCCTCCTTCCCGTGCCGCCCGGAAACAGGAGCGCGGCCTCGGGGTAGAGGGACAGGGCCCCCACCATGGAGGCCACGGCGTCAAAGTCCGGGTTGACGTGGGAGGTGATGACCGTCTTGTAGGCCTGGCGGCTTGATCTCATGAAACGGTTTCCGGCCCGGAGGGCGGGAGGCCCGCTCCGGAGGCCCTCCCGCCGCGGCCATGGGGCGCGGGGGGCAAGGGCCCGGAGGTCGGGAGGCGCAAGTCAAGGGTTACGGCGGCAAGGGCCGGGAAGGCGGGAGACAAGGATACCGGGGGCGGCGGCAGGGCCGGGAAGGGGCGCGCGCGCCGCCGGCCCTCAGTCCCGCGGGGCGCGGCATTCAGGTCTCGGGAAGCTGAGGCGTTCCGGTTCCGGCCGGGGGGCCGGCCGTTCCGGGGCTTTTCCAGCTGAGATAAAGCCCCGGAACGCGTTCCTGGGGCCCCGGCGGCGGAGCGGCCCCTTAGGCTTCCTCCGAAAACGGCCCCGTGCCGGGAGCCGAAAGCGGGCCTGCGGCGCGCCTTTCAGCAGCGGAGGCCCGGGCTGCGGAAAGCCTGAGATCCCCGCGGGAGGGACTTAAGGAAACCGGCTTGCCTGAAGGCCGGACTGAAATCCCGCTTGGCGGGCTGCGGCGGCTTCCGGGCTTTCCGGGACAAGGGCCAGCGGCCCCGGGACAAGGGTTAACGCAAGCGCAAGGGCCAGTGGCTCCGGTCGGGGCCGGGCGCGGGAAGCCCGCCGCCCCTGGCCCTGCGGAGGAGACGAGGCGGAGGCCGTCAGCGGCCGGAGCGGGGGTGGCGGCTGGTGTGGACCTGCTTGAGCCTCGCGTCGGCTGTCCTGAGGTAGATCTCGGTGGTTCCGAGGCCCGCGTGGCCCAGCATGGTCTGGACGGCGCGCAGGTCGGCCCCGCCTTCCACCAGGTGGGTGGCGAACGAGTGCCTCAGCACGTGGGGGCTGGCGTGAGGGATGCCGGAGAGGGCCGCGTGCTCGGTTATTAGCCGCCAGAGGTACTGGCGGCTCAGGGGCTTTCCCCTGGCGTTGAGGAAAAGTGCGGCGGCCCTGCCGGTCACGTCGAGCAGCGGCCGCTCCTCGGCCAGGTACCTCGCGAGCCAGAAGGCCGCCTCGTCGCCCACGGGCACGAGTCGGTCCTTGGAGCCCTTGCCGCGGACCCTCACGAAGGACTCGGGCAGGTTGAGCTGGCCCAGGGCGAGCCCGGAGAGCTCCGAGACCCTGAGGCCCCCGGCGTACAGGAGCTCGAACATCGCGCGGTTCCTCAGGCCCCCGCGCCGCGACAGGTCCGGGGAGGCCACGAGGCGGGCGGCCTCCTCGCGGGTGAGGGCCTTAGGGAGCGGCCGGGGAAGCCTGGGCCCCTCGATGCCTCCGGCGCGGCTGCGGGGGGCGAGCCCCTCGTCCTCCAGGAACGAGAAGAAGCCCTTGACCGCCGAAAGCTTGCGGGCGCGGCTCCGGGCCCCCAGGGACCGGTCCTCCGACAGGTGCAGCAGAAAACCCTGGATCTCGCCGCGGCCGGCCCGCTCGGGCCCGGCCACGCCCGACCCGGCGAAATATTCCGCGAGATCCCTGAGATCCTTCGCGTAGGAAGAGACGGTGTTCGGGGAAAGGCCCCGCTCCACCCTCAGGTGCCCCAGGTAAAGATCCGCCAGGGCCTCCCAGCGTTCCCGCGCCTCTCCGGCGCCTTGGCCGTCGTCCATGTCCCGCAAGCCTCCAGGCGCCTCCCGGGGCCGCCGCCCGCAAGCGGGCGATCCCGCTCGTCACTTTCCGGGAAGCCCCGCAAGTATAGCACATCCCGGAAGATTCCCGCTTCGCTCCGCCCGCGCGGGATCCGGGCGCGCCCGACGGGGCCCGCATCCGAATCCCGCGTTAAACCGCGCGGGCCCGTTCCCCCGCCCCGGCGGGCCGCGGCTTGCCCCGGCCGCGGCAGCGGCGGCGGTCGGGGCAAGCCGCCCATGAAGCGCCGCAGTCCCGCGCCGCTTCGCGCCGCGGCCGCGGACAGCCGGGGCGGGCCCTTTCATGGAACGCCTCCTCTTGCGGGATCCGGCGCCGCCGACAGGGAACGGGCTCCGGATCGTTGGAATTCCGGCATTTCCCTTAAGCCCCGCCAGAAAAAATTTCCGCTTCGCTCAGGCTTTCGCGCGCCGTAACCCCAAACGCCGCAAGAGTATCCGGCGCGCCGCCGGCCGCGCCGGCCGCGGGTTTTCCCCGTTCGCATTGAACGCGGCCCTTGTTTCTGCTATAAAATTAAACATGCCACCGCACTAGAGACGCGAGCTTCCGCCGGAAACGGAGGGCCATCAGGGTCCGGCGCGCCGGACCGCCAGCAGGGGCCGCAGGGCCCCGCCTGCCGGGGAGGCGCGAAAGCCCCGCACAGGCGCTTTCCGGACCGGCGGCGCGCGCCGGAAGGCCGCGCGCCCGGCGAGGGCTCGCTGCCCCATACCCAACCTTCACACAGATGCCGGGGGGTTCCGATCTATGGCTAAGAAACTTGTTTACTCTTTCGGGGGAGGAAAGGCCGACGGCCACGGCGGGCTCAAGAACCTGCTGGGCGGGAAGGGGGCCAACCTGGCCGAGATGGCCAGGCTGGGCCTCCCGGTGCCGCCCGGTTTCACCATCACCACCGATGTGTGTTCGGAGTACTACTCCAACAACAGGCACAACCCGCCGGGCCTCCGGGCCCAGGTGGAGAAGGCTCTGGCCAAGATGGAAAAGGAGGCCGGGGCGCGGTTCGGGGACTCCGGGGACCCCCTCTTGGTCTCCTGCCGCTCCGGCGCCCGGGTCTCCATGCCCGGCATGATGGACACGGTCCTGAACATCGGCCTCAACGACACTACCATCCAGGGCCTGATCGCCAAGACCGGCAACCCCCGCTTCGCCTACGACTCCTACCGCCGCTTCGTCAACATGTACGGCGACGTGGTGATGGGGGTCAAGGCCGAGACCGAACACGACGAAGACCCCTTCGACCTCGTCATGTCCAAGGTCAAGAAGGATAAGGGCGTCACCCTGGACACCGAACTCGACGCGGACGACCTCAAGGGCCTAGTGCGCCTCTACAAGGAGCTGATCCGGAAGCGCCTGCACAAGGACTTCCCCGAGGACCCCATCGATCAGCTCTGGGGGGCCATCTCCGCCGTCTTCAACTCCTGGATGATCCCCCGGGCCGTGGCCTACCGCCAGCTCAACCATTACCCCGAGGACTGGGGCACGGCCGTCAACGTCCAGGCCATGGTCTTCGGCAACATGGGAGAGAACTCCGCCACCGGCGTGGCCTTCACCAGGGACCCCTCCACCGGCGACGACTACTTCTACGGCGAGTACCTGATCAACGCCCAGGGCGAGGACGTGGTGGCGGGCATCCGCACCCCGGTCCCCATCAACTCGCGGAGCGGGCAGGTCCCGCCGGGCGGCGGCTCCACCCTCGAGGACGGCATGCCCGGGCTCTACGGGGAACTGGCCGGCATCCGCGAGATCCTCGAGAAGCACTACCGCGACATGCAGGACATCGAATTCACCATCCAGGAGGGAAAGCTCTGGATGCTCCAGTGCCGCAACGGCAAGCGGACCGGCACGGCCGCCCTGCGCATCGCGGTGGACCTCGTCCGCGAGAAGCTCATCACCCCCCAGGAGGCGGTGATGCGGCTCCAGCCCGATCTCCTGACCCAGGTGCTCCTGCCGTCCTTCGACATCCAGGACCCCGCCCACAAGTCCCGCCGGGTCATCGGCAAGGGCCTGGCCGCATCCCCGGGGGCCGCGGTGGGCACCGTGGTCTTCTCGGCCTCCGCCGCCGAGGACCTGGCCAAGAAGACGGGCCCGGACGGCGCGCCCAACCGCGTTATCCTGGTCCGCATCGAGACCAGCCCCGAGGACATCAAGGGCATGTACGCCGCCCAGGGCATCCTCACGGCCAGGGGCGGCATGACCAGCCACGCGGCCGTGGTCGCCCGCGGCATGGGCAGGCCCTGCGTGGCGGGCTCCTCCGACATCACGGTGGACTATGAGGGCGGCTTCTTCACCGCCGCGAACGGCGACACGATCCGGGCGGGCGACTGGATCTCCCTGGACGGCTCCCGCGGCGAGATCATCAAGGGCAAGCTCCCCACCCGGGCGGTCGAGCTCACCGGGGAGTTCGCGGAGTTCATGGGGTTCGTGGACAAGTTCAAGAAGATAAACGTCCGCACCAACTCCGACACCCCGCGCGACTCCCAGATCGCCCGCGACTACGGGGCCGAGGGCATCGGGCTGTGCCGCACCGAGCACATGTTCTTCGAGGCCGACAGGATCGACCACGTGCGCCGGATGATCCTCTCCGACGACCTGGCCGGCCGCAAGGAGTGCCTGGCCAAGCTTCTCCCCATGCAGCGCGGGGACTTCTACGGCATCTTCAAGGCCATGGACGGGCTCCCCGTGACCATCCGGACCCTGGACCCGCCCCTCCACGAGTTCCTGCCGCACGCCGACCATGAGATCGAGGACCTCGCCTCCCGCCTCAAGCTCCCCGCCGCCAAGGTCAAGACGCGCATCGCGGGCCTCCGCGAGCAGAACCCCATGCTGGGCCTGCGCGGATGCCGGCTGGGCATCCTCTTCCCCGAGATAACCGAGATGCAGGTGAAGGCCATCATCGAGGCGGCCGCCCAGGCCCTGGGGGAGGGCATCGACGTCCAGCCCGAGATCATGATCCCCCTGGTGGGCCACGAGAAGGAGTTCGCCCTCCAGAAGGAGATCGTCGACCGCGTGGCCGCGGAGGTCCAGGAGCAGACCGGCCAGCAGGTCAAGTACCTGGTCGGCACCATGATCGAGCTTCCCCGCGCCGCCCTGGAGGCCGACCGCATCGTCAAGGCAGGCGCCCAGTTCTTCTCCTTCGGCACCAATGACCTCACCCAGACCACCTACGGGCTCTCCCGGGACGACTCCGGCTCCTTCCTCAACCGCTACTCTGAGCTTCACATCTGGACGGAGGACCCCTTCGTCAGCCTGGACCAGGACGGGGTGGGCCAGCTGGTGGACATCGGGGTCCAGAAGGGCCGCTCCGCCGACAGGAAGCTTAAGGTCGGCATCTGCGGCGAGCACGGCGGCGACCCCTCCTCCGTGCGCTTCTGCTGCTCGCGCGGCTTCAACTACGTCTCCTGCTCCCCCCCCCGCGTGCCCGTGGCCCTCCTGGCCGCGGCCCAGTACGCCATAGAGGAGTCGGGCGCGGCCGCCCCCCGCAAGCCTGCGGCCAGGCGGGCGGCCTCCGCCAGGAAGCCTGCGGCGAAACGGGCGGCCTCCGCCAGGAAGCCTGCCGCGAAGCGGACAGCCTCCGCCAGGAAGCCCGCCGCCAGGAGGGCCTCGACCGCCAGGAAGCCTGCCGCGCGGACGGCCTCCTCCGCCAGGAAGCCTGCGGCCAGGAAGCCCGCCTCCTCCGCCCGGAAGCCCGCCCCGAGGAAGCCTGCGGCCAGGAAGCCCGCCCCGAGGCGCACCGCGAAGTAGGACCGGTCGAAGGGTCCCCCAAAGGACGGCAAAGGCTCGCCAAGGGCCTGCAAGGGCCTGCAGGGGCCTGTAAAGGCCCCTGCCCCCCTGTGCCGTACGTATCCCAAAAAGAACGGCCCCCCGGGCAACCGAAGGCGGGCCTTGAAACCTTCCCCTGAGACGGAAGCCGCCCTCTTGCCGCTTGGCTGGAGGGCGGCTTCCGCTTTTTCCGCTCCCCCGCGCCGCGGAGGACTCAGGCCGCCAGGGCGAGGCATGAAAGCCGGTCATGGCCTGCCGCGCCGGGCCGACGGCCGCGCAAGGCGATTCCGGTCTTCCGCGCCGGGTTGCGGGCGCTTCCAGGCAGGCCCAGGCCGGGTTGCCGCCCCTCAGGCCGCGGGCCTGAGTGGCTAAGAGGCCAACGGACTGCCGCTGGATGGCCAACGGACCGCCGCTGGATGGCCAACGGACTGCCGCAGGATGGCCAACGGGCTGCCGCAGGGTGACCGAAGGACGGTCGAGTCGGCGAGGGCGAAAAAAAGCCCCCCTGCCTGGGCAGGGGGGCTTTGCAAAGGGGAAGGGCCCGGTCATGCGCGCCCGCGCGGCGGCCCACGGCCGGCGCGGGGAGGACAGGCGGTCAGCTCGCCTCCTGCGCCTCCACCGGGAAGACATCGGCCAGCTTCACGATGCGCTCGTACTCCTCGTCCACGCGGGCCTGGATGATCGCGATGTCATCATCCTTGAGGTGGCGGAAGCGCCCCTGCTGCTTGATGTAATCGGCCACGGGCACGGGCTTGTCCACGCGCCTGTTGAGCACGTAGCGGCCGTCCAGGACCTCGTAAAGCGGGAAGATCCTGGTGTTCACGGCGAGCTTGCCGATGGCCACGGCGAGCTCGGGCTTGATCCTCCAGCCCGTGGGGCACGAGGCGTAGACGTGGATGTAGGCGGGCCCCTCGATGGCGGCCGCCCTGCGGATCTTGCTCATGAGGTCCAGGTGGAAGGCGGGGTTGGCGGTCGCGACGTAAGGGATCCCGTGGGCCGCGGCGATGGCCGGCATGTCCTTCTTCCAGGTGGACTGCCCCTTGGACTTCGCTCCCGAGGGCGAGGTGGTGGTGCTGGCGCCGAAGGGCGTCTCGGAGGAGCGCTGGATGCCCGTGTTCATGTAGGCCTCGTTGTCGAGGCACACGTAGATGAAGTCCTTGTGGCCGCGCTCCAGGGCGCCGGAGAGGGCCTGGATGCCGATGTCGGCGGTTCCGCCGTCCCCGGCCACGGCCACCACGGGGATACGCCTGTCGGGGCCCCGGCCCTTGCGGCGCAGGATATCCACCGCGGCCTCCACGCCGGAGGCCACTGCGGCGGCGTTCTCGAAAGCCACGTGGATCCACGGCATGCGCCAGGAGGACTGGGGGAAGGGGGCGGTGCAGACCTCCATGCACCCGGTGGCGCTCACCGCGATCATGTCGGTGCCGAGGGCCTTGAGGAGGAGCCGCAGGGCCAGCACCTCCCCGCAGCCCTGGCAGGCGCGGTGGCCGGGAGCCAGGGCATCCGGGCCCTTGGGGAAGGTCTTGGCGGTGACTTTCTCGTAAGGAGTCTTGGCGGCGTTCGTCATTCCCATACCCCCACCAGCTCGAAACGGGGCCGGCCCGGCGCTTCCGGTTCCTGGGCCCTCTTTGTGATGTGCTTGAAATCGTCCCGGGTCACGTCGCGGCCGCCCAGGCCCAGGACGTAATTGGATATCGCGGGGCGGACAGGGTCAGCGTACAGGAGCGACTTGACTTCCAGGGCCACGGGCCCGTCGGGCACTCCCAGGACCATGTGGCGGTCGATGACGGCAAGGTTCTTGGCGGGGCGGATCGCCGCCTTGAACTCCTCGACCGGGAAGGGGCGCCAGAGGCGGATACGCACGACGCCGACCTTGACGCCCTCCGCGCGCATCTCGTCCACCGCGGTCATGGCGGTCTCGGAGATGGACCCCATGGTGACCAGGATAGTTTCGGCGTCCTCGGTCAGGTAGGTCTCGACGAGATTGTACTCGCGGCCGAAATGCTTCCTGAAGTCCGCGAAGGCCTCGGACACCACGGCCTTGGAGGCGAGCAGCACGTCGTCGGTGGCCTTGCGCGCCTCGGTGTAGCTCTCGGGGGTCCCCAGCAGGCCGATGGAGACGGGTTTCGCTATGTCCAGCTTCACCAGCGGCCTGAAGGGGGGCAGGTACCCCGCGACCTCCCCGGGCTCGGGCAGGACCACGGGCTCGATGAAGTGGGAGAGGGTGAAGCCGTCGATGTTCACGCTCACCGGGAGCGACACCCTGGGGTCCTCCGCGATGCGGAAGGCCATGACGGTGAGATCCAGGGACTCCTGGCCGTTCTCGGCGAAGACGGCCACCCAGCCCGCGTCCCTTACGCTCATGATGTCGGAGTGGTCGTTCCAGATGTTGATGGGGGCGGAAAGCGCGCGGTTGACGATGGCCATCACTACGGGGGTCCGCAGGACCGGCGCGATGTAGAGCATCTCGTTCATGAGGGCCAGGCCCTGGGAGCTCGTGGCCGTGAACGTCCTCGCGCCGGCGGCCGCGCTCCCGATGCAGGAGCTCATGGCCGACTGCTCGGACTCGACGGGGATGTACGCCGCGTCGAGTTTGCCGTCGGCCACAAGCTCCGAGAGATGCTCGACTATGTGGGTCTGGGGGGTGATGGGGTAGGCCGCCACGACGTCGGCGTCGCAGAGCCTCACCGCCTCGGCCACCGCCAGGGAGACTTCCAGTCCTATGGGTTTGCCTGCCATGGCTTCAGACCTCCTCCAGCACCATCTCGATGCAGTCCTTGGGGCACTCGTGGGCGCAGACCCCGCAACCCTTGCAGTAGTCGAAGTCCGGCTTGTACCACTTCTCGTCCTTTCCCATGTCCTGGTAAACCCCGTCAGGGCAGTAGATGTAACAGAACCCGCAGTAGATGCACTTCTCGCGGTCCAGCTTGGGGCGCATGCTGCGCCAGTCCCCGGTCTTGAAGGCCAGGGTGCTCCCCGGCTCGGCCGTGAAGCCCGCGGGAAGGTCCCGGACCTTCATGAGGGCGTCGATCTCCTTGGCCATGTCACTGCACCTCCGTCCGGGTCTCGGCGTAGGCCTTCTCGAAAGCGGCCTGGTTCTTGGCGGCGAGGGCCTCGCCGAAGCGGCTGACGAAAGGCCCCTTCACGTCCTCCGGGGTGGCCTCCCCCAGGACCTTGGCGAATACCCCCAGCATCACCGTGTTGGTGATGGGGACCTTGAGTATCTCGAGGGCGATGCCCATGGCATCCAGCGTCACCACCTTCTGGGAGTAGCCGAACTCCCGCTTCACGTCGGCGGGGCTCTTGTGGGTGTTGACCAGGAGCCACCCGTCGGGCTTGAGCCCTGAGTCCACGCGGGTGACGCTCATGACCGTGGGGTCCAGGACCACCACCACGTCGGGGCTGTATACCTTCTCCCGCACCCGGATCGGCGCGTCGGAGATCCGCAGGAAGGCGGTCACAGGGGCGCCGCGCCTCTCCGGCCCGAAGCTCGGGAAGGCCTGCGCGTAGCGGCCCCTCGCTATCGCCGTCTGGGCCATTAGCTCCGCGGAGGTGACGGCGCCCTGCCCTCCGCGGCCGTGGAACCTGATTTCGATCATGAATGGTTCTCCTGGTCTTTCGTGTTTGCGGGGCCCCCTTCAAGAGGGCCGGCGGCCCCGGCGGGGTTTGCCGGGGGGCCCCGGCCCTCAGGCGGGGGGGGGGGCGGGTGCTCGGGCGGTCGGCCGCAGGTCCGGCGGGCTCCCGGCGGGAGACGGCCCGGCGGGCCTCCCCGCCCGGCGGGGGGCCCCGGGAGGGCCGCCCCTGCCACCTGGGCCGGGCGCGAAAAACGTCAGAATCCGGGACAGCGGCCCGGCCGGGCTGAACGGGAAGGGTTTGGCCGCCTGATTGCCGTACGGCTCAAAACCGCTTGACCCGCTTGGGCTCCTTTTCGCCCTGTCCCCAAACTTCGCCGGGTTCCCCGGGGCGGTCCTGAGACGCCTTAAGCGGATCTTAACGGAAAACAGCGGCTGCTGCAATTGCGCGGGGCCCCCGGGCGGGCGCCTCCACCAATTTCTAGCGCAAAAGTTATACTTTGTCAAAACATTGAGGGGTAACGCAGGAAAAGAAAGCCGCTTATTCCGGCTGCCGGTCCGCCTTCCCTCTCACCCGCCCCTTGCGGCCTCCCGCTTGAGGCCCCCTCGCGGAAAAGCCGCCGCCGCGGCAAGGACCGCTCAAGCCCGGCCGGCCGGACTTTCGCCGAGGCGCGCCGGCGAGAACAGCCGCAAACGTCGCGCGACCGGCCCATGAATCGCCGTGCGCGCCTTTCCGGCGGACCGGGAAGGCCCGAAAGGCTGCGGCAGGAGGACGGAGTCATTGACGGGGCGACCGGAAACCCGCCCGCCGCGCCGCGGCCTTCGGCAAGCCCCGCCCGCCCTGCGGGCAGGCGGGCGGGAGCGGCGCTTTGGAGACGGAAGGCCCCTCCCGGCGGGCAATGAGGCTTCATGCGGCCCCCTCGGCCAGCCGGTCTTCATGAGGCTACGGGCAGAGGCGGCGAAGCCCCGGCCGCAGGGGGCCGGGGCAAGGCCGCGGGAAAGCCCAAGGGCATGGCCCCATGAAGCGGAAAAGCGCGCGGCATGGCCCCATGAAGCGGGAAAGCGCGCGGCAGGGCCTAAGACGGAAAGGGGTCCGGGGCAAGGCAAAGTGTGCGCGATGAGCCCTGGGGCCGGGCGAGGGCGCCAAGGCGCCCAGGGCCGGCGCTTACGGCTCGCCGTCCTCTGGCCCTTCAAGCCGGCTGACAGGCCCTCCCCGGCTCCCCCCTCTCCGGAATCCCTGCCGCCGTTCCCGCAAAAGTTCAGGCCGCCCTCCGCGCGGCGCCGAGCCATGCCTAAAGGAAGGCCGGGAGGGGCCGAAGCGGCGCCGCCGCTTGCGGGGATCGCGGCCCCTCGAAAATCCCTGCGGAAGCGCCCCCGCCGCTCCCCGGAACTTCGCGTCTTCGCGGCATGGGCGCTCCGGGCCATGCTCCCCGGGGCGCCTTGCCGCCCGGCAGGCCGCCGGAAGGCCGTGCGGCCTGAATGCGAATATGACCGCAGGCCTTACTGTTTAAGGAAAGACGGCCGTTTCTCTGAAAGACCCGAACGGGCGCCGCCCCCCCCCGTCAGGAAACCGAGAGCCCGAGCCGCGAAAATCCTGGCCCGGCCGCGGGACTGATGTTAAAATGGCCGCATCGCCAGGCCGGCTTCCTGCCGGTTTCCGCCGTGCCTGCGGAGGCCGCCCGCGCGGGGACTCGCCTCCCGAGGTCCGCTTCCCCCCGAAGGCCGAACCCGCATCCTCACTCAGGCGGACAGGCCAGGACAAGTCCAAGCGATGTCCGGCGCGCTCTTCCGCCCTCTCTTGACCAGCCCCTTTTCGGCAAGGCTCTCCCGCCGGAAGCGGCCGAGGATGCCTCAGGGCCGAAGGCCCTTTATCCGGGAACCTGGGGTTTTCGGCCCTTCCGGCCCCCCTGCCTGCGGCCCGGCTTAAAGGCGCGGCTACGCCAGGCAGGCCTGCCCCTGCGGAAGGCCCGGAGGGCGCGAGCCGGAGAAGCGGCGCGGAAGGGAGGAGCGCCGCGGCCCGCGAGGCGCCTCAGGAGTTTTCCCGCCATGCCCAGCAAGACAAGCCAGGGCCGCTCCGCCCTGGAGAAACTTATCCGTTACGCTCTGGACACGGCCCCGCACGAGTACGGCCTGGTCCCGGGGGACGGCGGCTACGTGCCCCTCAAGGAGCTCGTCGCCGCCCTGCGCGACGAGGACGGCTACCGGTCCGTGAACGAGACCCGGATAATGGAACTGGTCAACCAGCCCGGCGGCTCCTCGCCCTTCGAGGCCGAGGGGGGGCAGTTCCGCCTCAAGCCCGCCCTCCAGAGCGGCCCGCCGCCGCTTCCGCCGGATCTGGCCCTCCCCAAGGAGCTCTGGTGCGCCCTGAAGCCCCAGGGCTGGCGTTTCGCCTGGGAGAACGGCCTGAGGCCCAGAAGGCCGCGGGAAACCCGCCTGCCGCTCTTCGCTGACAGGGAGCAGGCCCTCAAGGTCGCGAAAAGGTTCTGCCCGGACCCGGTGGCCGTCAAGGTCTTCGCCGCCAGGGCGCGGGACAAGGGCGTGATCTTTTCGCCTTTCGCGGAAACCCTGTGGCTCGCGGACGAGATCCCCGCGGAGTTCCTCGCGGGGCCCCCGGTGAGGCCCCTCGAGGAGCAGGAGCCAAAAAAGCCCGCGGCCAAGGCACCCGAGACGCCCATGGCGGCCCTGGGCTTCCCGTTGCCCGACCCGCGGGGTCAGGCCCTCCGCGGGAAGAAGAAGGGCCGCTTCAGCGACTCCCCCGACTGGAAGACCCAGACCCGCCGGGACCGCCGCGAGGGAAAGGACGGCCGGGACCGCTAGCGGGGCGGCAAGGGCCTTAGGGCGCGGCCGCGGAACGCCTGCCGTTCCCCGCCCCCCGGCGCCAGACGGTTGGCGGGCCCCATGCCGGTCCGGCCGGGAACCGCGACCGCATGGACGTTCAGGGGCGCATGAGCCCGCGCGAGCCCGGGAGGAAAAAATGACGGGACCCCTTCAAGGCGTAGCCGTCGGCGAGCAGAGCTTCGAGAGAATCATCGTAAACGGCTGGGTTTACGTGGACAAGACGGGCCGTATCGCCGATCTGATCGCAAGCCCGACCAACGTATGGTTTCTTTCCCGCCCGAGGCGCTTCGGCAAGACGCTGACGGTGGACACCATCGAAGCGGTGTTTTCCGGCGACAGGGAGCTGTTCGCGGGGCTGGCGATCGAAAGCAGGCTCGGCGAGGCGCGCTTCGCCCCGCGCCCGGTCATCCGGCTGGACATGAGCAAAGCCGCCACGGATATGGGGCCTGAAGAGCTCGTCGGCTCCCTGAGGCGCATGACCCTCGCGGCGGCAGCTGGCCTGGAGGTCGAGGTTCCTCAGGACTACCCTGCCGGGGAGATCCTGCAAAGTCTTGTCTCGGAATGCTCCCGAAAACACGGGCGCCCGGCCGCGGTGCTCGTCGACGAGTACGACAGGCCGCTCTTGGATTTCCTCGACAGCCCGGAAGAGGCCGAAAAGGCGCGCAGGATACTGCGCGGATACTACACGCAGCTGAAAAACTCCTACAAGCGCATCTCTTTCCTTTTCGTCACCGGCATCAGCAAATTCTCGCGCATGGGCGTCTTCTCGTCGTTCAACCATCTCACGGACATCTCAGTCAAGCCCGGGTTCGGGTCCTTCCTGGGCTTCACGCATGACGAGCTTAAGCGCCGGTTCGGCCCGCACATACGGGAGACGGCCGGAACCCTGGGCATGAGCGAAGAGGCCTTTTTGGAAAAGCTCCGGGCGTACTACGACGGCTTCTGCTTCGACGGCGTGACAAAGGTGTACAACCCTTATTCGACCCTGCAGTTCTTTTCGGAGTTCGGCGGAATATTCACGAATTACTGGTTCTCTTCCGGGACCCCCTCATACCTGGCGGAGTACCTGAAAAATCGCAGGCTGACCGTCGAGGAGTTCCGCGGGTTCCCCGTCGACAGGAATTCCGCCGAAAACCCCGGCGAGCCCGACACGGCCCCGCCCTGGAGCTGCCTTTACCAGGCTGGCTACTTAAGCCTGAGGCCCGGCGATTCGGCTGACAGGTTCACGCTGGATTATCCCAACGAGGAAGTGCACGAGTCCATGTCCAAGCTGCTGATGGCGAACCTGTTCGGCGACTCCGCCGAATACGAGAAATCCAGGCGCGGCTTTCTCGAGGCTTTGGACAAAGCCTGCGCGGCCGAGGTGATCGCGGAGCTTGACCGTCTCCTGGCCCGCATCGCCTGCGATGATCATGACCCGGCCGGGGGCGGGAAGCCGGCAGGGCCGCAACCCCGCGCCAGGCTCGGCGAACGGCCGTGCCGCTCGAACTTGCTGTCGTACCTGTACGGGATCGGCGCCGACGCCTTGCCCGAGGTCCACGGGAACCTGGGAAGGGCCGACATCGTCGTCAGACGGGGCCGGCGCGCCTGGATCCTGGAACTGAAGGTCTTCGGCGGAAGCGAAACAGGGGAGCGGGCGGCGGACGAGGCCCTGAACCAGATACTCAAGAGGAATTACGCCGGCCCTTACCCGGATCCGATCCTTTTAGGCATAGCCGTATCCGAAGAGACAAGGGCGATCGCCGCATGGAAGGGCCGCGGGGAGATCGCGGGCCCTAAGGAGGGAGCCGCATGCCCGCCGGAAGATCCGGACGGCGGAACTCCGGCGCCCTGACGGCGCAGGCAAGGCCGCAGCCCCTCGCGAGGCGGCGCGTTCCCCGCTCAGGATCGCCGTCCGCTTTCCGCCAAGGGATGCCGGCCGCCTTTTCCCGCCCCCCGAGGCGGCCACCTGCCCGTCCGTTGCCGATGGGCCCGGCGCGCCGCGGGGCGCAGGCCCGCTCCCTTCATTTTCCGGGCGCCTCCCGGCTTCAGGCCGTGCCCTGCCCCTGGAACTCGTCGTCCGCGGCCGTCACGCGGTTCCGGCCGGCCCTCTTGGAGGCGTACAGCGCCTTGTCGGCGCGGGCGAGGATGGAGCCGGGCGTGTCGCCGGGGCGAGCCTCGGCCACGCCCATGCTGATGGTGACCCGCAGGGACTCGGTCCCGCCCTTGCCGATGACGAACTCCACGTTGTCCACCGAGCGGCGGATCTTCTCGGCCACCATGCAGGCGTCGGAAAGCGAGGCTCCGGGCAGGAGGATCACGAACTCGTCCCCGCCGTAGCGGAACACGAAGTCGTCGGACCTGACCGCCGCGGTGACTGAACCCGCCATGTGCACCAGGATCCTGTCCCCCGCCTGGTGGCCGTAGCGGTTGTTGACGTCGCGGAAATGGTCGATGTCGAAGATCACCAGGGAGAAGGCGGCGAGCTTGCCGGTCTTGAAGTTCAGGAGGGTCAGGAGCAGCTGCTCGTCGTACGCCCGGCGGTTGAAGACCTTGGTCAGGCCGTCCCGGAGGGCTATCGCGCGCATCTCCTCGATCTCCCTGAGCATGCGCTTGCTCTGCTGGACGAAGGAGTCGTAGTCCCGGCGCACCGTGTCCAGGCTCGACTCCAGGACAACCTTCTCGTCCCGGAGCATGGCCAGCCTGGACTCGTCGTCCTCGGTCTTCCGGCGGATCGCGGACGAGATGAGCTCCATCTCTTCGGCGATGAGGCTGATGAGCCCGTTGACGTCGTTGTCCTTGGCCTCGGCGAGGCGCTCCTGGATGCTCTCCACCCTCTGGCTCACCCCGCCGATGAAGGAGGCCTCGTTCTCGTCCAGGTAGGTGATGGACTTCTCCAGAAAGCTCCGGAACTCGTTTTCCAGGTTCACGAGGGTGCGGATGATGGTCGACAGCCTGGCCGCTATGTCCCGCCTCTCCGAGCTCAGCTCGCCCGCCAGCTTCAGGAGGAAGGCCGAGAGCGTGGCCGCGAAGCCGTCAAGGCCTTCCCCGGCCGACACCGCCGCGCGCAGGACCCTGACCTGATCGAGGTAGCGCCCGCCCCGCAGCTCGCCCGCGAGCTCCAGGAACTTGGCGAAAGGCCCGATGTCGAAATAGGCCGAGGCGGGGGGGGCGGCGCCCTCCTCCCGCAGGGGCGGCGCAGACGGGCGGGCGGCCTCCCCCCTGCCGCGCCCTGGGCGCGCATCGGGCTTCACGCGGAAATGGCTCCCGAGACGTTCCGAAAGCCCGGCCAGGGCTTCCGGGTCGGGCTCGCCGCGCCTGATGGCCCTGACGGACTCCTCCACCTCGCAGGAAAGCTCGCCCGTCCCGTAGGGCGGATCCTCCCCTTCCCGCCGCTCCCTGGCCAGGGCCACCGCGGCCACGTGCAGGAGGGGCCGTACGGCGCGCAGAAGGGCCTCTTTGTCCCCCTCCAGGCGGCGGAATTCCCGGTCCGCCTCCCCTCGCCTCTCGGGCGCGCGCGGCGTGAGCCCGGGGTCGCCCTCTCTTTTCGTGTCAACCATGAAGCGGTTTCCGGCTCCTGCGCGGCGCCCGGCGCATGGCTTGAAGCCTTGGCACAGGGCGCCGCTCAAGGCCTTGAAGGGGAAAGTGAACGGCGGCCCGCCCAAGGAAATGCGGCGGGGGGAGCCTCTTCCCGGGAAGGCTCCGGCGGCAATGAAAGGGCCTGGCGTTAAAGGCGGGGGTCGATAAGGGGGGGAAAGAACCTGAGGCGGCCGCGGCTCCCGCGCGGGGCTTCATGAGCGGCTCCAAAGCCAGGGCCTGGAGCCGGGCGGCGGCCGGGACAGGGAGAGGCGCGCCGCCTGGGCGCGGGGCCGGCGGCTGGCGTCAGTTGGGGGAGGGGCGCTTGCGGACTAGCATGGGGGCCTTGAAGAACTCCACCCCCTCCTTGCGGAGGCGCTCTTCCTCGTCGCTGGTGGAAAGCCCTCTGATGTTGCGGCGGGGAGCGGCCCCGTAGTGCATCTTGAGGGCCTCGTCGGAAAAGCCCGCCCCTACGTCGGCGAAGTCCTCCTGAAGCCGGTCCGAGAGCTGCTCCAGCTGGCGCATGAGCTCGGCCTTCTTCTGTTCCAGGGGATCGCCGGCCTCGCGGCTTGCGGCCTCGGAATGGCGGGACTTGACCAGGCCAAAGGTGGAAGGCCGGCGCTGGATATGAGTGTCCCCGCAGACAGGGCAGTTGAGGAGACCCCCGGAGATCTGGCCGTCAAGATCGGCCAGGTCCGCGAACCACCCCTCGAAGCGGTGTCCGTTTTGGCATATCAAGTCGAATATAACCATGACCGCCACCTGAACCGGGCGCCTCCCAGGCGCCCGGCCCCGCCTACGGTTCAGGCGCCCGTCCTTGCCGGCCGCCCGCGTCGGGCACTCGCCTCCTCAAGGCCGTCAGGGCCCGTCAAGGCGAAACCGGGATTAATCCCGGCAACGGGAACGGCGAGGATGTCATCCCGGAAACATCGCTCCCGGAGAGCTGAGTGAAGGTTTTCCCGGCCGCCGCCCGCCTCCGCCGCCTGGGAATTCAGCGCTCCCCCCGCATGTCGGCATCCGGAGAGCCGCCGCCTGCCGGCGCGGCCGTCCGCGACGGCGATCAGAATCAGAGAAGGCGTCACGGTCCCGCGAGACCCTCAGAGGCTTGGCCGCCTCGGCCGGAACGGCTCAAACGCGAATGATCCGTCCGGCCGCCGTTTTCCGCAGGTCCCCAATTTTTTCACGGGTTCCCAAGGGCGGCCCTGGACGCCTTTATGATAAGCCAGAAGGCTGATCCTGTCAACTTGAGCCTCCTGAAGCCCCCCCGGCCGGCTTGGCGGCCTTCCTCCCGCCTGCCGAGGGAAACGGCCCGTCGCCTCGCCGCTCCCCCCTCCCCTCCTTGCCGCTCCCGATCTTCCTGAGGGCCGCCAGGCTGAGGACTTCCGGAAGGTCCCGCGAGGCCCCCGGGCGGAGGACTCCCGTCAGGTCCCGCGCGGCTTTCCTTGTCCCTGCAATCTGACTGTCCCTGCACGGCCATTCCGGACACGCCTCCTGAGCGGTGATGAGGGTGAGAGCGAGGATAAAGAGAGAGGGAGAGAAATACATCAACTAAAGCGTGTTTATGATGAGAATGAGAGAGAGAGAGAAAAAAATAAATGCAGAAAGAGAGCGAGAGAGAACAGAACCCGAGAGACGCGAGGTACAGACAGAGTCTGAGAGAGGCTGGAAAAAGGGAGCAAAGGCTTCGGCTGGCCGGGAACCCTCAGGACAAGAACCGGTCCTCCGGCTTTCAGGCCAAAGCCCCCGCCCTCTTGTCTTTTGCGGAGGCCGGGAACCGGCCCCTGCCCGAGCGGAGCATCCCGCGCGGAAAGGCATCTTCGGCAAGCAGGGGACGGCCTTACTCCGCAGGCCTGCGCGCCCGCCGCGCGCGCCCTGCGGGCAAGGCCCCGGGCACGAAGCCTTTCCGCCCCCCCGCGGCCCGCGCCGGCCCGCCTGAGGCCAGAGGCATGGCTTTGCGCGCCTGGCCGCCGCAAGGCCCCGCGCGCAGGGCCGCGGCTTTTCTTCCGCAGGCGGTTCTGGTAATATGTTCCCATGAAAACCGTTCAGGCAGCCCATCGGCCCAGAGTATGGAAGCCTCAGGTTTCCCGGCGATTTCAGGCATTTCCCTGGTTGCGGCACGGTCTTTCTTCCGCACAAATGCCAACAGGTAACGCGACCGGTTGCGTAACTTGCACGTAACAGAGACTAAACCTCTGTTCCGGCCCGGCCCGGGCGGCCGCCCGTCCGGGCCCGGCCGTCCGGGCTTCCCGCAGGCGGCGCCTGCGGCGTCTTGAGCGCCGATCTTTGCGGCCCGGCCTTCCTGAAGTCGGCTCCGCCGCCGTCCTGAGCCCTCCCGCGCCCCATAGGGGCCTCAAGGTTCCGGCCTTGCCCGGCGCGCACTTTCCGCCCCCGCAGGCCCGCCGCCCTGCGGAGCTTCAGTCCCGTTGACCTGCGGCGGCCGCCAGTACCCTCGCGGCGGCGCCTTCGGCGGTCCCCCGCCAGACCCCGGGCGGGCCCGTGCCCAGGCCTTCGGCGCCTGGCGCCGCCCCGGCGGCCCCTCCCGCCTGCAGCCGCACCCGCCCCGGCGGCCCCTCCCGCCCTCCGCCGCACCCGCCCCGACACCCTCCGGAGGCCCCCTCCGGACCCCTCCCAAGCCGGAGGCCCACCCCCGGCCGACGGGCGGCCCTCTCCGGCTCCCGCCGGCCCTGGATCGACCGGCAGACTGCTCTGGAGGTTTCTATGCAGCATACTGTGACCTTCCGTCACATGGAACACAGCCAACCGCTCAAGGATTACGGCATCGACAAGATCTCCAAACTCGAGAAGTATCTCGACGGGGTCATGGACGCCGAGATAACCTTCACCATCGAGAAATTCCGGCACAGGACCGCCGTGGTCCTCTCTGCCGACGGCCTCAAGATCAAGGCCGAGCAGGAGTCCGAGGACATGTACTCCTCCGTCGACCTGGTGGTCGACAAGCTCGAGAAGCAGATCAAGCGCCATCGCGAGAAGCTTAAGGATCACAAGGCGGGGGGGGCCGGCCTCAGGGACTTCCCGCAGGACTCCGACTTCGATGACGAAGAGCCTCCCCTTGACGAGCCGGAGGGCCGCCCCGCCTTCTCCTCCGGAGGCAACGGCCATGCCGACAGCGCCCCAATCTCCAGGGTGCTGGACCTTCCCCTGACGAGGATGAGCCAGGAGGAGGCGGCCTTCAGGCTGTCAGGCTCCTCCTTGCCCTTCCTGGTCTACCTGGATGCCGAGGACGGGGGCGTGAGGCTCATCAGGCACTCCGGCTCCGGGGCCCTGGAACTCGCGCGCTTCCACCGCCAGGCCGACTGACCTGCCGGCCGCGGGCCGGCCCACGGTCCCGGCCGGCCTCCCGGCCGCAGGCCGGCCCTTCCTCCCGCCCGGCCCCTTGCCGCGCCCGGCACGGGGCCGGGCGCCTTCCGGGGAACCCTGAACCCGCCTCCCCGCACGCCGGCACGGCGCCGGGGCGGGCCGGCCCTGCGGCCGGCCTCCCCTGACCCCGTCCATGGCCCGAGGCCGTCATGAACGATCCCACCAAATCAGGGCTGATCATCATCGTGACGGGCCTCTCGGGCTCCGGGAAGTCCAGCGCGCTCAAGATCCTGGAGGACAACGGCTTTCTCGCCATCGACAACCTTCCGGTCCTCCTGCTCCCGAAGCTCCTGGCCATCCGCAAGGAGAGCCGCGGGGACTTCATCCGGCTGGCGGTGGGCATGGACGGGAGGGACCCGGATCTCGTGGCGGAGCACGAGAAGGCCTTCGAGGAGGCCAGGGAGATGGGCTACGATCTGAGGCTCCTCTTCCTCGAGGCCGACGACGACGCGCTGGTCAAGCGCTTCTCCGAGACGCGGCGCACCCACCCCCTGTCCGCCGCCGCCGGCAACCTGGGCGCGGCGATAGAGCTGGAGCGCCGGGAGCTCTCTCCCCTCAAGGCCATAGCCGGCCTGGTCCTGGACACCACCAACCTCCAGGCCTCAAAGCTCAGGGACGTGGTGGTCCGGCGCTTCGTGAACCCCGAGGGCCACCGCCACCTGTCAGTGGAGGTGCTTTCCTTCGGCTTCAAGAACGGCCTTCCGCCCGAAGCCGACCTCATGTTCGACGTGCGTTTCCTCCCGAACCCGTTTTACATCGACAGGCTCAGGGCCATGGACGGCCGCGACGAGGAGGTGCGCGGCTACGTGCTTTCCTTCCCGGAGACCCAGGAGTTCCTGGAAAAGCTCCTGGGCATGCTCCAGTTCCTCCTTCCCCTCTACCAGAGGGAGGGCAAATCCTACCTCACCATCGCCGTGGGATGCACCGGCGGCCAGCACCGGAGCGTGGCCCTCGCGGTCCATATCTGGGAAAACCTGCGGGAGTCTTTCCAGGGCCCCCTGGTGCTGCGGCACCGCGACATCTCCTGAAGGCCCGCCGCCCCGCTCTTTGCCGCGGCGCTCCCGCCGTCCGGTCTCCTCCGGCCGCCGCGCCTGAGCGGCCGAAAGCCGCCCCGGCCCCCCGTCCGCGGCGGGCCGGCTTCCCCGCCCGCCGTTACAGGGCGGCGCGCGGGCTTCCCAGGCGGGCGGCGAGGGGCCGCGGCCTGCGCGTCTCCTTTTCCGGCCGCCCCCCGCAGGGGGGCCGGCGAGCCGGAAGGCCTTCCTGTAACAGGCCTTCCGGGCAAAGGTGTTCTGATGATCGAAGTCGTTATGGTATGCCATGAGGACCTGGCCTTCAAACTCCTGGAAGTCGCGGAACGCCTGTTCCGGCGAAAGGAGAAGTGCTGGCCGGTGGCCATCAGCGAGGGCGTTCATCCGGATACCCACAAGACGCTGGTCGAGAAGGCCATCCAAGAGGCCGGCGAGGGCGGGGGCCCCGTCCTGGTCCTCACGGACCTTTTCGGGGGCACGGCCTGCAACGTGAGCCTCCCTTACCTCCAACAGGACAAGGTCGAGGTGCTCTCGGGCATCAACCTCGCGATGCTCCTGCGGGCCTTCCAGCGGAGGCGCCGCGAGCCCGAGATGACTCTCGCCGAGCTGGCCTACGAGTGCGCCAAGTACGCCTCCGAGGGCATCAGGATCTGCTCGGCCGACATCCGGGTGCGCAACCTGAACCTCGAGGAGGCCGGCAAGAAGGCCGAAGAGGCCGGCAGGAAAGCCAGGAAGAATGTCTCCGGATCCTGACTCCGCCAGAAAGGCCGCAGGCGGCGGCATTCCCGCCGCCCCTGGCCTCTCCGGCGGCCCGCGGCCGGCCGCCTGGCCCCGGCCCGCGCGGGCGCGCCGCGGCCGCGCCCGGCAGCTCCCGCAGAGCCCGCTTCCGGCGAGCCGATGTTCCCGGAAACCCGGGCCCGCCCTCCCGGCGGCCTCCCGGCGAAAGCCCTCCGGGAGGGCGTAAGCGATGCCCATCGTCCTCGCCCGCATAGACCAGCGTTTCATCCACGGCCAGATCCTCGCCTCCGCGGCCCTGGCCAAGCGCAAGGTGAACGGGGTCATAGTGGCGGACACCGCCCTGAGCGGGGACGGCCTCAGGCAGGGCATCTTCGACGGGGCGCTCTCGGCGGCGGACCCGCCCCTGGGCGGGGCCCATTACGTGGACCCCGCGCGCCTCGCGGAACTCCTGCGGGAACGTGACTCCAAAGGCAAAAGGTTCCTGCTGATTTTCGGGGACGTGGGCGGGGTCCTCCAGGCCCTCTCCGACGGGGTCCCCATCGAGAGCCTGAACCTGGGCAACTACTGCACGCGCTCCGAGGATCCGGTGGAGCTCTACCAGGGCTTCCGCCTGGGACCCTCCGAGATCCGCGAGCTAGACGAGATCGCCGGGAGGGTCTCCCGTATCTATTTCGGGCCCCTGGACGAGTCCCGCAAGGCCTACACCCCCCGGCCCGGTCCCCGCCCTCCCCGCCCGGAAAGCCAGTGAGGGGACCGCGCGGATGCTCGCCTCACTCGCCATTCCTATGGTGGCCGCGGCCCTGTTGAGTTTAGACCGCCGGGCCTTCATGCAGACCATGCTGGGCAGGCCGCTCGTGACCGGCGCCCTGGTCGGGGCCTGCCTGGGGGAACCGGCGGCCGGCCTCTCCCTCGGCCTCTGGACCGAGCTCCTGTGGCTCTGGAGGCTCACCTCCGGAGGCTATCACACCCCCAACGCCCCCCTGGCCCTCTCCGCCGTGCTCATCGCCCTCTTCGGGGCCGGGGCCGAAGCCCCTGAGGACTACTGGGCGCGGGCGGTCCTGGGCTTTGCCCTTATCCCTGTCCTGGCTCAGGCCCTGATCCCCCTGGACAAGCTGCTCCGGAAGCTCTCCGGGGCCCGGTCCCGCAGGCTCAGGAGGCTCCTGGAGGAGGCCGAGGCCGGCGACGCCGAGGCCGCCCGCGCCGGGCCCCGGAACGCCGGAGAGGCCCTTGCCGCGGCCTCCGGGGAACCCCTTCCCGGCTCCCCTCTCCCCGGGACCCCGCCCGCCGCCGAGAAGAGAGGAGCCCCAGGCGCCCAGGGCCCGGCCGGAGAGACGGCGGCCGCGGAGCCCCCCCGCGCGGCGAAAGCCGCAGGCCCTTGGCCGACGGCCCGCTCCCTGGCCCCCGGGGCTTTCCGGAGGGCGGCGCTGGCGGGCCTCCCCGAAACCTTCCTCGCCTCCCTGGCATTTCTCGCCGTCGCCGTGCCCCTGGTGCGGCTCCTCGCCCGCCTGGCCGCTGACTTTGCCCCCGCCTCTTTCTGGGCTCCCCTGTCGGCGTTCGCTCCTTACGCCCCGGCGGCGGGCCTCCTGGGCATAGCCGCATCCCTCTCGCGCCCGTCCCTTTCGCCTTTCCTCATGGGGGCCGCCAGCGCCCTGCTGGCCCTGGCCCTGTGCCGGGCGGTCGCGGCGATGCTCCTTTAGCCTCCGGGCTTGCGCTCCCCCGGCCGGCTTGCGGGCCGGGGGCCGCCCTCCCCGCCGCCGCCTTCCCCCCGGGCCCCCGGGCCGTTCCCGCCCGGCCAGGGGCCCCGCCAGGCCGCCATGAGCCCGCCCGCAGGCCTTGAAAGGCCCTCCGGCTCCCCTTAAGCGCCCTTCTTTGCCTTCAAAATCCTTGCGCCATTTGATATCATGACGGACATTCTGCTCCGGCCCTTAACCCCGGACGATCTTTCGGCGACGCTCTCCATAGAGAAGGCCTCCTTCCCGCACGATCCCTGGAGCCTCGAGGACTTCCTGGACGAGATGGAGCGGCCCTGCTCCAACGTCATAGGCCTTTTCACGCCCGCCCTGCCACTCTCCGGCGGAAAAGGCCGCCCGGGCCGGGCCCGGGCCGCGCCTTCCTTCCTGAAGAGTCTCAAGGCCCTGCCGGAGCCGGGCCGCGCCAAAAGATCGCTCCCCTGGCCGCCGGCAGGCGCGCCTTGCGGCCCTCCGGCGCGGCCCGCCGGAGCGGCCGCCTTCGCCGCCGCTCCGGTGTCGGCCTACGCGGTCTTCTGGCTCCTCTACGGCGAGGCCCACCTCCTCAATTTCGCCGTGGCCCCCGAGCGGCGCCGGGAAGGGCTTGGCCGCGCCCTGCTCCGGTCCGTGCTGGCAGCGTCACGGGCCCTGGGCCAGAGCCGCGCGCTGCTGGAGTGCCGGGCCAACAACCGCGCGGCTTTGGCCCTGTACGCTTCCGAGGGGTTCCGGAGGCTCGGGAGAAGAAAGGGCTACTACGAGGGCGGGCGCACCGACGCGGTGGTCATGGCCCTGAACCTGAGGCCTGAGGCCGGCTGAGAAGGGCGGGACTGTATCCCCATGGCGGAAACCATTCTGGTAGTCGACGACGAGAAGGACATCAGGCTCACCCTGGGGGGGCTCCTGGCGGACGAGGGCTTCCTCGTGGCTCAGGCCTCCTCGGCCCAGGAGGCCCTGGAGCGGCTTGACGAGTCCGTGCCTGCCCTGGTAGTCCTGGATCTCTGGATGGGCGGCTCCGAGGAGGGCTTCTCCGTTCTCTCCCATATCCGCGAGGAGCGGCCCCAGCTTCCCGTGGTGGTCATCTCCGGCCACGGGAACGTGGAGACGGCGGTCAAGGCGGTCAAGAACGGGGCCTTCGACTTCATCGAGAAGCCGCTTTCCGCGGACAAGCTGCTCCTGACGGTGCAGCGGGCCCTGGACTTCAGAAGGCTCTCCGAGGAGAACCGGCTGCTGCGGCGCCGGAGCTTCCGGGAGGAGAAGCTCTTCGTGGGGGCTTCCGCCTCCATGCGGGCGCTCCTCAACACCGTCGAGATGGTCGCCCCCACCCCGGCCTCGGTCCTCATCACCGGCGAGAACGGGGTCGGCAAGGAACTGGTGGCCCAGACGATCCACTCGCTCTCCGACCGGGCGTCACGGCCCATGATCGAGCTTAACTGCGCGGCTATCCCCGAGGCTCTCGTGGAGTCCGAGCTCTTCGGCCACGAGAAGGGCGCCTTCACCGGGGCTGACCGCAGGCGCCAGGGCCGCTTCGATCTCGCCAACCATTCCACCCTGTTCCTGGACGAGATCGGCGACATGTCGCTCCAGACCCAGGCCAAGATCCTCCGGATCCTTCAGGAGCAGAAGTTCGAGCGGGTGGGGGGCACGAGGACCATCAGCGTCGACGTGCGCGTGATCGCCGCCAGCAACAAGGATCTCCAGGTGGAGATCGAGCGCGGGACCTTCCGCAAGGACCTCTACTACCGCCTCAACGTCGTGCCCCTGATGGTTCCGCCCCTGCGCGACCGCCGCGACGACATCCCGGGCCTGTCGAAGATCTTCCTGGACGCCTGCGTGGAGGCCAACCGCCTGGGGCCCAAGACCCTGGACCCGGCCCTCGTCGAGGAGCTCAGGTCCAGGGACTGGCCGGGCAACATCCGGGAGCTCAAGAACACCGTGGAGCGGCTGGCCATCACCACCCCGGACAGCGTGATAAGGTCCGACCCCGAAGCCCCGGGAGCCGCGGGCGACGCCTCCCTGGCCCGCCGGGAGAACGGGCCCTCGCTGGAGTGGCTGCTGCTTCCCTACCGCGAGGCCAAGCAGGAGTTCGAGAAAAGGTACTTCCGGGTACAGCTCGACGCCCACGACGGGAACGTCACCAAGACCGCCGAGGACATCAACCTGGACCGCTCGACCATCCACAAGAAGCTCAACGACCTGGGCATCAAGACCGACGGCGCGAGAGGCGCCTCGCCCGAGGGCCGCAACGGGGCCCTGCCCTGAACCCACCTGCGGCCGGGGCGCCGCGCGGGCGCCGGACCGGGAGGAGAGCCGCTTGCAGAACCCCCTTCCCAAGCTCATGGAGCTTTACGACCGCCTGGACCGGAACGGGGTCACCAACTGGCCGCTCCTGGCCGCGGCCCTGTCCTTTTACACTGCCCTGGCGGTGGTGCCGGTGCTGGCCATCTGCTTCGCCGTGGCCCGCTCGCTGGGGCTCGAGGAGGCCCTCAACCGCTCGCTCAGGGACAGCTTCGCGGGGCAGGAGCAGGTGCTGGCGATCCTCACGGGCTTCGCGGAGAACCTGATCCGGAACTTCTCCGGGAGCATCCTGGTGTTCACCGCGCTGGCCTTCATCTTCTGGTCGGTGTACGGGATCCTCTGGCAGCTGGAGGTGAACTTCTCCAGGATCTTCGGGTACCTCTCCGACCGCCAGGCCCTGGAGAGGGCCACCGACTACCTGACGATCATGCTGGTGATCCCCATCTTCCTCGTGGCCGCGGGGAGCAGCAACGTCTTCGCGACCGGCCTGGAGGGCGCGGTCTACGGCCGCTTCCAGATGCTGCTTCGCCTCGAGCCCCTGGCCACCGCGGCCATGAGGGTCCTTCCCTTCCTGGTGTGGTGGCTGGTGCTCACCTGGACCTACGCCTATTTCAGCCGCGGCATAGTCCGCTGGAGGGAGAGGCTCCTGGGGGGGTTCCTGGCCGGCCTCGTCTTCCAGCTCTTCCAGCGCTTCTACCTCAAGGTCATCTTCGCGGTAACGAGCTACAACGCCATTTACGGCACCTTCGCGGCCGTGCCGCTCTTCCTCATCTGGCTGTACATCAGCTGGCTCATAGTCATCGCCGGCGGCGAGATGACCAGGAGGTTCACGGACTGGTTCCTGACCCGCCTCCCGCTGACCAGGATCCTGGAGCCCCTCACCTTCGCGGAGCTCAAGGATCTCGCCCTGAAAGTGATGGAACTCTCGCTGGGGCGCTTCCGGGAGGGCCTCGGCGCCAAGCCTTTAGGCCTCAACGAGATGGCCCGGCTCCTGAAGTCCCCTGTCCCCTACACCGGCCGCGCCGTCAACTGCCTCATGCGCTGCGGGCTGCTCACGCGCGTGGCTTCCCCGGACTCCGACGAGGGCCCCGAGTTCCTGCCGTCGGCCGACCCGGACAGCCTCACCCCGGAAGTCGTCGTCGCGAAGCTGGAGACCCTGGACAGGTTCTGAGGCGGCAGGGCGGCAGGCGCCGCCGGCCCTTCCGCGCCTGCGGCCGCGGAAGGCGCCGGCCGGTTTTCCCTCCGGGGGAAGGGCGGCCGCGCGCAGGGGCGGCGGAGCGGCGCCGGCAGGCTGGAACGCCCGCTCCCTTTCACGGCTTCAGGAAAAATAAAAAGCCCCCCGGAGGGCCCCGCCGGCGTCAGGCGGCGGCCTCCGGGGGGCTTTCGGTTCCCTGGGCCTTAAAGCGTCAAGAGCCTGTCGGACCTGCCGGGCCTGCCGGGCTTTCCGCCTGCGGGGCCTTCCTGAGGATCGGCCCGCGCCGCGGCTTCCGCGGCCGGTTCAGGCCCCTGTGCAGCGGCCGCGCCGCCGGCGGCGCGGCGCGCCTCGGCGGGGCGCGGGGTCAGGCGCCGAGGCGGGCTACTCGGAAAGCTCCTCCAGGAGCTCGGCCGACGGCACGAAGAACAGGGTCCCGGTGCGGGCCTCGGAGAAGTCCAGCAGACGGTCGGTGTTGCCCGGAGGATCCCCCAGGAACATGTTCTCGAGCATCTTGAGCGTGGAAGCGAAGGTCGAGGCGTAGCCGATGAAGTAGGTCCCGAACTCGTTTCTGGAGGGGTTGGAGAAAGGCATGTTGGCCCGCACGATCTTTATCTCGGAGCCGTCCTCGGCCTTGATGTTGGTGACGGCGTTGTGGGCGTTCTCGGGCTTTACCCCGTCCTCGAGCTCGCGGTCATCGTACTTCCGGCGCCCCACGGCCTTCTCCTGCTCGAAGGTGGGCAGGGCGTTCCAGGCCTTCATGTCGTGGATGTACTTCTGGACGAAGACGTAGCTGCCGCCCGCGAAGTCGGGCTCGGCGTCGCCTATCACCGCGGCCGCCTCGGACTCCTCGGGGAGCTCGGGGTTCTCGGTCCCGTCGACGAAGCCTATGATGGCCCGGCTGTCCAGGTACCTGAAGCCGTGCGTCTCGTCCAGGGAGTAGACCGAGTCGCCCAGAAAGTCCCCCGCGGCCCTGGCCACCTCGTAGGCGAGATCCATCCGCGAGGCGCGTATATGCAGAAAGACGTCGCCGGGGGTTGACGGGGCCGTGAACTTCTCGCCCTTGAGCCCGGCGAAGGCCTTGAGCTCCGCCGGCTTCTTCCGCTTGGGGAAAAGGTGGTCCCAGGCGTCTGATCCGAAGCCTATCACGCAGGAGACGTACTCTTGCGGGAACCTCCCCCGCAGGCTCTTGACAGTGGCCGGCGCCCCGGCGAGCAAGGCCTTCACGCTGTCTATGTCGTCAGGGCGGTTGAGGCCGTACACGATGAAAAGGGCGTCGCGGCCGGGCTTGTGGGTGACATCCTGATGGCTCATCGGAAGATCCTCCGTCAGATCTGGTGATTGCGCGGATGGGAAGCGGCCCCGCTCTTGAAAGCGGCCTTAGGGCCCGCAAGGTCCAGGAAAGCGCTCAGGGCGCGAGGGGGCCGGAAAACCCTCAGGGAAGCGAAACGGGTTCGGGAGGCGCCCCAGGGCGCGCAGGCGTTCGGGACCCGCTCCCCTTTTCCTGAAAGCGCTTCAGGGGCGCAAGGATCCCGGGGCCCGCGGGCTCGGGACGGCCGGGCCGCGGCGTTCCGGGGCAATGCCCGCGGGCCTTGGCGGCGGAACTCCGGCGCCAAGGCCCGCGGCCACGGGGCCCGTCCGACAGGGGCGGAAGCGGAATTTTCCGGCGGATCGCCCCTCGCGGGCCATGCGGGCCCCGGGGCAACACGGGCTCTCGAACCCTTGCGTGTCAAGGGCCCGGGAAATTTTTGCCCGCCTTGTCCTTCAGGGTTATTTGTTGACGCAAAGCGGCCGCGGCCGTTCCGGAGCCCGCAGGGAAAAACAGGACTGGATTTTCCGGCAGGACCGGTTCAGAATGAGGCCGCGGCCGGCGGCCGGGGACGCGTGGCTTCCCGCGGCGGACCCCGATGCCTCCGGCGCGGACGATTGTATCACATCTCCGGAAGGCGGCAAGCCCCTTCCGGTTCCGCCCGCGGCAGCGGCCCTTGAAGGCCGGCGGCCGGAGGCGCCGTCGCCGCGACGCCGGGCGCCGCGGCCGCGCGCGGGCCCCCCTGGAGTCCGGGCGCGGCGCGAAACCCCCGTCACGCTAGGAAGGAGGAATCATGACGGAAGGGAAGAAGCCTGCCAAGCTCACCATAGTCGGAGGCGCGGGGGGACTCGGATCCACCATGGCTTTTTTCATCGGCATGTCCGGGATCTTCGACGAGATAGTGCTCCTGGACCCCGCGGAAAAGCTGCTCGCCACCCACGAGACAGACCTGCGGGAGTGCCTCGTGGGCGAGTCGCCGACCGCCGTAAGGGCCGGGACCTGGATAGACGCCTTCGCGAGCGACGTCGTCGTCATGTGCGCGGCCCGCACGGGGGCGCAGGTGGAATCGCGCAACGACTACCTGCTCGCGAACCTCGCGCTCATCCGGGACACCGCGGCGAGGATCAACAAGTACACCCCGGACAGCCTCCTGATCGTCGCGACCGCGCCGCTTGACGTTTACGTCATGATTTACGCCGAGGAGCTGCTGTGGCCGCGCCATAAGATCTTCGGGTACTCCTACAACGACTCGCACCGCTTCCGCTGGATGCTGGGCCAGGTCCTCGGGATCGACCCCGCCCGGACCAGCGGCTACGTCCTGGGGGAGCACGGGGAGAACCAGGTGCCGGTCTACTCCTCGGTCCAAGTGGACGGCAAGCCCTACAGGCTCAAGAAGGAGGAGCTCCGGAAGGCTACCCTCATGCTGGGCGACTGGTACCCCGCCTGGCAGGCCCTCAACGCCGGGCGCACCACCACGTGGTCTTCGGCGGTGGGCATGCTGCGCACCATCCAGGCCCTCAGGGGCGACGGCCCGGGGCCAGTCATGGGGTCAGCCATCCTGGAAGGGGAGTACGGGCTCGAGAAGGTGGCCCTGGGCGTGCCCCTCAAGCCCGCCGCGGATGGCCGGTCGTGGGAGTCCGTGATCGAGATCCCGCTCGACCTCGAGGAACGGGATGCCCTGAAGGAAGCCGCGGTCAAGGTCCAGGGGCTCTACGACGAGGCCAAGGCGGCCAAACCCCCCGAAGGGGCCTGAGGTCCGCCGGAGACGGGGCGGGCCGCGCCCTTCCTTGACGGGCCGCGCCCTTCCTTAAGGCCCGCCCTGAAGGCCCGACAGCGCCGAGCCCGGCCGGCGCGGAGTGAAATGAATCCGCGGCCGGGCCCGCCGTAAGGCCGCTCTCAAGGGAGGCTTCCCGCCCCTCGACGGCGAGCAAGAGCCTTAAGGCCGCAAGCCGCATGCCTGATTTCAACGGCAGGCCTTCCGGCTTCCCGGGCTTCGGGCCCGGCGGAGAGGTCCTGAGAGCGGCCCCTGCCGCGTTCCCCGGAAAAACCGGAGAGGAAGGGGGGTCCCAAGGCGTATTCATGCCTGGCGCCGTCCGGGGCGAAGCCCTCGGCCGGAAGGCTCCCGGAAAAATCAGAGCCCGCGCCTGTCAGCGCATGACCGAGCATGACCGAGCGGATGCGGGCAAGGGGCGGGAAACCGCGCAAGCCACACCGGCAGCCGGCAGTCCTGTAACCTCAAGCCGTCGCGGAAACCCGGCTGCAGGCAGGCGGCCGGTTCGCCGGGCCGGCCGGCGGACGTTCGCGCCGAAGGCGTTAATCCGTATCCTGTCAAGCCGCCGGCGAGAGCCGTCAAGGGACCGTCAACGGCCGTTTGACTTCGGCAAACTTTTTTGCCCCGGCCGCGGCCGCGGAAGCCGGAACCGCCCTGAGGCCGCGGGGTTCCGGCGCGGCGGCGGGCGAGGCAGGCCTGCCTAAATGCCCTCCCCGGCAAGGGGAAAAGGCTCGTCGTCCTCCTCCCAGTCCTTGTCGAGCCCGGCCCGCACGGCCAGGATGGGGAACTGCCCCAGGCGCACCAGGCGGTCGGTGGTGGAGCCCACCATGAGGTTCTCGATGATGCTGCGGCCGCGGACCCCCAGGCAGATGAGGTCCATGTGGTTGAGGATGGCGAACTTGTTGAGCTCCTCGTGCGGCCGGCCGGCCAGGACCTTGAGCTCCACCCGCCCCTCCAGGTCCCGGGGGACCATCTCCTCGAGCATGCGCATGAGCTCGTCCGTGTACTTTTGGGCCGCGGCCTTCTCCTTCTGGGGATCCATGGTGAGGATCTGGTCGAGCTGCGTGGACTCGATGACGGTGGCCAGGGTCGCCCTGGCCCCGAAGACCCGCGTGAAGTTGAGTCCCCAGCGCACGGCCTCCCTGGACTCGCTGGAGAAGTCCGTGGAGATCAGGATGGTCTCTATCCGGTGGAGGCTCACCCTCTCCAGGGGGAGCGAGCCCGAGACGACCAGGAAGGGCACCGGAAGCGTGAACATCAGCTTGCGGGTGACGGAACCCAGCAGGAGCCTCTCGATGCCGCTCCTGATATGGGTGGCCGCCACCAGGAGCCGCGAGTCGGTCTGGCGGATAATCTCGCAGATCTCCTTGGCGGGGTAGCCGATGGAGACCTTGAGTTCCCAGGAATCCGGGGGGATCTCGGTCAGGATGTCGCCTATCTGGGCCTTGGCGGACTGTGACACCCTGGCCTGGAGCTCCTGGGGGTCGACCATGGTCTCCCCGTAAGGGGTGACCGCGGGCAGGTCGATCACGTGGGCCGCCACCAGCCGCGCCCGGCACTTCCGGGCGATGAAGGCCGCCAGGTGCAGGGCCTTGTTGGAACCCTCGGAGAGGTCGGTCGCGCACACTATGGAAGGGAGTCTGAGCATAAGGCACCTTCTCTTCAGGCCGCGGGAAAGCCCGCCCGCCCGCCGGCCGCGCGGGGGCCTCCAGCCCTGCCCTGAATATTATCGGCCTCCCGGAGGCTTGTCAAACCTCCTTGGCGGCGCCTGCCGCGCCCTGACGCCTCCCGCCCTCCCCGGGGCCGCCTCCCGCCCTCCCCGGCGGGCCCTCACCTGGCGAGCCCCATAAGCTCGAACTCCCGCTCCCTGAGCTCGCGGGAGAGATCCAGCAGGTAGAGCGCCCTGGCGAGGTTCTGCTCGAAAAGGGACGGGTAGCGCTCCGAGTCCCAGACGAAATGAGACTGCATGAGCGCATCCGCCAGGTACCTGCGGGAGAGGTTCACGCAGATTCCGCGCACCGCGGACGGCAGGAGAGAGAAATGCCTCTCCCCCATGTCCAGGCCGGTCTCGCGGTAGCCGGAGAGGGCCTCGCTCATCACCAGGGCGTCGAAGAAGGGCGGCTCCGGCCGCGCCGCGAACGACCTGCACAGCTCGCCCAGGTCCAGGAGGGGGTCCCCGTAAGAGACGGTGTCCCAGTCGATCAGGGCGCAGGCCCCCTCCCCGTCCTCAAGGAAGTTGTCGCGCTTGGGATCCAGGTGGACCACCAGATCCTTCATGAGAAAGATCCGCTGAAAGGCGTGGGCGGCGGGGAGCAGCCTGGCCTCGGCTGTCCCCCTGGCCAGAGGCTCCTCCAGGCGCGGCAAGGAAGGATGATTGCGGTAGGTCCGCGCGAAGTCCTCGAAATCCCCGGCCTGGGGGAGCCTCTGGTTCGAGTACTCCTCAAACGGCGACGGCGAGGGGGCCTTCAGGGGCAAGGGCCGCGGACGGTTGAGGGCCGAGTGGCGCTCCCCCAGGCAACGCCCCGCGAGGCGGGCCCCGGGGCCGTCGGCCGCAGGGCTCCGGCCGGGCACGAAAGTCGAAAGCCGCCAGTACTCCCCCCAGCGGCTTCCGGCGGCCAGGAGGGCCCCGCCGCGGTCCCGCACGAGCGCGGGGCAGGCGAGGCCGCGGGCGGCAAGCTCGGCCGCCACCGCGTCCCAGTTCTCGGAGAAGGCCGGGCTCGCGCCGAAAATAGGGTTGAGGCGCTGCAGGATCAGGGGGGGGCCGTCCTCCCGCTCCGCCAGGAACGTCTGGTTCACGCGCCCGGACTTCACGGCGCGCACGCGTGAAGCCCTGAAGCCCCAGCGGTCCTCCAGGACGGCGGCGGCCTCCTCGACGGTGGCATCCAGCTGGCTCAAAGTCCGCCCCCTTCCGCCGCGGAACAGGTCCAGGCGCTTCAGGAAAAGGCCATTTTACGGCCTTCCGCCGGCTTTGGGAAGGGGGCCATCCCCCTGCGGCCTGCCGCCCCGCCCCGCTGAAGCGGAATCTCCCGGGCGGGAGGGCCTGCCGACGGGGAGCCTGCCCGCGCGCCTTCCCGGGCAGGCCCCGGCGGCTCGGCCCGGAAGCCCCCGCGCGAAAAGGCTAAGAGGGGGGCGGTCAGCCTGTTCCGGTTCCCCCGGCCTTTTCCGGGGCGCCCGGGCCGGAGGCCCGCATCCTCAAGCCCGTCGCCCGCGGCGCGGCGCCGCGCCGCGCCGCCCCCCTTGCCCCGCCCTGGTCCCGCGGCGCCGGGGCATCCGGCGGCCCTTGTCATTCCAGCGCCGTCAGAGACGCGCAAGCGACGCATGTACGGCTTGCGCCGCATGGACGGCATGTGTCGCATGGACGGCAGGGATCCCCGGCTTCCCGGCCCCGGAGCCGTCTGATTCCGCTTAAGGCCCGCTCAGGCTCGCGCGGCCTGAATTCAACGCGTGCCGAGACTGTCCCGATGTCCTTGCCGGCATCGCCGCAGGCGCCCGTGAGCCTGTCCGGGAGCGAGCCGCAAGGCCCGGCAGAGGCCTCCCCGCCCGTTTTCCCCCGGAATCCCGTAACGTCCTTGATCCGGAAGAATTCAGGCTTTCCCCGCAAGCTCGGCGCCGAAGGACTCCGGTTCGGGCAAAACGGCGCCAAGCGGGCCGTTCCCGGCGCCGCTGAAAGCGCGGCCTTTACCGGCAAAACCCGGTTCAGAGGGCGCTGGCGCGCATTCTTCGCCGCCTTTCGCATCCGGTCTGGCGATGCCCGAACCCCAGGTCACGCGCCGCGTCTTTTACGGCTTTCCATTGCCCGGCTGAAATGCGGGCTGAAGGCGCCTTGCCCGTTCAGGGCACGCCCGTCCTTGCCTCAGCTCAGCCTTTCGCGCACAGGGCGCAGGGCGCAGAGACCGGGTGAAGGCGTCTTCAGGCGTTTTCCCGGCCCCTGGCGGCGTAAGAGGCTCCTGAGCCTGATAACGTTTAAGGCCGAGGCGGCCCGGAAGCGGAAGCCGCCCGGGCGCGCCTGGGGCCTGCATGGCGCAGGCGGAGGATGCGCGGAAAACGACCGGTTTCTTCAGGAGCCGGACAGGTCCCAAGGGTCTTTCGCCGGCTTGGCGAACCCGCGGTTCCCCCGCGGCAAAAGCGGCGCCGTCCAGGCCTCGCTCCCTGCTGACCGCCGGCCTGCGGCATCGCCATCCTGAAGACGGCCGATCATTTGCCTCCGGCGGCCGCGGCGGCGCCGCCGCTGACATTCACGTCAGCCGCGGCGCCGGGCCCGGCCATACGGCCCGCTCCGTTTGCGGAATCCATGCCCTGCAACGGCCTCCCGGAAACGGAGCTTCGCCGCCAGGCGCGCCGGGGCCGCGCGGCCTTTTCCCGGGCGTCTGATCCGGCGCTTCTGCCCGGCGGGGCGGGAAGCGGGCCGTCGCCGGCAAGGCCCGAGACGGTATACGGCCGCAAATGCGGCTATTTCTGGTACTGCCAAGCAGGCCTATATAATTCAAGCCTGTCCCAATTGGGCCGGTTGGTTTTGAGCCTGCATTCGGGATACTCGTGAGCGACCTGGGAGAGAGAGCTTCGGAACCTCCTCTTCTGTGGTTGAGCCGTGAGTTGGGCCTTAAAGGCAGGCGACAAGAGCGACTGAGACGGGAATTTGCCGGGTCCTGGAGGGAGAGGGACATATAAATTGCCCTGCGGGAGCGGGACCACTCCCGAATCGCGCATGGCGTTCAGGAAGATCTGCCCATCTGTAAGAGGCGGGCCCGCCGCCGCCGAGCCTGCCTCTCCGGCGGCCTGCGGGGCCCGGCGCGCGGAGTTCCCGAAACCGGCAGGCTCGGCCTCCCCCGGCCGGCCGCGCGAATCGACGCGGCTTGGCTGGCAGTTCCTGTCCAGGGGGAGCAGGGGCTTTAACTTCGCGAGATGTTCCAAACGGTAGCCTGACATGTGTCTAGCCTCCTTGAACGTAAGGCCCGCCTCGCGGCTCCGGCGAGGGCCGGAAGCGCGCCGGGCAAGGCGCGGGAGGGAAATCACCGGCGCCATAGCCGTTCGGCATGGCTCCGGTTCTCCCCCGGAAAGCCGCGGGAAAGGGCCGCGCGGCAAATGCGGATGACGATAATAAATATTAATCTTACAAACGAGGCAAGGTCAAGCTAATCCTCACAAAAACTTCTGCCGAAAATGTTACCGGCGCCGCGTCCGATACCGGCGTGAGAGACGGCACGCCTGGCATCCGGCCGGAATCAGGGCCGCGCCGCCGGACAGCCGTCCGTGCCGTGACCCTTGTCCGACTGATTCATGCTGATTTCAAATTTGGCTGAACCCTGCCTGCCGAAGCTCCGCCCTTCCGTTGTTTTCCGGCGGGCTTTTCCGCGCAGGCGCTTAGGAATCAAGCTTGTGAAGGCTCCAATCGACGTGGTAATATGTTGGGCCTACGGACCGTGCGCGCCCCAAGCCCGCTTTCCCGCTACGGCCAAGTCCCGCGCCAGGCGCGGATGGCCCTTGAAGCCGCCTCCCGCCGCGGCCGGGGCCGGCCCGGCGCTTCCCTTGAGACCTATCACCATGCAGAGACACTCCCCCCCGGGCCTGCCGCCCTACTGGACCTTCGATCTCCTGAGGGACGTGCCGGGGCTCCTTCACGGCGTTTTCACGCGCCAAGGCCCCGACGGCGCCGGGGACTTCAACCTGTCCTTCGGGAACGGTGACGCCGAGACGGCCCTGAAGAACCTCAGGGCCGCCGAGGCCGCGCTGGGCCTGGGTCAGGCTTCCTTCCTGAACCAGGCGCACGGGGACGGGCTTCTGGAGCTCGCGCCCGGCGAGAGCTGCTCCCCCCAAAGCCCGGAGGAGATGCGGGAGGGCTTCGACGGCCTCATCGGAGGGCGCGGCCAGGCCCTCATGGTGAAGCTCGCCGACTGCCAGGGCATCGTGCTCTACGCCCCGGACTCCGAGTCCCTGGCGGTCGTGCACTCGGGCTGGCGCGGGTCGCGCCTGGACATCGCCGGCAAGGCCGTCCGCGAGCTGGCGAGGCTCCGGGGGGCGGTCCCGGAAAAGATGCTCGCCTGCGTATCCCCCTCCATCGGCCCCTGCTGCATGGAGTTCAGGGGCTGGCGCGAGGAGCTCCCCGAAAGCCTCTGGGGATACAGGGACCCGCGCGGCGACCGCTTCGACTTCTGGTCGCTCACGCGGGACCAGCTGCTCGCCGCCGGTCTGGCGCCGGAAAACGTCGAGATAGCCGGGATCTGCACCCGCTGCACGGGCGAGTTCTTCAGCCACCGGCGCGGCGACCGCGGCAGGTTCGCGGTCATGGCGGGGCTCGGCCGTGCCTAAGCCCGTGATCACCCTCGCGAAGGTCATCGAGGTGGAGCCCCTCAGCCGCGACACCTTCGCCCTGCGGCTCGCCCGCCCCCCCAAGATGCCGCTGGCCGACCCCGGGCAGTTCGCCAAAGTCTCCCCCTGCGGGCCTTTCCCTGCGGATGGCCTGCCTGGTTTCCGCCTGCGGGACAGCGGCCGCGACTTCCATTCCCCCGTCACGGCATCCCCGGAACTCATCGCCGCCCCGGCCCCCGTGCCGCCGGAAAGCCTCCCCCTCCCTGGGGCTCCCTGCGCCATCCGCCCCGCTTCCGCCTCCCTTGCCGCCTCCGCGGACCCGGCGCCGGGCGAGGCCTTCCGGAGCCCCGGCCCCGGCGGCGCCTCGCCGGACTCCTCTTGCGGCCCGCCGCCAGGCGAGGCTCCCCCGGGCCGCGCTCCCTCCGGCACCCCGACGGACCCCTCCGGCGGCGCCGACCCCCCCTACCAGCCCGGGCCCTCCCCCGGCTTCCCGTTCCTGGACAGGCCCTTTTCCATCCACCTCATGGACCGGGAGAGGGTCGAGTTCCTTATCCGTACAGTGGGGGCGGGCACAAATTTCCTGCAGGATCTCCCCAGGGGATCCTACGTCAAGGTCACGGGCCCCATGGGCACCGGGCTTCCTGAGGCCGCCCCGGAGCTGCGCGACGGGCCGGCCTATCTCGTGGCCGGGGGGGCGGGCCTCGCCCCCATGGGGCAGGCCGCCCGCTGGAACCCCGACGCCGTGCTGATTTACGGCGAGAGGACGGGGGCCAGCCAGGTGGACCAGGGCTACCTGCGCTCGGTCTTCCCCCAGACGGTGGCCTACACGGAGGACGGCACGGGCTACGGCCGCCGCGGCTCCGTGACCGACGGCCTCCTGGAGTGCCTCAAGGAGAGGGAGCTTCCGGTCTTCGCGTGCGGGCCGCCCGGCATGCTGAGGGCCGTCGAGGAGATCGCCCGCTCCCTCGGGGTGAGCGCCTTCGTTTCCACCGAGGCCTTCATGGCCTGCGGGCTCGGGGTGTGCCTGTCCTGCGGGGTGCCCCTCAGGACGGGCAAGCGCGCCCGGGTCTGCGTCGAGGGGCCGGTGTTCCCCGGCTCGGCCATCGTGCACGTCTCCGACCCCGGGCGGCCGGCCAAGGCCTTCTTCACCCCGGACATGACCGTGAAGCTGGGTCCCCTCGCCCTCAAGAACCCCGTCATCGCGGCCTCCGGCACCTTCGGCTACGGGCTCGAGCTCAAGGACTTCTGCCCGCCCGAGCGCCTGGGCGCGGTAATCACCAAAGGGATCTCCCCCGATCCGTGGCCCGGCAACCCGCAGCCCCGGGCGGCCGAGGGCGGGGGAGGGCTCCTGAACTCCATAGGCCTGGAGAACATGGGCCTCGAGCGCTACCTGGCCGAGGCCCTCCCGGCCCTCAAGGCCGCGGGCGCGACCGTGGGGGCGAACATCCTGGGCAGAAGCCCGGAAGACTACGTCTTCCTCGCTTCCAGGCTGGCCGCCTCCGAAGCGGACTTCCTGGAGCTCAACGTGAGCTGCCCCAACCTCCAGGGGGGCGGCGGCCTCTCCTTCGGCTCGGACCCGGAGCTCGCGGCGCGCATCACCCGCGAGACCGTGGACGCGGCCAGGGGCAAGCCCGTGGTGGTCAAGCTCCCGCCGCTGGTCTCTGACGTGGCCGCCCTCGCCAGGAAGTGCGAGGAGGCGGGCGCCTCCGCCATCTCGCTCATAAACAGCCTGCCCGCCATGGCCATAGACCTCCACGCCCGGCGCTCCAAGCTCAGGAACGTGACGGGCGGCCTGTCAGGTCCGCCCATCAAGCCGCTGGCCCTGCGCCAGGTATGGCTGTGCGCCCGCGCCGTGGGCATCCCGGTCATCGGCATGGGCGGGATCTTCACCGCGGAGGATGCCCTGGAGTTCATCCTGGCGGGAGCCTCCGCCGTGCAGGTGGGAACCGCCATCCTGCGCGACCCCAGATCGCCGATCTTCATACTCGAAGGCATAGGGAAGCACCTCTGGGAGATCGAGGAGGATCTCGATCACTTCCGCGGGAGCCTCGTCACGGACTGACCCCCGTCGCGGCCGCGCGCCGCGGGGGGCGTCCCTCGTTAAGCATGGAAGGAGCCGAAGGAGCTTGACAAATCTTACCAAGGACGATACGCCCGCTTCGGAGCCTTCCGGCCAGGGCGGCCCGGAAATGGCGCGGGCGCCCTCAGGGCCGGAAGGGCCCGCAGGACCTGCGGGTCATGCAGGCCCTGAAAGATCTGATGAATTTCAGGCTGCCGCAGGTCCTGAAATATCTGAAGAGCCCGCGGCGGCCGCGGGTCCTGAAAGCTCGGACAAGCCCGCGGCTGCCGCAGGTCCTGAAAACCCTGACAAGCCCGCGGGCTCAGCGGGATCGGAAGGATACGCGTCGCCTGGAAGCCCCGCAAGTTCCGAAGCGTCCCCGGCTACCGCGGCCCCGGAAGCATCCGAAGCGGCCCCAGGCTCAGAAGGGGCCGCGAAAGCCGCAGGCCCCGAAGGGCTCCCGGCCGGAACCGGATCCTCCGGCCCTGGCCCGGACCCTGCCGACGAGAGGCCCGCGCGCCCCGCGCGGGCCGCGCTGATCGCCCTGGGCGCGCTCCTGGCCGCGGCCCTCCTGGCGCTGTTCATCGTTCCCACAGTGCTTCTGAGCATGGCCGTCAACCAGGACTTCGGGGATGATGCCGACTTCGCCAGGATCGAGGCCCGCAAGGCGCGGGTGAGCCCGCTCCTCACCGGCTTCACGGTGGAGGGCCTCTCGCTCTGGCCGAAAGGCGGGGACGGCCCCGCGCTCTCGGTCGAGTCGGTGTCGGGCAGGCGCCTGAGGCCTGCCGCGGTCCTGAAGGCCCTCCTGGGCAAGGCCGAGCCTCTGTACGTCCTTGCGGGGGAGGGCCAGGTCACGGCCAGGGGAGCGCGCTTCGTTCCTTCCGGCTCCCTGGACCGCCTTCCCGAGGCCTCCTTCGGGACCCTTTACGTCTCCGGCTTCAGGCCGCCCTCGCCCGAAGACCCGGGCACGGGCGGCTTCAGCCTCAAGAGCCTGAGAGTCGCCGACCTGCGGGTCAGGAACGGGGGAGCGGAAACGGGACTGGACACCTTCACGCTGGAGAACTTCGCGGGCTGGGTGGCCGGGAGCGTCACCGTCACCGGCTTCACCTTCGACTCGGGAGCGGGCGCCGCGGCCGCGCTGGCCGGCCTGTCCGCAGGCGGCCTTGACCTCAACAGGCTCCTGGCCCCGGGAGGCGCCCTGTCGGGCGGCTCCCGCCCCCTGTCCTTCCTCGCCGCGCTCTTCGAGTCCATGGAGAGCCTGGAGCTGGAACACCTCACGGCGGAGACCGCCGGAAGCGAGCTCTTCTACGTCCCCAAGGCGACGCTCTCCTCCCGCGCCGGCCCTGACGGCGCCCCGGTAAAGAGCCTGAACGTCCAGGGCGCCCGCGCCGCGCTCGTCTCCGGCGCCTGGGACGTCCGGGACACCCCCCAGGGCCGCCTCCTCGTGGCCGCCCTGGGGGAAGCCCCGGAAGGCTCGTTCACGCTCACCCAGGAAGGCGGCCCTCCGGGATCCTTGACCGGGATCGCGCTGAACGCCGCAGTGGAGAACTCGCTGGATGTCGACTTCACCCAGAAGGGGGCGCGGCTCCCGGCCCTGTCCGTCGTGATTCAGGGCGCGTACCCTGCGGTGATGGCGCTTCTGGCCTCGGAACTGGGCGAGGGCGGTTTCGCCGTATCCGACCGCGGGGCGGCCGGGCGGCTATACCCCGTCATCTCGCGCGATCTCTTGAACGGCGCGCCGCCCGAGGAAGCCCTCCTGGAGGCCGCCCGCGAGGCCATGGGATCGCTGAGCCGGGAGAGGATCCTGAACATCCCGGCCCTGGAGGCGGAGGTCGAGGCCTTCCTGGGTAACCCCGGCCGCCTCGCCCTCGCCTGGAACCCGGCGCCGGGGTTCCCCTCCTCCGTCATTCAGGAATACGGGCTCCTGGACGGCTCCGGCCCGCGCGCCGGCGAGGGGGCCGACGGCGCGGCCTACGGCTTTCTGGAAGCCCTGCGGCTCTCCGTCTCGGCCAACGGCCGCCCCGCCGTTGCCGTCCGGTCAGCCCCGTAGCCCTCGCCCCCTCCCTGCGGCGCGCCTTCCGGTCCGCGCCGCGCACCCTGCCTCACTCCTCCCCTCAAGGCGGTTGACCTTTGCTGAGGGCTGGCCTAAAGTCATGCCGCGCCCCGGCTCGGCCCGGCCCGGCTCCCGGACTTTCCCGGCCCCGGACAGAAAAGGCCGCGGCCCGCCTGCAGGAGCCCCGCCAGGCGGCCTTCCGCCTCGCGCCTTCTACCCCTCGCCTTCGCCTCGGCGGCCCCGCCGAAAACCCCTTCCCCGGCCTGCCGTAGACCCCTGCGGGATTACCCTCGCCATTCCCTGGCCCCTGCCAGGGCTCGCCGCGGCCCCGCCGCCGCGCGCTTCAACCCTTGCCCGGCGCCCAGGCCGGGACAGCCTCAGAGGTTCCCATGACTCGCCCGCCTAGCTTTTCGCTTTTCCCCGGCCGCGGCTCCGCTTTCGCCGCGGCGGCCCTCCTGCTCGCATTCCTGGCCGGCTGCGGCTCCACCCCGGAAGACGTCGAACGGGCCGGCAAGGCTCTCCTGGACAGGGCACTGGGGTCCCAGAACTGGTCCGCCTCCGAGGTCAGGTACGACAAGTCCCAGGACAGGCTCGTCTACGTCGGCTTCAAGGCAGTCATAGCCGATCTGACCACCCTGCCAGACGAGCTCAAAGAGCTCGCCAAGTCGCCGGTAGAGGCCAGGCAGCTGGCCATAACCGGGCTCTCCAAGGCGGGCGACCTGCCCAAAGCCCTCGCGGCCGACTCCTGGAAGGGCGGCAAGGCCGTACGGCTGGCCGACTCCGTGGAGATCGAGGGCATAACTTTCAAGTCCCAGCCCGCCGAAAATCACGCCGTCTCGGCGGGCGTGGAGCGCGCCTCGATCCGGGACCTCGCCCTCACCGACCCGCTCCCCGACACCGGCGACGGGCAGGCCGGGTACCTGAGGAACCTCACGGCAGGCAGCCTCTCCGTCACCTCCGTCACTGTCGAGGGGTCTGAAGGCGACTCCGGCTTCCAGGCGGCCCTAGCGTCCTTTTCCGCGAGCGGCTTGGGCTTCGGCGGGCCCTTGGGCTCGGACGGGACCCTCCGCGGGGTTCTTCTGAGCCAGACCGCGCAGGGCTTCAAGGGGGAAAAGTACAGCCTCACGCTTGACGTGGACGGCCAAAAGGGCGCGGCGGTCTTCACCCTCGACGAGTTCACCGCCAAAGGCGTCAAGGGCGTGGGGGCCTTGGATTCCGCCGCAGTGAACGGGGCGCGGCTCGACATGAAAACGTTAAGGCCCGGAGACCCCGCCTTCGTCATGACCCTGGGATCAAGCTCCCTCGAGGGCATGGATTCGACGGAGTACCTCCGCAGGATGATAACCGCCGTCGAGAGCTACGCCCTGACGGAAAACCCCGACGCGATCGCAGGCCTGTCGACGCTGGCCGACGCCTTCACCCTTCCGTACGGCTTGAAGGGGGCCTCCATGCGCGACCTCGCCATCAAGGCCGTCCCCGGCATGGAGCTGGAACTCCGGAACGTCGCCTTCCAGGGCTCCGAGAAGGCGGGCGAGCTCACCCCCATGATGACCGAGGTCCAGGGCTTCCGCCTGAAGTTCGACTCGGGCGAAGAGGTCGATCCCGATCTCCGCAAGGCCGCCGAGGCCTTCTCCTCGCTCGGCCTCCCGGAGATCACGGGCGGCATGACCATGTCGGTCCGCCCCGACCCGGCCTCCCGCCAGCTCGTCTACTCCATTGACTCCCTCAAAGCCGACGGCCTGGGCGAGCTCTCCCTGCGGGCCGTCCTGGACGGCATTGACCAGGCCGCCGTAGACGCCATGAAGGCCGTCCCCATAAGCACCCTCGACGCCTCGGCCTTGGGGGTTTTCCTCATGAGCACCCCTGGGCTGCAGGCCCTGGGCCTCAAGGAGCTGACGCTGTCCTATCGGGAAGAGTCGCTGTTCAGCCGGCTCCTGGCAGGCCCCTGGGACATCGGCCCCAAGCTCGCCGACAGCTCCGACTCCGCGACGGTAGCGCTCGAGTACTACGCCCAGCTCATCGGCATGTCCGTGAACCCGGACGGGGCCGCCGCCCTCACCGGCCTCATCAGGAACCCCGGGACCTTTTCCGTCTCCTACAGCCCGGACGTGTCCCTGTCGGCGGGCTCCTTCATGGCCCTGCAGCTCGCCTCCTCCCCCGACCTCATCAAGGATCTGGCCAGGTTCTACGTGACGGCCGGGGACGGGCAAAAGCTGGCCCTCTTCGACTAGCCGGGTCAACCGGCCGCCGGCCGGAGGCTCCCGCAAGGCCGCCTGAGGACGGCACCCCCCGCCTTCCCGCTCCGCCCCGCGCGACGTGAAGGCGGGGGGGGGCCGCCTCACGCAACCTGAAACGACGCGCCTCCTTCCCGCGCCGCCCGCGGCCGCCCGAAGGGGAGGCGCCTCAGTCTGACCTGCCCGGCCTTATCCCGCTTGCTCCATCGCGTCAAGCGCCTGATTTGCCGCAGGCGCCTTCCCTGCCCGCTTCCCCCGCCGGCAGCGAACTCCAGTCCAGATTCCCGGCGCGGGGATCCCCGCTCCTCACTCCCCTGTCCTCTGCCGCCAGGCGCCGCGATGTTCCCCGCGGCCGCCTCATCGGGCCTGCCCTCCTTTGAATTTTTGCCTCGCGCGGCGCGATCTGCTAGATTTAACGTTTAACGCCAGCCTATCCGGTCGCCGCCTCCCCCGCCCGCGGCCGGCCCCGCCCCGGATTCGGGTCGGGCCCACAGACAGGACAGGTCGTCTTGAACATGCGCCGACAAAACCTTACGGCAATTCCTCTCCTGGCCGCCGTCATCGCCGCCGCCCTCGGCGGCTGCGCGAGTCAGGAAGAACAGGCCTGGGACTCGTTTTCCTCCGTGATGGACGGCGCCTTCGGGGAAGGCGCCTGGACCGCCCAATCCCATGCCTACGAGGCTGGAATCCTCACTGTGAAAGGAGTCTCCGGCCCCGTGCCCCCGGACCTCTCCGCCTATCTGGAAGAGAGCGCCAAAGCCGGCGCGGCCGATGCGGCCGCCGCCAAGGCGGCGAGCGCCGCCGTCGGCACAGGCGGAGCGGAAGACGAATCCCCGGCCGCGCCCGACGCGCCTGCGGCCTTGCCGCCCTCGGACGGGTCCTCGGACAACTACCCTGAAGCCGTGCCGTCTGCCGACGGCGAAAACGAGGCGTCCGAGACCAAGCCACCTTCCGCAGGCGATCCTAGCGATGCCGCGCCGCCCGCGAACGGGGCAGCGGACAAAGCGCCTGGGGCGGCGCCCCCCCCAGCCAGCGAAAGCGGGGATTCCGAACGCCGGACTCCCGCCGGAACCGACTCTGGCGGCTCCACGCCGCCCGCAGGCGGGGCCGCTGACGAAGCTACCGAATCCACGCCGCCCGCAGGCGGGGCCGCTGACGAAGCTACCGAATCCTCGCCGCCCGCAGGCGGGGCCGCTGACGAAACAACGCAGTCCTCACCGCCCGCAGGCCCCGGAATCGGCGAAGACTCGCCGTACCCGCCTTCCGCAGGCGATGAGGATGAAGGCGTGACCCAAGCCGCGCCACCCGTAGACGCAGGTGACACAAGACCTTCCCAGCCAGCTCCCGCCACGGAAGCAGCCTCAAGTTCCGCGCCTCCTGCGGAAAGCGCACCGGCAGAGGCCGAAAGCCCCGGCTCCGCTCCGCCTGCGGAAAGCGCGCCGGCCGAGGCCGAAAGCCCCGGCTCCGCTCCGCCTGCGGAAAGCGCGCCGGCCGAGGCCGGAATCCCCGGCTCCGCTCCGCCTGCGGAGAGCGCGCCGGCCGAGGCCGGAAGCCCCGGCTCCGCGCCTCCTGCGGACAGCGCGCCGGCCGAGGCCGGAAGCCCCGGCTCCGCGCCTCCTGCGGAAAGCGCGCCGGCCGAGGCCGGAAGCCCCGGCTCCGCGCCTCATGCGGACCGCGCGCCGGCCGAGGCCGGAAGCCCCGGCTCCGCGCCTCCTGCGGACAGCGC
>JAITRL010000337.1 GCA_031288415.1 Deltaproteobacteria bacterium | reverse complement strand
GGAAAGAGGGCCCGGTTCGGGAAGAATAATACACTTTAGCCGGGCGGCGCGTCAAACCGGATAAGGCGCATGTCCTAAGCGCCTGTGAATCATGAAAAAACGCTTAGGCTGGGGGCGGGAGGGCCCCGCCGGGCCCGTCCAAGCCCGTTCAAGGAGACCGGCTCCGGGACTTGACCGGCGCGCCGGGCTGCTGACGCGCGGGAACCGGGCCGCGGTCGAGTCCGGGCGGGAACCGGGCCGCGGTCGAGGCCGGGCGGGAACCGGGGCCGCGGTCGAGGCCGGGCGGGAAGCGGGAGCGGGGCCGCGCGGGGAAAAGGTCGCGTACGGCGGCCGCGCCGGGAAAAGGGCGCGGGAGAGCAGGCGGCAGGGCGGAAACCGAGAAGGGCAGGGTTTGAGGGTGAAGGTCCGGAGGCGCGGCCGGCGGCCTCGGATAAAGCGGGCTTAGGGAAGAAGGCGGCAAAGGGCCTCTGGCGGCGGGGCGGCCGTTGCCGAGGGCGGGTGAAAGGCAAGGCCCGTTGAGGAAGGCCGGGAAGGCCCGGAGGCCTTAAATACAAAAATAAGGAGCCTTCCTCCCCGCGTCAAGGCTTTCGGCGGCCTTCTTGAGCCGGGCGCGGCCCGCGGACGGGGTTGACGGGGAAGGCCGAGACGGCGCGTTGCCGCAGAGGCAGGCGGAGGCCCGGGCGGGAAAATGTTTTTCCCCTGAAGGCATCGGCGGCGCTTTAAGCGGCGGGGAAACCTGGCACAAGTGATGGATCTGGAACACGTTATATCTATATGTAGTATATTTTTTTCGGACTGGCCGGAAATAGCTCTAAGGGAGCATGCTTATATTGCAATTTCCCAAATTTTGTGTAAATTATTTTTTTGACTTGTCATGGGCAAGTTTTTCCTGTTTCCCCGGGCATCCCGCCCGTTCCGGCCGGAGGTTTCCGTTCCCGGCCGCAGGAGGCGCACCCGCGCGCCCGCGCGGCCGGCGGGCCTTGCGCGCCTGAAAAGCCCTCCTGAACCGGCAAAGGCCGCCCGCGCGGCCTGAGGGCCAACGGAGCCTCAGCCTGCGCGAAGGCCTCGGCCGGCATCTTCAGCCAGCCAGCCGGTAGCCGGCCGCCGCAGCTCTGAGGCGGGCTTTTACGCCCCCCGCCCGTAAAGCCTATGCGCCTCCTCTCCCGCCCTGGCCCTGGCCCTGGCCCTGGCCCTGGCCTTAAGCCTTCAGCCCGAAACAGGACAGGCGGGCTTCCGGACCGCCTGAAACCCTTCAGGGCCAATCCGGCCCCGACCGCTCCGCCCGCCGCCGCACTGGGGCGGCCCAAGGACATGACCCGCCTGAAATCCTTCAACACCTCCGGGATCTGCTCGCCGGCCAGGCATTACATGCTGCCGCCCCTCTCCCGCGCCCCTGAGGCGGAAGGCCTGATCGAGGCGGGGCGATCATTTGTCATCCGCGCCCCTTGGGGCTACGGCAAGACGACTTTCCTGGACGCCCTTACCGACAAGATCAACTCCGAGGGGCGTTACTGGGCCCTCCACTGCGATCTTAGCCCTCTGGCCGGGGTCGCCGACCCCCGCAAGGCCATGATCAGGATCAGCTTTCAGCTGGATCTGGCCCTCCGCCTGTCCGAGGCGGAGCCGCTTCGGGGCCTGGCCGGCTCGGCCGAGTCCCTGCGGGAGACGGCCGAGCCGGGCGGCAAGCTTCTGGCGGTGCTTTCCGCCGTGTGCCGGGGCCTTGACAGGGAACTGGTCTTGTTTTTCGACGGGGCCGACTGCCTGGAACCCGTCCCGTTGGCCGTCTTCCTGTCCAGGATGCGCGACGGGCGAGTCAGGAAGGAGGCGGCGCCCGAGTCGGCATTTCCCAGGTCGCTGGCTTACGCGGGCCTCAGCGACGTGCGGGATGTCCTGGCCAGAAGCCACCCGGCCCCTTCGGGCCTGTGGATGACGGGGCCTTTCGACAAGGGTCACCCCACGCTCGCGCTCAGGCCCTTCACCCTGGACGAGGTGCGCCTCCTCTTCGCACAGCTCGCGGAAAGCGAGGGCCAGGAGTTCACGGAAGCGGCCGTGGAGCGGGCCTGGCGCTGGACCCGCGGCCACCCCTGGCTGGTCAGCGCGCTGGCGGGCAAGGCCGCGGCGGAAAGCCTCCGCTACGGCGGGGGGAGCGCCGTCTCCGCCGCGGACATGGATCGGGCGGCGCTCTCCGTGATCCGGATGGAAGGCGGCCTGCTGGGCGAGCTCAGGCTCAGGCTCAAGGAACCGGCGCTCAGGAGGGTCATGGAGGCGGTGATCTGCGGGGCCGCCGGCTTTCCCTACGGCGTGAAGGCCTCGGACGTCCTGTTGGCCAGGGATCTCGGGCTCCTGACGGGGCCTGGCGCGGATGCCCCGGTCATCCCGCCGGCCGTTCCGGCTGATCCTGCAGCTCCGCCCGCTCCGGACCGTCCGGGCGCTCCGGCAGAGGCGGGTGCGCCTTGCGGCCCTGAGGGACAGGCGTCCCCGGAGGGCGGCCAGGCCGGCCGGGAGGGACAGGAGGCCCCGGCGGGCGCGGTTTTCCCCGCCAATCCGGTTTTCCTGGAAATCATCGTATCGGGGCTTTCCCCGGCCATCCCGGCGGAACCGTCGGGCCCCGGCGGCGGAGAGCCTTCCGGCGGGCCGGGCCTGAGCGGGGTCCTCAAGGGCTTCCAGGCCTTCTGGGCCGCTAGCTGCGGGAGATTCTACTCGAAGAACTACGTGGAGAGCCTGATCTCCATAAGCTTCGCCAGGGCCCTGTCGGCCGCCGGGGAGGAAAGCGGCACCGGGGCCTTGGGCCTGGGCGAGGCCAGGACCGGCGCCATCAAGGCCGGGCTGATGTGCCTTACCGACGGGGCCATGGCTTTCCTGGTCCTTTTCGCGTTCCTGCGCAGGGAACTTCGCTGCGCCGAAGGAGCCCTCGCTCTGGAGGCGGGGCTGGGGAAGCTGCGGGCGGAGGCGTCGGCGACTGTTCAGGGCAGGGCCTGGCCCCTGGCCATGACTCTCAAGGGGGCGCTGGACCCGGAAGCGGGCGTGGCCCTCCTGCTGGAGAGCATGTCTGGGTCCGGCGCGCCGGAGGGCTGGCTCGCGGTCTTCGACCAGAACCCCGACAGGCCCATGGAAGAGAAGATGACCTGGGAGACGAGGCCGATCGCGGGCAAAACCGTGCACATCGTGGGCTGCTGACTGCGGCTTCCTGCGGTTGGGAAGGGTTTGGCCGCAACTGCCCTCTGTGTCAAGGACGGGCTTGGCCGCAACTGACTCCCGTGGCAAGGGCAGGCCCGGCTTCGTTGGCCGGGCGCAAGCCGCAGGGTCAACAGTGGGATTCGGCGTTGCGGTTTAGGGGGCGGGGGCTGTCACGCCCGAAACCTGTTTCTGCGGGCGGGAGGCAATGCCTTCGCCTGAAACCGACCGTTGCGGAAGGGGCAATGTTGGTGCCGCATCGTATCCGGCGTTTTTGCGGCGGAGCTTGCCTGATTTTTGCCAAGGGCTTCATCGGGAGGGAGAACTGGAAAAGGTACCCGTGCTGCCTACACTAAGGCTACCGTCTTAGGATGCTGTTGGACATTATTGGCTGTATAATTGCACATATTTTTTTTCTATACCTTTAGCGCTAAAAATGTTTAAATTTATGCGGCATAAAAAATAAATTACAATATCATATATATAAAATTTATCTTTTAGATATTTATTAGCATCTGCAACTGTTTACAATATAGTATTAATCAAAGTTGAATATTTTTACCTGTAGGTAAATCATGAACGGCAAATATTATAGCAGAAAGGCCAGTACATTGTAACCGTTCACCTCCCTGCCAGGTCCTAAGGGGGGTTGGCCTTGAGGCTTTCCTGCCTTTAGGCCACGGGCTGCCAGGGTCAGCCCTGCCTTTGAGGCTTGCCTTGAAGGCTTCGCTACGTTGGGATTCACGGCAACTAGCGGCACGGCTGGATGCTTCCCCAGTCCGGCCCTCTGTAAGCGTCATCAGCAGACACGCATGGAACAGCACGAAACGGGGTGACGCCGTAGCCCTGATTCCCCTTCGTTCCCGAGGGGAGGCCCGCCGTCTCCGGAAGGCGGGCCGCGACAGGTTCCGTAATGGATTCAGTCCTTTTGCTATGAGGCTTGAAATTGGCTGTATTGGTTTTTGACAGGAAAAAGAGGCCCCTGATGCCCTGCTCCGAAAAAAGGGCCAGGCTGCTCCTTGACCGGAAAAGAGCCAGGATCCGCCGCTATGAGCCTTTCACGATAAGGCTCACGGACAGGGTTCTGGAGGATTCCGTCCTCCAGCCGCTGCGGCTGAAGATTTACCCGGGGAGCAAGGTCACAGGGGCGGCCCTGGTCCGGGCGTCCTCCCCGGGAACTGACGGGTCAGGGCCGGAAGCCGCCTTGATCGCCTCCTTCGAGCTGGAGAACAGAGGGGAGCTCGTCAAGAGGAACATGACCCGCCGCAAAAGCTGCCGCCGCCGCAGGAGGAGGTCGGCGAACCTGCGCTGCCGTAAGCCGAGGTTTCCTCACAAGGCGCGGGAAGAAGGGCCGGCTTCCCCCTTCCCTGCCTCGCCGGGTGGAGGCCGTCGGGAACTTCGCCGCTAAGATCCTCCGCCTGGCCCCGCTCGCAGGGTTCGCCGCGGAGACGGCCAGGTTCGACATGCAACGGATGCTGAACCCCGACATTTCCGGCGTGGAGTATCGGCAGGGGGAGCTTCAGGGCTACGAGGCGCGGCAACGCCTTCTGGAGAGGGAAGGAGGCAAGTGCGCCTGCCGCGGGAAAAAAGGCGGGCCCCTGGAGGCGGGCCACATTGTCCCCAAGGCCAAAGGAGGCGTGGGCCGCGTCTCCAACCTCACCTTGGCCTGCCGCGCCTGCAACCTTGAAAAGGGGGCCATGGATGCGAAGGACTTCCTGGCGGGCAGGCCTGAAGTCCTCATGCGGGTCACGGCCAATGCCCGGGCGACGCTCAAGGACGCCGCCGCCGCAGGCAGCACCCGGAAAAGCCTGCCCGCAAGGCTCGAGGGGTTCGGGCTTCCCGTGGAGGCCGCCTACGGTTGTCAAACCTCCTGCAACCGGGCAACCGGGCTAGGTTCCGCCTGGGGAAGTCCCACTCCATTGACGCCGCCTGCATCGGCACGGTCTCGGGGGTCACGTGCGCGAGCCGGGAGGGCCTGACCGTCAAGAGCCGGGGGATGGGCAGGTGCCAGCGCACGAAAGCCGACAGGCAGGGCATTCCGGTCGCCTTCCTCATGCGCGAAAAGTCCGTGAGGGGGTTTCGGACAGGTGATTTGACGAAAGCGGAAGTCACCCGGGGGAAACTGCAAGGGAGGCGGATCGACCGCGTCATCGTCAGGAAAAGCGGTTATTTCTACCTGAGCGCGAAAGACGGCAAGGTCCGCAGTATTTCATGGAAGAATTTCAGTCTTCTCCAAAGGAACGACAGCTACGAGTGCTCTCGCCGGCCCCGAACGGCTCAAGACCGCAAAGGGCAGGACCCTGAGGGCGGCCCCCCGATTGCCTGAGGAAAACTGAGGGGTTACGTTGCCATGTGCGTTTGGCAAGCCAAACGTGTCTTAGGCCGGCGGATTGGCAGAAATGAAGTCGGAAGTGAGAGACGGCAAACTATTGCAAATCTGAAGAGAGATAGAGAGAAGGGGAGAGGATGATGCAAAAAACAGGAAGGCTGTGAGGAATGTGGTCAGGAGGGGGGGTGAACGGATACGTAGTTCACGGGTCTGCCTCTGGCAACTTTCAACTTATATGCTCATAATAGCAGATCTGATGATCCAAAGTCAAGACAAAAAGCCGCTTTCACTATAATTTTTTGTGCCTATAATTTTTTTATATGTGCATTTACTGATATTTCGAATTATTTATGACGTTATTCTGTCTAATATTTCTTTAATACTGGGGAGAGGCTCTAAAGCCTTTTTTTGGGTGAACACTCTGACCCCTTCTTTGTGAAGTAACCTTCATACCTTTTTGCGTTGGAATCAAGCCTTGCAGGCCGGACATGGCAGGCAGGCCGGAAGGGAACGGGCCTGAAGACTCCGGGCGGCCCCCTGCGGAGCGCGGGCCTGAAGCCCTCTGAGGCCATCCCCGGCTCGCGGGCCCGCACCCCGGCGAAGCCTGCGGCAAGGGCTGCGGGCGGCGGCTGGAAAGCCCTTGACCCCGCCGCCTGCGGGGGAAGCGCCTCCCGGGGCCGCGCCCGGCCGAAGGCCGCAACGGAGGGCTACCGCCGTGAAACCTCCCCGGCCGCGCCGAAGGGAACAAGGCCGAGGCGGGAGGAGCCGTCTGCGGGGGACACGGGAAGATTCCCCGGGGCCAAGGGACTGCCGTGCCCAAGGGTGTCCAGGTCGTTGGCCGGGAAGAAGAGAGGCCAGGCGACGGCCCTTGGCCCGTGACCGGTCCGGCAGGCCGGACCGATGGCATCGTCAATGACTCGGCATAGCCCTGTCGTCTCTCCCGGCCGGCCTCAAGCCGTCCGGGCGGAAAGGGGTTTGAGCCGTCTTCGTCCCGTGGCGAGGCCGGTTGACGCGGCGGTGCGCCCTGAGTCAGGCCGCTTTGGCTGGGCAGGCCTCCGGGACTGGCCAGGATGGCGGAGTTCTGGGGGGGGTGAACGGATACTTTAAAATTTGCTGGCGGTTTATCCAATAAGATTATATTTTTTATTTAACACTAAAGTGCCAAATATTTTTGCGAAGTATTTGTAAAAAAATCTTTAAATTGAATAATTTTATTTTGTTTTATACTTTTTACATTATTAGGCCAATATAAGTAACGAAAATTTAATTTATATAAATCTGTTAAATTATTTAGATAATCAATATCTTTTCCCATAGCTTTATTATCGGAAACAATAATAAACATTTTTGTTTTATTTTTCTTAGAATAATGAGAATATTCTAACAATTGACCAATAGAATGACGAATAGATTCTCTAGCATCATTTAAGCATTTTATTTCAATAAATATAGGATTATTATTAATATTAATTACTATGTCTACTTTATGATGTTCTGCCTTTACAGTAGATTCAGGAAATATTCTAGCTAATTCAGTTATCAAACTGTTCTGGATAGGCGCTTGTCGAGGAGAAAAAGATTTCTTTGATATTGCTTTTCTAATTCGAATTTCTTCTGAATACTTTGGAAGACTTTGAGAATTTACGGTATTTTCGACTAATATCCCATTATGGTTATAATTAGAGAGAGATGTATTTTCCAAAAGGTAAGCTCTGTTGAAGCGAGGAGTTTTTAAGTCTATATATTTTGGATTATCAAAAAAAATTAAATCATTATGATTAAATTGTATATTAAAAAACCATAAAGGCTTATCAGATATTCGCTTAAACAGAGTATCAGTACCTCTCATACGCTTAACTTCATTAATCATTAATTTTAACCAGCCATTTTCTCTAAATTTTTTAGCAATATTTTTGGCTTGTTCCTCACTAATAACAAGACATTCATTTAACATTCCAATTATTTTAGACTTTTCTTTTGGTTTTTTACAAAAAAAGAATAACTGAAATGTTTGACCTATATGTTTACCTGTAGTGGTGTCTAAGGATTGTATATGGGCATAGCGTATTGGATTTTTTGTATTAGGATCAGGCAAGGTCCATTCATGTCGATTCAACCAATCTTCCATCCCAAATTTGTTTTCATAAGCAAATGTTTTGCGAGGTTCGTCTGACTTATCAGTTGGGCTCCTCCATTTATTACTACTATGAGATAAGCGACATAATTTCTGCAGTGGATATGCCATTTATTTTAATTCTCCAAAAGATATATTAATAAAGATGGTGGCACTATTACCAAAAAGTTAAAATATCTTTGTAGCTATACAATTATTATTAAATTTTATTAATATATTTTATTTAAAATATCTGCTATTCTTTTAAATGGGATTTTCAGAAGTTTGCTCTACTTATTCACTGGCAACAGAATCATCTAAATTAGCAATTTTCCATATTTTAAAAATTAAAAATAACAGAATATAAAATATATCCAAAAATTTTATTAAAATTTTAAAATATATTAAACTTTTTAATTTTTAACATCAATTATAATATTAAAAGTAACTATTATCAAATATTAATAGTTTGAATAAAAAAATCTGGTAAAATATTTTATAGCAAAATTATAATAATAAAATAATTAAGAAATTTTAACTAATATATATAATATTATAAAATATATTCTAATATAATTTTGGCAATTACGTTTAGATGAAAGTCCCGATTTCATCAGGTGTATTTTTTTCGCTTCTTTCTCAATGTTTTCCCGTGTCGACAACGGAAATTTCAACTACGGGAGTGTCGGCAAGCTACGAACAATTACAATGCTGATAAAATTGATCAACATGCAAAAGGTCCCTCTTTCGATTTTGAAGGCGAATTGGCTACTGCATAAGTCATTATTCAAAGCATAATCACACCGTATATTGTGCAATGCAATAGTCTGCAATGGCGGACTGGACTTTTTCCACCTTCATCAAAATTACGTTGGATTGACAGAATAGTACCAACCTCAAAAATAAATGTCAAGCTCAAATCAAGGGCAGTTCCGGGATAAGACCTCACGAGAAAAGCCTTAGGCGGTTCAAGAAAGATGTGAGACTGAACGCTAGAGAACCGGGCGGTCGGTGAAGTCAATGCAGATTGAGAATGGGCGGGTTGCAAGAGGATAGCTTGGATACGCTAGGCTGATCCCCTGACCGCAAGGCTCAAGGACTTGGGCGGATGGATTCGCTCGCGAATCCTGAAGTTCATCTGGAAGCAGTTGATGCGGGCTAACAACACCTGCAAGAGATACCGGCGCACTGCCAACGGCCGGATACTGTCCATGGTGTTTACCGAACAGCACTTGGAAGGGCTAAGACTGTTGAACAAGTCCAAGTTTTACATGAAGCGTAACTATTCAACTGCCTCCGGCATTCCATCAGACTGGGGCCTTGTCAGGACGGCGGACGCTCTCTCTACGGGGACCTGCATCAGTAATATGCCAGGGAGGGGGCCAAGGCCAAAAGTACTCCTCGCGCCGCCTCCCAAGGGTCTCGGAGTCGGAAGGTAGGGCCCGCTATGGGGGAGAGAAAGAACTGATCCCGAAATTTTTCAGGGATCCTCGCCTGCAAAGGTCTATGCCCGTATCTCTCAGGTGCTCAGGCGGCCCTCGGCGTGAGCGGGATCCGCAAAATCCCCGGCCTGTGAGGCCTCGGTTTTCCACCTTCCCCGGGTAAGGCTCCATCGGCCGATTCCGGCGAAGGTCTCCCACGTCGCCCCCACGGATCCTGTCCGCCGGGCTTCCGGTCTGGTTTAGAGAGAACTACGCGGTTATGAAGACCATGTCAGACCGATGAAGCATAAGACGGGGCGGTCGAGCCATTGGATTAACCCGTCCGGGCCGCCATCCCCGATTTCGACCGCTACCTTTGCAGGTAACGATGGCGAGGGGCCGCCCTCCGGGTGGCTGACTGTGGAGTGACCACCTGAAATAGTACATGCCGCTGAGGAACGGGCCGAAAAGGAAAAGAAACCCTCCGCCCGGTTCTTCAGGCACTAAAGGGGGCCAAATTTCAGGAAAAGTTTGTGACTTAGCCGTCAGCGGTATTAACACTGCGTTTGCCTCAACGGGCCTTGATGGCTTTGATATGGTAGGTGAATGGTCACCAAGAAGTTGGCTTTACAGCTCTAAACGTGTTGGTGAAACACTGGATGCCAAACTTCAGGTAAAGGAGGCGTGGTAGGGGGAAGCGTTAGGCTTCCCTCTACCCGATCGGGCTTGCCTTCGCCGCGGCGGGTTCAGCCCGGCCCCTTGCGGCTCTCCAGCAGGAGATCGGCCAGGACCAGGAGGGTCATGGCCTCGGCGGCCGGGGCCAGGCGGGGCCCGATGCAGGGGTCGTGGCGGCCCTTAACCGTGATCTCGGAAGGGTTCCCGTCCAGGTCGACGGTCCTTTGGGGAAGGCCCACCGAAGGGGTGGGCCGGACATAGAGGCGGGCCGCCAGGGGCCTTCCGGTGGACAGGCCGCCCAGGACCCCGCCGTGCAGGGGGCCTTCCGGGCCATCCGGCCCTATGGGGTCGTTGGCCAGGCTGCCGGGAAGGCCCGCGAGGGCGATGCCTTCCCCGAACTCCACCGCGCGCACGGCCCCCAGCGAGAAGTAAGCCCCTCCCAGGAGGGCCTCCAGCTTCCCGAACACCGGCTCCCCCCAGCCGGGGGGGAGCCCCAGGGCCTCCAGGGAGACGACCGAGCCTGCGGAGTCGCCCCGGTCCCTGAGGGCGGCGACCGCCCCGCGCGCCTCTTCGGCCTTGCCGGGGTCCAGAAAGCGCAGGGGATCGCTTTCCGCGAAATCCCAGTCCAGCCTGTCGGCCTTCACCCCGGCGGCCTGCGACACGGCGGCCCTGGCCGTCACCCCTTCCCGGGCCAGCAGGGCCCTGGCCACGGCCCCGGCCGCCACCCTGGCGCAGGTTTCGCGGCCGCTGGAACGGCCGCCTCCGGGCTGGGGAGGGATGCCGTATTTCCTGAAGTACGTCCAGTCCGCATGCCCGGGGCGGAAGAGCCGGGCGATGGGGGCGTAGTCCGAACTCCTGGCGGAGGCGTTGCGGATGAGGATCGCCACCGGGGAGCCGGAAGTGAGGCCGTCAGCGGTGACTCCGGAGAGGATTTCCGCCTTGTCTGCCTCTTTGCGGGGGGTGGAGAAGGGCGAGGCGCCGGGCCTGCGGCGGTCCAGGTCTTTCTGGAGGAGTTCCTCGGAGAGGGGCAGCCCCGCAGGGACCCCGTCCACCACGCAGCCCAGGGCGGGCCCGTGGGACTCGCCGAAAGTGGCGACCCTGAAGTTCTTGCCGAACCCGCTCCCGAACATGACAGGAAGCCTCCTTGGCAGGCCGCGGGGGCGCTGAGAGAGCCTCAGGCCCGCGCGCCCCTTGGCCGCCGGGCCCTGCAGGCCCGCGATTTTCCCTGGCCGCCGTGCCGTTCGGGCCCGCGCGCCCCTTGGCCGCCGTGGCGTTCAGGCCCGCGTTCCCTCTGGCCGCCGGGCCCCGCAGGCCCGCGAGTCCCTTGGCTCACGAGCCAAAAGGCCCCCGCCCGCCGCCTCCTGGCCGGGAGTCCCTTCAGGCCTGCGGGAGCCCGTGGCGCATGGGCCGCCTCAAGGCCGCAGGCCCTGTCCCGCCCTGGCAGGAGGCGGGGGCAGAGGGCGGCCCTACAGCCTGGACCAGGGGCGGATCTCGCGCGCCTTGGCCTCGCGGACCGCCTCCTCTGCCGCGCGGATGAGATCCTCGGGGTCGAGATCGGCCAGCGCCGGCTCGCCGGGGGCCTTGAGGGCGATGAACTTGAGTTTGCCGTGCCTGGCCTTCTTGTCGGCAAGGAAGAGCCGGGAGAGGTCCTCGCGGGGCGGGATGGGCGGGTAGCCGCCCCGGGACAGCCTGAGGCATACGGACCGCGCCTCCCTGGCGAATCCGGGGTCGAGGCCCCAGGCCCTCTCGGAGAGCACGAGGGCCGCCGCCATGCCGTAGGCCACCGCCCGCCCGTGGGAGAGGGGGACCTCCGCCTGGGAGTAATAGCTTTCCGCGGCGTGCCCGAAGGTGTGCCCGAAGTTCAGGACGGCGCGGCGGCCGGTCTCCTCGCGGAAGTCTTCCGAGACCACGCCCGCCTTGAGCGAGGCCCCGCGCCAGGCGGTCTCGAGGAGCAGCGGGAGATCCGGGCCGGGCGCGCCTTCGGGCGGGAGGAGCGACTCGATTTCCCTGGCGATGAGCCCCGAGAGATCCGGGTCCAGGACCAGCCCGGTCTTGTAGGCCTCGGAGAGGCCCTCCTCGACGAGGCTGCGGGGGAGGCGCCGGAGGACCTCGCCTTCGATGAGCACCTCGTCAGGGAGGTAAAAGATCCCGCACTGGTTCTTGGCGCCTGCGAAGTTCACGGCCGCCTTGCCGCCCACCGAGGCGTCCACGGCCGCCAGAAGCGTGGTGGGCATCAGGAGGAGCTTTATGCCCCGCTTGAATACTCCGGCGCAGAAGGCCGCGAGATCGGTCAGGCTCCCTCCCCCGCGCGCCAGGAGCCAGTCCGAGCGGTCGAAGGATCTGGCGGCGAGGATATGGAGGATGCTCTCGGCCGAGGCGAAGGTCTTGGCGGCCTCGCCGCGGCGTTCCGGGTAAGCGACGCTGCCTTCCCCGAGGAAGGCCGTCCAGAAAGGCTCCTCTGAGCGCAGGGCCGGGTCGAGCAGGAGAAGGGTCCTCCTTCCGGAGAGCCTGCCCGCTATAGAGTGCGAGAGCGAGTCCAGGTCAGGCCAGGCGGAGAGGGCCGAGGGCTGGTCCAGCCGCACGGAAAGGCCCCCCGAAAGGCCGCTGAAGAGGAGCCTTACGATGGCGTGCGCCGCCTCGGCGGGGGAAGAGGCTCCGGAGTCCACCGGCATGCCGCAGGAGCGGTAGAGGGGGAGGCGCCTGGAGAGCCGCTTGCGGAATTCTTCCCGGTCCTTGGCCAGCGGCCTTTCCCTGAGCTGGCCTTCCCGGCTGGCCCTCTCCCAGAGGATCGGCTCTTCCGCCTGCAGGAAGAAGCAGTTGACGGAGGACTTCAGAAGACGGCGGGTCTGCGGGTCCTCCACCGCGCCGCCCCCGAGCGCCACCACCCCAGGGAAGGTACGGGAGGCGACGAGGCCCCTGATGAGGTCCGCCTCCAGCTTGCGGAAGCGGGCCTCGCCGCCGCGAGGGTCCGCGAAGATCTCGTGCACGGCCGCCCCCTCGGCCTTCTCGATCTCCCCGTCCAGGTCGAGGAAGGGCCTGCCCAGAAGGCCCGCGAGGATAGGCCCGACCGTGGACTTGCCCGCCCCCATGAAGCCCGTGAGAAAGATGTGCCTCTCCGGCGGCAAGGGAAGGGGCCCCGTCTCCTTGGCCGGGCGGAACGCGGCCCGGTCGCGCGGGCCGTTGCCGGCGGCGTTTTTTTTGCGGAAGAAAACCATGCTGGAAGCCTTCGGGGAAAGTGATGGCGGCCGGATGCGCGCCTCCGGGCGGGAGCGGACCGTTTGAGCCTGCGGCCTCAGGGCGCCGCGAGGC